>NZ_JBNDML010000005.1:0-339910 GCF_050436565.1 Paraburkholderia sp. GAS42 | reverse complement strand
ACTTCATCGCGAACGCTGAAGAAAAGCGCAAGGAGTCGCTCGAGCGTCGAATGGAGTCTACAGTCGGTCGACGAGTTGACGTGCAACGGTTCAAAAAGGTGCTAAGCGCCTGAAACAGAGCTCGGATCCCCCGCGCGGATAGTTTCCGTAACCGACCCACTTCTGCCGGCCAATCCGATGTCCCCTCAACGGCAGTTTCCCCTCGTTGCGGTCGTTCGTAAGCGCTAGATTAAGCACACCGGGTCGATAGCCGCATTGGCCGGCATTGAAGCGTGGCTACTTTTTGCACCAGGTATTCCACGCCATCCGCAGCAACGTCGCGTTAGCCGCCCGTCGGTCGAACAGTTCGGCATCGAAATTGTCACCCGCCCATGTTCTGAGCTCTTGCGCCTCGTCGCTATTCGGTTCGTGGCTCAGAACACGCAACATCTCCGTATATCCGTGCGTACCGCCATTGTCCTCCGGTGGACAGGCACGTTCTCCGGCAACAATCCATGCCTCGCTGTAGGGTTCATGGTCAGTTCGCGCGACTTCTTCCACTTGAATGTCGTGATACCAATCGTCACCAAAGTCATATCGATAGAGGAACCGATTTCCGGGGTATGCGAGTTGGTGTAGCCGTGCCTTGCGATCATCCATCATCTCGGGATCTTCAGCGAACAGATCGAGCATATTGTCGTTGTCGCCCATTGCGTAAGTCCGTCCATCGATCTCGAAGTCATGCAAATGCGAGTCGGTCCACCCGAAGGCGGCTTGCAGGATGTGATGCAGCTTGCGCAAGGTGATGTTGCCGTCGACCTGGATTCGCCGCCAGACGGGCGGTTTGATATCACGGATCTGCGCGCGAAGTGTGTAGATGGCGTAGGACTTGGGCATGGATTCGAGCAAGGCAACGTATTGGGCGCAGGCGGACTTGTATTATCGCCCGATGTCGCGATCGGCTGTACCTGCCATGCCCGGGTGCCGGCGCCGATGCTGTGCGCTGCCTGGAAACCGGCACGCATTGCATCAACCAGAGGTCCCCGTCGCAGCTGGGCGCGTCGCAAGGTTGAACGATAGAAGGTCGGTGATGTCTGTGCCGGGCGGCCGTTGCGGAAGTTCGGTGAGCACACGTAGCAGGTATGCATAAGGTTCGACGTTGCACGCGCGGCACGTGAGCATCAGGCTGTAGAACAGCAACTTGACCCGCTTGCGTCTGCGATTGTGGAAGGCAAACACGGCACGCGCAAACGGGTCGAGTTGCATGGACTGCTCGACCAGTGCCACCAGGCTGTTGATGCCGGCCCGGAAGTCGACCGGCTCACGATGCAGGAAGACCTTCAGGTCCGCCTCGAACCGGAACATCAGCACGCTCCCAGTGCGGCAATCATCGCGCTCACGAGGGCGGCATCGTGTCCTGAACATTCGAGCTCAAGCTTCACGCCGTTGCGCAATCTGGCCGACAGTCGCGCACCCTGTGTCGCCGGTGGCGACAGGTCCGCGCGATCCAGTTCAGGCGCGGGCCGCGCAACATGTGCCGTCGCGGGGACCGGCGCCGCGTCATCGATCGCGACGACCGGCACGAAAGCCGGGAATCCGACAGCAGTGTCGACTCTCGCGCAGGCAGTTTGCTGTTCGCGCAGCCGAACCCATTTGCGCAACTGGTTGGCATTCACCCGGCCTTCAGGGCGAGGCCAGATAGCGATGCGCCTGGTTGCAGGCAGGCGTCGACCAGTCGCCGCTTGCCTGCCGGGTCGAAACTGCGCTTGCCGCCGACACCAACACGTGTCACCCGCAAGGGCAAAAAGGTCAGGTCATTCTCGGGCATGGATTGCGTCCGCAAGTTTGGGGTTGCGGACGCAATCGTGGACCTTCGCAAACGCAGAAGCTAGGTGCGCGAAAACTAGCGCTTACGATGGTGTTACCTGGCTCATGATGCGGGAGCGTATAGCGGTGGCGAAGAAGTGGCGAGCGCTACCTGCCAAGCCCACGCCAATGCTGAAAGGACGAATTCCTGTGAGTCATCTGTTCGGCGACGCCGACGCGGGAGTGTGATTGCATCGACGAGCGGCACGCTCGTCTGTACGGACTGGCAGCGGCTCCCGGCTGATTTTGACGTGCAACTGCCGTCGACGCCGCGGCGATACAATCGGCGATGCGGTAGCGATCAGCTACGCGGGGTTCCAGGAGTTAACAGTCATGGAATGGACGGACACACGGCCCGTAGTGGCGGGATACTACTGGGTGCGATTTACGGACGACCGGTCGCCGAAGCAAACCATCGGGGAAGTCGCAGACGTGCCCGGGAACGGCTCACGGCAGTTAGTTGTAGTCCTTCTCGGCGACGACGAAATATTGGAACTGGACGATCCGTTCTTCGACCGCGCACTGTTTGCTGGACCGATGCAACCGCCGCCGATGGAATGGCAAACGTAGCCGGATCGGCTGCCACTCGATCCGTAAAGCCTCACACCTTCGTGTAATTCGTGCCACAAGGCGAAGACAGCGCGCGAGAGGCTAAACGAGGCGCTTCTGCGGCCTTCTGATAGGCCTCGCGATGATGATGGGGTGGGGGCATCAAATCTCTGGCGTTTCACATGCCGGGAAACCGACCGTTCTCTCATCAGCAGATTATTTTCCCCTAAAAAAGGACTTATGCACGCGTCAACCGCCATCGTCATGCGCAAGGTCGAGAATCTGATCCCGTATGCGCGCAACAGCCGCGCGCATGACGACCCCCAAGTGGCGCAAATCGCCGCGTCGATCTGCGAGTTCGGGTTCACGAACCCGGTGCTGATCGACGGCGAGGATAGGATCGAAGCAGCCAAAGCGTTGATACCTTACTTCAATCACAGGATTTCCGACGACGAGAAGCAAGACGACTGACCCGATTTCCTGCATTGGACCGAGTCCGGGCCATTTCCGGCCGTTGGTCTGCGCTTTCATGCAAACGCTGCAACGTCCCTCCCCACTTGGCAACGGACGTTCGAGCACCGACCTGGGTTGTCACATCGTCGGCCGTTGCGGATGGCAGCGAGCGCGCCCCATTTGTGCCAAATGCTTTTGGCGGCGTCCCTTTCGCTTGCCACATCATGGACTCCCGTTACCGAAACCGTAACGCGCGTATTCCGGGCAGATCAAGGCTAGTCCGGACCAATCCACTCTTCGGCGCGAGCCAAAGGACACTCCGCCATTCCACCCTGTAATAACGTAGGCGGATCAGGCGGCGTCGCAGAACGGCGATTAGCGTTCGCTGTCTGGCACTCCACGGATAAGGTCACCGAGTTGGAATTGCTGCCAAAACGCCGGATTGTCGTCGTCGGTACCCTTTGAAATGCACAGATACATCGCCATGAGGTTCGTGCCTTGAATGACGCCGACGTACAGATCGCCCTGTTCTCCTTTCGCCGGCGGCAAAAGAGTTTTGTTTGCTTGCCAAGGTACCAGCCGAACCTGGGCAATCCCTTTGGCTTCACCAACTTCTGGCTGCGACTTGAATACGCCGCCACGACCTGTCTGACTGCGCCCATACACACCGGTTCCGCTGCCGCTTGCCCCCCAAACGCCTGTTCCGCTACCTGATACCCGATCTGCCGGATGGGGCAGAACGGTCGAACCTCCCCCTACTGGAAGAGTTTCGATGCTTAATCCGACGACCCCTGCTCCCAGTAGCTCGGGCTTGTCTGGATCATGTTTTGGATCAGGATCGCTAACCGCGTTGCTTGCACCCAAAACGCCTGCTGCCCCACCGAGCTGACCTGTCGCATTCGTATCAAATAAGGAGGTCAGAAAACAAAGGCCTGCAACACCGACGTTGTTGCCATAGCCCTTGCCAACAACCCCTGCATCATCTGGCTCGTCGGACTCCCCGGGTTTCGGCGTCGTGACGCTAGTAATCTGGCCGTAGACGCCTTTGTGGAGTCCTTGCCCAAAGACCCCTGTTCCTTTCGCTCCCAACACTCCCGACACTTCTTCCCCCGGGAGTTTTAGCGATGCACCAATCACTCCTGTGCCGTCGTTGCCACAAAATCCCCTGACACCGATGTCTGTTCCCTCAACGTCTACACCCCTGTTATAGGTTCCGGATGTATGGAATGCAGCAGAGCCGGATTCATTGGCAGTAAAGTCTGTGTCTGTAGCCATGATGTACCTCTCACTCGTAATCACTCGAAGAAAATACCAACGATTGGTGTTGTTTCGTTGCTCTCGGTATCACTAATGCATAAGCGAGCTTCCATCGACAAGTGCACGCTCACGCTGACGGCCGGAAGCCCATCGCAACGGTTCCAAACGGGTCGATTTTCGCCGGGCGGCGAAATCCTAGCCGAGGAGCGAAGTGAAACAATTCCGTCACCTGTCTCTACCGCTGTAATAATTTTTCCCCTGTGTTTCTATTTGTTTCCCCTTCGACTTGGTGATAATGACTTTATATCGGCCACGGTAAGGCGACCTGAAAAATCAAGGCGACTGACGGAGAGTGTCACTCATTTCCGACATCCCCTATGCACGCGATCTACTGCCGCCGGAAGGCCGGGGCGATCAAATTTCGCGTCCGCGAACCGTAAACGTCTACCAGAATTCGATTCAAACGGGTGAAGAGGTGGATATGTGCGCTACCCCACATATCTCGCGAGCATCTAACTGAAAGTAACCACGTCGTCTATCAGTTTCCCTAACGAGCCTCCGCGGCCTCGACTTTGTCTTTGGTATAGGTGGACCGGTTGGTGTAGCCATTGCACTGTCCTCAAGTCGGCTGCCGCTGTCGTGTCGAAAGCAATACCAGGAACAGACTGCGTCTTTGCAAACGGCCTTGTTGCCCGAAGCGTGTCGGGCGGGCACGATATGAACCGCCCAGGAGAACCCTATTTGAAAACCGGCGAACAGGCATGGGACAGTGAGCCTCATGCGGTAATGACTCGCCAACAGAATCGTCGGGTTCTTCTCCCGTTCGGTCCGACCTCGTCTTGCTATCGCGTCGAGCAGTGGTTGAATTTGCGGTCAATCAGGTCATGCGGCGGCGGGCGGTAACGGTGGATGCATCGGATGGCGTTGCCAGGCATCGGCATCGTAGCGCTCGTCCCTGGCGAGCATCGCCCACAGCATGCGGGCATGCTTGTTGGCGATCGTAATCAGCGTCTTGTGATAGCCCTTGCGCTCATGGAGCTGCCTGATCCATCGTTGCAGGCGGCTCGCGTGCGTGGGATCGGCACGCAGCGCTGACTGCAACGTACTTCGGGCGCCCTGAACCAGCAGCGTGCGCAGATAGACGTTGCCGCGCAGGCTGATATGTCCGAGCCGCGTCCTGCCACCGGAGCTGTGCTGGCGCGGGGTCAGGCCAAGCCAGGCACCGAACTGCCGGCCATTGCGGAAGACCTTCGCGTCGGGAACGGTCGCAGCCAGCACACTGGAGGTCACCGGACCGACACCGAGCAGCTCGCCGGCGCGTCTTGCAACGTCACTGCTTCTGGCGTGAGTGGCGATCTGCTGATCACAGCGGGCGAGCCGCAGGTTCAGCGCGGCCAGTTGCTCACGCACCCCCAGCAGCATGGCGCGCACCGGGTCAGGTAGCCTGGCGTCTTCGATCAGTGTGGGCAAGGCGCCGAGAAACCGGTCCGCGGAACGCGCGATCACCACCCCGAATTCGGCGAGCAGCCCGCGGGTCCGGTTCAGCAACGCGGTACGTTCCTCCTGCCAGCCATTACGCACGCTATGCCACGCCAGGATCGTCTGCTGCCCGACGGACTTGATCGCCACAAAACGCATCGTCGGCTGCCGCGCCGCAACGGCGATGGCCTCAGCGTCGGCTGCATCGTTCTTGCCACCTGGTCTGAACGGCTTGACGAACTCGGCAGGAATGAGCCGGGCCGTGTGACCACGCGCGGCAAACCAGCGCCCCCAGTGGTGGGACGAGCCGCAGGCTTCCATCGCGACGCGGCACGGAGAAAGCTGCTCGGCCCATCGCATGAACGCCTCGCGTCGCAGCACGCGCCGCTGCAGCACCGCGCCCGTGGCATCGAGCACGCAGACCGCGAACACATCCTTTGCCAGGTCGATACCGACGGTAGTAAGCTGGTCCATGACTTCCCCTCCTGTACAGATTGATGGCTGACACCTCAATCCTGGCACTCGATGCCGTGCGACCTCAACGTCGCCTCAGGTTGGGGAAGTCCTTGCAAACAGAATCGACTCTTCTCGGCGGTTCGGCTCGACGCCATATCAACGGCAGTTACGAATGTACAACGTAGCAGCCCTTTCTGGTGGGCGCCGTACTCGTTGCGCCAGCGGTAATAGCTCTGCTCGGAAATGCCGACTTCCCTACAGTCCAGCAGAGCGCTCCCCGGAGCGTCACCGATACCCGACCGCGCAAATTTTTCCATGAACGACGCGTGGTACGTCTATAACACCCGAACGGGGCTGCGCTCAGATCATCGATGACCAGTTGCGTGATGTTCACGAAACGCTTGGAAGGCATATCGCCCTCCAAGAATTCGTGGTTGTTGATGCAGGAAGGCAACTTGCAACGTCCGTTTCCGTTGGGAGGCAAATATGGACAAGCGATTGAATGAAGAAGGGATGGATCTGCTGTTCCGTCAGGCTCGAACCCACAATAGCTGGCTGCCTAAGCCGGTCAGTGATGACACATTGCGCGAACTCTACGAGCTGATGAAGTGGTGTCCAACGAGCGCAAACTGCAGCCCAGCACGTATTCTGTTCCTGCGCACTCAGGAAGCAAAGCAACGACTTCTGCCGGCATTGGCACCAGGCAATATCGACAAGACGATGAGCGCACCGGTGACTGCCATTATCGCTTATGACGGCAAGTTCTATGACAAGCTGCCTAAACTCTTCCCGCACGCAGATGCGCGAGCCTGGTTCGCCGACACACCGGAACTGGCCGAGGTCACGGCACGGCGCAATAGCTCGCTACAAGGGGCTTATTTCGTCCTGGCTGCCCGCTCGCTCGGACTGGATTGTGGTCCGATGTCCGGGTTCGATCATGCAAAAGTTGACCATGAATTTTTTCCTGCGAGCGCACAGGAGGGCGCCTTCCAGCAGGAGTACTTTCCCGACAGCCACATCAAGTCGAATTTCCTCTGCAATCTGGGCTATGGTGATCCGGCAGGGCTGTTCCCGCGCAGCCCACGCCTGGATTTTGACGAGGCCTGCAAATTGCTTTGACCACCAGGAACCCGGCTTCGCGGGCCTGATCCCCCTCGCCTGGGTGCAAACGGCTCACGTGCCGGTGGATCAGCATGTGGGCCCAATTGCACGGCCACTGCAAAGAAGACGTTCTGGTCCGGTGGGGGCATACCCATACGACATCAACTCTGGTTTGAAACGGATTCCTTTGCTGCAGATGGCAACGGCGGCCCTGACGCTGATTCGAACAAGTCGAAGTGACACGGAGACACTGGTGTGCGGTGATCATGTACGGCCGCGGATCTTGATTGTCTGCAGCAGGTAAGCGGACGGACAAGTAACAAATCCGACTGGCAGAAACTGACCGGCAGTACGCATTCACGCAGCCTGCCGGAAAGCTACCGTTGATGAACCCAACGTCCGCTCAGGAGAGCATTCGTCGAACTGGTGCTTGCGGCCAGTTTGAGCCATTCAGAGGAAGCTTTCGCGGGTCCGCTCCCGGCTCGACATAAGACGGTCGCTGATCGCGCTCTGAGCTTGCCGTCCGCCATTCCAGGGCATCGCGAATTGCGGATGAAGGGTGACCTGCTGTGTGACCTGACGTCCAGGTGCGATGACGCCGGTGAATAATGCCCGGTCCACTACGGGTGGCCGTGCTGCAGAAAAGCAGAGGTTCATTGGGCGGGCACACCACGTGAAGGCCGGCGCCTGAACGGGAACCGCTACCTGCGAAACGCGCTTCGCGTGCGCCGAAGCACGTCGACGTCCACCGACAAGCGGCTCAGATTACGCAGTCGGAACAGTTCCGCCGTCGATGACGTACTCAGTGCCGGTGATGGCGCTGGCCCGCGCGGAGACGAGGAAACCGATGAGTTCTGCCACTTCCCGGGGAGAGCATGGCCGGCCGAGAGGAATGCCCCCGAGCGAATCCATGATGATCTTGCGAGCGCCGTCCGTGTCGATGCCGTTCTGCCGGGCGATCTCAGCAACGAGACCCGCGGCGGCATCCGTCTCAACCCAGCCGGGTGAGACACGCACGACCCGAACGCCTTTCGGACTAACTTCCTTGGACAAGGCTTTGCTGTAGTTCGACAGGGCAGCCTTGGCGGCGGCATAGGCAATCGTGGCCTCCGGCAACGGTAACTGCCGCTGGATCGACGTGACGTGGATGATGACGCCTGAGCGCTGCTCGACCATCGAGGGCAACAGCGCGCGATCGATGCGTACTGCCGGGAACAGGTTCAGGCTCAATGCCTTGTTCCATTCGTCGTCGTCGAGCACACTGAAACCACCCGCTGGCGCAGATGAGCCACCCGCCACATGCACGATTATATCGACGCCGCCGAGCCGCTCGAGCACGGCGTCGACAATGGTTTTACAACCCTCGACCGTCGTGATATCCGCACCGATGAACCTTTCTTCGGTAAGTTCATCGGAACGCGAACGTGCCGTCGCGAGGACGTTCGCTCCCGCCTCGCAAAGGTGTGCGACAACGGATTTACCGACGCCTTTGGTCCCGCCTGTAACAAGCGCCCGAAGGCCTTGAAGTTCAAGTGCCGCGCTCATCAGTGAATCTCCAGAGACACGATCTTGCCGTCGGCCAGGACAAACGTGTAGGTCAGCTCGACCGGGCTGCCGGGGAAGGCGCCCGTGAGCCTGGCGCGCATCGTCACGGCGGCGCCATCCTGGGACAAGTCCAGCGGCTCGATGGCGTACTGGTACCTGGCTTTGGTGTCTTTCTTCCAGGCCTGGATGGCTTCGAGCCCCTCGATAGTGCGGCCCTCGTCGCGCACAACGGCGTCGGCAGCGAAGCAGTTCGCGAGAGGAGCGGTGTCGCTGGTGGTTTCCGCGTTCAGATAGGCATTCAGTGGCGGCGGCAGGGTTATGTTCATCGGACTTTTCCTGAACGTCACGTTTGCATGTCCCAATGATGGCGCTATAGTTACCACATCGCAAGAACGCACTAAAAAGTAAGTAAGCCGTGCCCAACCGAAAAGCCTACACTCCCACGACCGCCGCGATCGACGTCGAAGCCGCATTCAAGCTGCTGGAAGGACGTTGGAAGCTGGTCATCCTGTTTCACCTTTTCGGTGGTCAGGTGCGACGCTTTTCGGACCTCGAGAGTCTGATCCCCGGCATCACGCAAAAGATGCTTGCCCAGCAACTACGCCGCCTCGAAGAGGACGGCATTGTGACGCGCACGGTCTATCACCAGGTGCCGCCGAAGGTGGACTACCGCCTAACCGATTGGGGCCAGGCGCTCTGCCCGGCACTGGATGCAATCCTGAAATGGGCGGAGCGCCGTGAAGACTTTCCATCGGCTGCGTCGAGTGTGCGTGCCAAAGGCTGACAGACCTGTTTTCCTTACGACGTAGTCGTGCGGGAAATGCCCCGAGATATACTTCCTGCATGGAACTCGACCCCCGCGACCTCGATAAAATCAGTGCCGTCACGTTGCAGCACTACGACGCGCACGCGGAAGATTTCCGCGACGGCACGTACGACCACGACGTCACGCAGAACATCGCGGCGCTGCTGCACCATATCGAAGTCGAGCCCCCTCTTACGATCCTGGATTTCGGCTGCGGGCCGGGGTGAGATCTCAAGGCCTTCACTACACTCGGCCATTGCGCGGTCGGCCTCGATGGCGCCGAGCGCTTCGTTGCAATGGCGCGTGACGCGACTGGCTGCGACGTCTGGCAGCAGGATTTCCTGCATCTCGATTTGCCGGCCGCGCACTTTGACGGCATTTTCGCCAACGCCGCGCTGTTCCATGTCCCGAGTCAGGCGTTGCCGCGCGTGTTGCGGCAATTGCACGCGACACTGAAGCTCGGCGGCGTGCTGTTCAGCTCCAACCCGCGCGGCACGAATCAGGAAGGCTGGAGCCACGGCCGCTACGGCGTCTTCCATGATCTCGAAGCATGGCGCCGATATATGGCGGGCGCGGGATTCGTCGAAATTGAGCACTATTACCGGCCCGCCGGCTTGCCGCGTGAGCGGCAGCCGTGGCTAGCCAGCGTGTGGCGCAAGCCGGTTGCCTGAAACGCCAGGGGCTGTCACCGTATGCCCGCGTTGGGCTTGGCAGATGCTTGCGTTCAAGCCGCTTTGATGCAGCGCAAAGCAGCCGACTTGCAGCACTGTCCATCGCGCAGAGAAACGGCCAGTCGTGGATCTCGCACAATCGGCAGAAACGGGGACGCCTGTCGTCGGCCGCGACAGGCAGAGTGCGGACAGTGGACGAAACCGCTCGCGCGGTAATGGGGCTACGGCTCAACGTTAGTGATCCGGGAGAGGAAACCCACTCTGTTTTCATGTGAAGGGCGAGGCAATCCGCCTCGTCATTCAACGGGAGCAGAGTCATGACTCATACCCTCCAGGCTATCAGCCCGCTGCGCCAGCGCATGATCGACGACATGCGCATGCGCAAGCTCACACCCGGAACCCAATCGGGTTATCTGCGCGTGGTCCGGCAGTTCGCGGCGTTCCTCGGGCGAGCGCCCGATACAGCCACCGTCGAGGCGTGGCCCCTGACGCAAAATCGAACCTGGCAGCCTTGAGCATTGAGGCGAGCGGTTCTCCACCTCTCGATCTTCTCGAAAGTCCGCATTCATTGACGCCAGTAGCACACGTTCGCCACTGTCGCCGACGAATGGCTGGTCCGAAGCGATGCGACGCACACTCGCGAATGCAATATCGCCCGTGTACATTGACGCGTCATCCACTCGTCGCGAGTCCGCCGCCATGACACCATTCGATCAAGCCAGAGCCGACAAGTCACCGTCCAGTCACGAGCGCTGGCCTCATCTGCGATTTCATCTTCCTTACAATCATGCGACATCGACCTTCGGAGACAGCTGGTTCGCGCTCAAGGCCGAAGCATTCGCGCGCTTCTTCGGCACGCCGACGTTTCTCGTCGCGCAGACCTTGGTCGTCGCGATCTGGATCATCGTCAACGTAGTGGGCCTCACGAAATTCGATGTTTACCCTTTCATTCTGCTAAATCTCGCATTCAGCTTGCAGGCCGCCTACGCGGCGCCGTTGATCCTGCTGGCGCAGACGCGTCAGGCCGATCGTGACAAAGCGCTCGCCGACGCGGACGCACGTCATCGTGAGGACATCGCGAAATCCGCCGAACAGCGACAACTGCAAATGGCCGAGCACACCGCGCAGATGGCTGCGCTGTTGCAACAGAACACCGAACTCACGGAGATCACGCGGCAACTGAGCGCGAGGATCGAAACGTTGACCCTCGAAATGCATGCAAAGGTACTATCGGCGAATTGAGGGGTACGTCGCGTGCGATAGCTATGTTGCTGCGCGCACAAAGCGGTCTGGCACCGGCAGTGAATTCGAACGGCTCCTTGAGCCGCGAAACTACATGCCGAGACGGCCGCTCGAACGGCTGTTTTACTTTGCAGGGCGCCGTAGCGCTCGAGTCGGGTTGAAGGGCAGATGTGGGTCTATTTTGTTGAAAAACTCGTAGCGCGCCGTTTTAGAACGGCTTGCAAAAAAATCGACTTCTCAGATCGACCTACAAACCGCTCGCGAGCATCGGTCAAGGGTAAAACGACCCCTGAAAACCTCGCCAGAATGACGGTCGTCGAGTTTTTCAACAAAATAGGTCGAACAGCGCCCGTCGACGGCGGTAGTGTGAAGCTGACCGGTTAGCGGCAGTCTCGCTGCCGCGCTCGATGCCGGCTAACATGATGACCGGCATCCGGACTCGATGCATGTCCGGACTGGGTCATCCGATCGACATTGGGGCGGGGCCGTGACCATCGGCAAGCTGAGGATTCGCGCACTCGCGTTCTGCATAGCAGCCGCGTTACTGGGCAGCGGGGCCGCATTGGCAGACGCAGTCAAGGTGATGATTTCGGGCGGGTTTGCGTCGGCCTATCGCGAACTGGGCCCGCAATTCGAAGAGGCAACCGGCCGTAAGCTAATTTGTAGCGGCCCGATAACATAAATCGCAGGGCCCGATTACATCGGTGGTTGCGGGACCACATTAGTCGAGAATATCGGTGCGCGTGGGACCACATTACGTGAGAACGAGCCCACGTTATTTGATAACAGCCCGATAACATCCGTCAGGGACCACATTAGGTGAGAACGCTATAGCGGCACGCCGGGAGCACGCCGGGCGACGGCGGCCAGGATTCAAGGCGCGTCCCTTTTCGACGCAAAGCCGGCCGATGCGCCGGCGTAAGCGCAAGGGCCGTTTTCAAGGGCGAAGCGGCCGCTCCAACGCCCAAGTCCGCCATCACAAATTCGACTCGAACCCGACACGGGACTGGCAGCGAACCTGTAAACGGTGAGCGACAGACCCCGCGCGGCTCATTGCGATCGTGACTGCGCGTCGACTGTCGCCTGATAACCGCCGCCCAGCGTCTTCGTGAGCGCAATGGACGTCTGAATACTCTGGCCCGTCAGCTCAAGCAACGCAAGTTGTTCCTGAATCGCCGTCTCGCGCGCCTCTTCCACCTGCAACCTGTCGACCAGTCCACGCCCATAGCGGGCCGATGCGCTGTCGAAAACAAACTGCACGTCCTGAAGCTTTTTTTGCTGCATCGCGGTCCGCTCACCCAGGTTTTTCAGTGCGCTTCCGTTTTGCGCCACGTCCCGAACGGCATTCAATACGGCCTGGTTGTATTGCAGAATGGTGGCATTGCTCAATGCGCGCTCGCCGCCAAGCGACGCATTCAGACTGCCGCTGTCGAAGACAGGTAGATAGAGACCTGGTGCGATATTGATCTGCTGGCTTGCATGAAGAAAAAGTTGAGACAGGTTCAACGCGTTGAAGCCGAAGAACGCCTTGATATCGAAGCTCGGATAGAACGCCGCCTTTGCTGCGTCCACGCGTTTCAACGATGAAACGACATACCAATGCAACGCTTGCAAATCAGGGCGGCGCGCAAGCAGTTGAAAGCCGAGACTGTCCGGAACGCCCGTCGCAACAATGGGCAGAGTCCGGGGCGCCATGTTGCCGAGCCCGCCCGAATCCGCGCCTATCAGCGCGCGAAGCGACTCCCGCCCGTTCGTCACCTGCTCGGATGTCTGCGCGATCTGCTGATCCACCGTAAGAAGCTTCGCTTCTGCCTGTTTGGCCGTCGTGTCGGGCTCGAGTCCGCGTGCGAATCGCGAACGTTGCGCATCGACTTCGATCGAGATCGCGTCTCTTTGCTGTTTGAGCAGATCGATCTCGGAGCGCGCGGTTTGCACGACGTAGTAGATTCGCGCGATGTCTGTCGAAAGCTCGAGCGCCACGTCCGCTTCCTCCGCCTTTTGCGCGTTCTGGACCCCCACGGCCGCAGCAATCTCCGAGCGGTGCCGCCCCCAGATGTCCAGGTCCCACGCGCCGTCGAAACCGACCAGCCCCGTCGTATACCAGGGGCCATTCGCGCCGATCGCCGGATCGGACCCCGCGTATGCGCTCAGGAATCCATGAGATGAGACACGTTCGCGGTCGATGGCGCCGCTCGCTGCAAGCTGCGGCCCGGCTGCCGCCACCGCCAGTTCTGCCTGCGCATGAGCCTGCGCCACTCGTTGGCGCGCGAGTGCGATTGTCGGAGACGCCACCAGAGCACGGTCGATGAGGGCAGTCAGTTGCGGGTCGTCGTACTGAAGCCACCACTTGTCGGACGGCCAATCGCCGGTGGGCAAATCGAGCTTTGGCGAAACCTGCATACGAGCCGCTTCGATCTGCGAAACGGCACCGCTGTCGTGATGAATCAACGCACAGCCGCTGAGCAGTGCCGCACCCGCTATGGCGCAGCACCCTGATTGCAAGGCACAACGGCCACGCCACACGGCGAACATCGCATCATTCATGGTGTGTGCCTGCTCGAAGCCTTAATGGGAAGGAGGCCTTCTCCTCCAACCAGTCCGGCAAGCTCGATACCGCTCGCAGAACACGGTTGATTTCGTCGACCAGCTCCGCCTCGCGGCCACCAACGCCGTCAACGTCAACATGTCGTGCCGGCACGCGGGGAGTTCTGGCGGAAGGTTCCGGCGCCGTCAGTCCGGCCGCATACTGCTCGATTGCGGAGACAGCACTGGACGCGGAATCGGAAAGTTGGGGCCTGGTAACATCAAACGCACTTCGAAAGGCATCGGCGGCAAGCAACAGTTCGCGGGCCGCTGCAAGCACCGAATTCGCTCGAAGCGTGACGCGCTCTTCTTCGCCTTCGCGCCAGGTCGGTTCAAGCGCGACGCGCAAGAGCATACCTTCGCAGTCGCTAAGCGCGGCCCACGCGGCCATTCGTTGCTTGCCAATTGTTGTCTGATCTTCAGTCGACTGCCCCATCGCAAGGAGTTTCGCCGTCGACGCAAGACTGGCCGAGAGCCTGCGTCTGAGCAAGGTGGCCTCGCCTTCCGGCCAGATGCACACCTGCACGAAGGTCGCGACAGCGATGCCGAGGAAGATGCCGACCATGCGATCCCGAACCTCGGTCAGGTCATACGTTGGGGCGAACTGTTCGAGGAATGCCAGCGAAAACGTGAACATCAATTGCACGCCCGCGTAGCTGATGCGTTCAGAGCCTGCTGCTATCCATGCGCCAGTGAACAGGACGGGCACAACGACCACAACCAGCGCTGCGATGCCGTCAATTTGCGGAAGAATGAAAACGATCTCGAAGAGCGCAAGCAGGCTTCCAAACACGGCTCCCCAGAAGCGCAGCACGGACCGCCGGCCCGACGCGCCGAGACTGGGTTGGGCCACGACGAGGCACGTCAGCATTACCGTATGAACCCCCTGCCATCCGGCCGCGCTGTAGAAGACATAGCACACGAGCACGGCCAGCAAGGTCTTGAGCGAAAACTGGACGTAGACAGGGTTGCTCAAAGCATCGGGCGCGACAACGGGCTGGCGTGGCGGCATGTGCATCGCGTCGGCCTGCGCGGCCTTGAACGCATCAAGCTCGAGAAACGTACGTTGCATCGCCAGCAACGCCCAGGGCATGCCGGCGGCAGATGCCTCGCGTGCGGCAAGCGGAAGTAAAAACGGTTCATCTCTTTTGATCGAATCGGCCAATGCCGCGCACCCGTCGCCCAGGGACACCACGCCCATCGCAAGAGGCCCCGAGCTGCCCGGCAGCAGGCGCAGGTTCGATGCAGCGACGTAGAGATTCGACACCGCCGTCACGGTCGCGAGGTCACGCGCCTCGGCAAGCGCGCTTTGCTTGCCGCGCATCGCGGTAAACCTCAGCAGTTTCTGCAGCGAAGCCGTGGCGACTTCTACATCGAGCACGGTCATCGGAGGAAGCGCGGATGCGCCGTCGAGCAACGCGTCCAGTCTTGCCTGCACCGCAGCGAGCTTCGACACCATCATCCGGCGCAGCTGTTGGCGCGGCTCCATCGGCAGCAGTAGCGTATTAATGACCAATGTGAGGGCAATCGGGTAGCACACGGCAACCCACACCCATAGCGTCGCGCGGACGATCCCTTCCGCATTCTGCGTCACGTCGACAAACGTCTGCACGTAAATGACGACGAGGGCCGCGATAAAGAAAACGATGCCGAACTGGAACACGCGCATCGCATACACGCAACAGAAAAATATGATGCTGGCGAATACAATCCGCAGCAGCGGATAGTCGAACGTCCATTTGAGCAATAACACTGTGCAGCCACTCGCGAGCGTAATGCCCACGAGAAACAGGATGCCGATCATGCGC
This sequence comes from Paraburkholderia sp. GAS42, assembly GCF_050436565.1. Taxonomy (NCBI): domain Bacteria; kingdom Pseudomonadati; phylum Pseudomonadota; class Betaproteobacteria; order Burkholderiales; family Burkholderiaceae; genus Paraburkholderia; species Paraburkholderia sp. GAS42. The sequence continues at coordinate 324,116 of NZ_JBNDML010000005.1, read as the reverse complement.
GTGACTACGACGTTCGACTGGGTCACGTAGAACACCACAATGAGCGACAGGGCAAGGTACGGCACCTGAAGCGTCATCGACGCTACGATCACGACGGCTGCACTGGCGATGCAACGCAAAGCAACGTTCATCCGGCCGGGAAATGGCGACAGCTCGTCGCGCAGGAACAGGAGCAATTGATTCATCTGTCAGCCCGAAGTGCGCTGGTCATGCTGGCCGTCCGGGTGAAACGTCGCGACCGCGGAAGTACCGATGCGAAAGAGGCCCGGGGCCGGGTCCGTGACGAGAATCTTCACGGGGAAACGCTGTGATACATGGACCCAGTTGATACTGCGCTGCACTTGCGGCAGACCTTGAGCAAGACTCCCGCCGTCTTCAGGCGACACACCGAATCCGACTGAATCAACTTTCCCCTGAAAATGCCTTGATGTGTTGCTCATCAGATAAACGGTAGCCCGCGTGCCGGGGTGAACTTTCGCGAGCTCCGTCTCGCGCAGATTCGCGACGACATACCAATGAGTCGTGTCGATCAAGGTGAACACGGGCGCAGAGGCGGAGGCGAACTGTCCGCGCGTGGTGCGAAGCGACACAACGACACCGTCGAACGGTGCCCGGACCGTTGCGTATTCCAGGTTCAGCTCAGCAGAGGCGATTTCCGCCTGTACGACCGAGCGCTGGGCTTGCAGCGCATCCACCCCGCTGACCGCAGCCATCGCCTCGCGCGCCTGAAGTTCGGCCGACGCAAGTTCCGCTGCGGTGCTTTGCGCCGAAGTCCGCGCCCGGTCCAGCTCATCCGCCGACACATAACCCTTTTCCACCAGCGGCTCCATCCGCTGCAGTGTGTCCGCAGCCTGCTTCGCGGCGGACCGCGCCCGCTCGACGTTTGCGCGTGCAGCCGATGCGTTCAGTACCTGTGCGTTGACCGACCTTTGCGTCAGCATGATCTGTTCGTCCAGTTGCACAAGCGACGCACGGGCCTTGTCGAGTGCATCCTGAAAGGGGCGCCGATCCAGTTCGAAAAGAAGATCGCCTTTTTTCACTCGCTGGTTGTCACGCACTGCGAGCGTCACGATCCGCCCCGATACTTCGGGGACTACATTGATCGTATCTGCGTACACATAGGCGTCGTCGGTTCGGGGTTCGGTATCCGCGCGCCAGACCACCACGATCCCCAGCACGATCGCGAACAGCAATAGAAGGCCCGTCAACAGCTTCTTCTTTGATTTTTGAGCGCTTTCTGCCATGTGTTCCCACTCCCGATAGACGTCAGAAGAACAGCAACCAACCCGCGAATGCCAGCAGCGCGACAAGTGTCGGATAAGCAACTGCTGGCGGGTCGAGCCACTCGTCGAGCGACGCGCGCAGTAACAGCAGGCGGATCAGGACTGTCACCGCGACTGCACCGACGATGCAAAAGAGCCAATCGGGGTAATACGCGCCCAGCACATTCGTCGACGGAGACCTGGTGCAACCTTGCAAAAGGAGCACCATCCAGATCACCCGCACGAAAGACGATTTGTGAGCGACGCCGATGCAACGACGTCCACCTATCTGGCTACCTACCGTCATGGACATCACCGTTGTGTTCAGGGAAAGTTACGCGACCACGTCTCCACCGGGTACGGACCAGGTCGTGAGCTGGGTCGAGCGCATGACGACGTGACCGCAGCACACGTGCCAACAAGATTACTATCGCAACAGGTTGACCTTCGCGAGGTCGATGAGCTGTTGGCCTCGCCCGTCCATGACTGCACGCAACATGAACAACCCAAAGTGGTAGGCCTCGTCGACAGTCGTCACAGGCGGCATCACAAGTTCCTGACGTGCGCTCACGACGTCGACAAGCGCCGGACCTGGATGTGCGAACGCCTCGCGCAGCGCGCCTTCCAGTTGCTCTGGATGCTCAACGCGCACGCCTTTGATACCCATCGCATTCGCCATCGCGGCGAAATTCGGATTCTTCAGGTCACACCCCGTATCGACGAACCCGCTGGCCTTCATCTCAAGTTCCACGAAACCCAGCGTGCCGTTGTTAAGCACGACGACCTTGACAGGTAAGCCCGTCTGAATGAGCGTGACGAACTCGCCCATCATCATCGTGAAACCGCCGTCGCCGGACATCGAAATCACTTGCCGGTCTCTGAAGGCAGCCTGTGCACCGATCGAATGCAGCATCGAGTTCGCCATCGAGCCGTGATTGAACGAACCCACCAGCCTCCGTTTGCCATTCATCTTCAGATATCGGGCCGTCCACGCGATCGGCGTGCCGACGTCGCAGGAGAAGATTGCGTCGTCGTCCGCCAACTCGCTCACCAGCCGGGTCACGTACTGCGGATGGATGGTATGGCTGCCTGCTTCGGGCTCCGCCAGCGCGTCCAGTCCCTCCCGGGCGTTGCGATAGTCGTCGAGCGCACGGTTCAGGAAGCTGCTGTCTGTTTTCTCGTGGATCATCGGCAACAACTCGCCGAGCGTGTCCTTAACCGTTCCCAACACCCCCAGATCGATTGGACACCGGTTCCCAAGTGCTTCCGCCCTCACATCGACTTGCGCGATGGTCACACCCTCGGGATAGAACTGGCGGTACGGAAAATCGGTACCCAGCATCAGCAGCATGTCGCAGCCTTTCATCGCTGCATAGCCGGATGAGAATCCGACCAGTCCTGTCATGCCGACGTCGAACGGGTTGTCGTATTCGATGTATTCCTTGCCTCGCAGTGAGTGCACAATGGGCGCTTGCAGCTTGCGCGCGAGCTCCACCACTTCCGCATGCGAATCCTTGCAACCGGCGCCGCAGAGCATCGTCACCCGCGACGACCGGTTCAACAGGTCCGCGAGCTTCACGGCCTCGTCGTTCGACGGTCGGATCACCGGGGCCGACGGTATACTCCAGTTCGGCACCGGTTTGGTCAGCGGCCCGAGCGCCACATTCCCCGGCACGACGACGACCGCGACGCCCTTTCGCGCAACGGCCGTCCGGATTGCTCGCGCGAGAATCTGAGGCAACTGGTCCGGGCTCGACACGAGTTCGACGTAGTGACTGCACTCCTTAAACAACAGTTCAGGATGCGTAGCCTGAAAATAGTCGATACCGATCTCCGAACTCGGGATATGCGCCGCGATGGCAAGAACGGGGACGCCGCTCCGATGGCAGTCGAAGAGTCCGTTGATCAGGTGCAGATTGCCGGGTCCACAGCTTCCGCAGCAGACCGCGAGCTCCCCTGTGAGATGTGCCTCGGCGCCCGCGGCAAATGCCGCGCTCTCCTCGTGCCGCATATGAACCCATTCAATCGACCCGTCCCGGCGCAGCGAATCCGAGAGTCCGTTCAGCGAATCTCCCACGACACCATAAATACGCTTCACGCCCGCCTTTGCTAACGCGCCCACCATGTAGTCTGCAGCCATCTTTGCCATGTCGCTTCTCCGTTCAGATTAAAGTCTTCGCTGCTGGCGCGGCTCTTCGCAGTCAGCCTTGAAGCATGTTCGGATTCTAGCGATCGCCTGTCATTGCCTCTTTCGTAGTCGCACGGTCTTTATCTGCATGCACGCGTGTGGACATCCATATCAAAGAACCTGTACGGCTACCCGGTTCGTCGATGTCCACATATGTCGCCGGTCGGTGGTTAGCGAACGCTGCGCGACCACAGACATCCGGTCGCGCATCCGTCGGTCATTCAGACCGCCTCGATTCAAAGCGCTGGTTTTTACTGTCGGCGCATGCGGGTGCGATTAGACAAAGCGACGGGCTAGCGCGAAAGAAAGTACCGGTTCGCACGACGATACTCGACTCATGTCCAATCACTTCCTCGCGCCCTGCATGCGGTCCGGAGCGCACTGCGGAGAACGCACAATGAACGCAATCAGATTTCCGTGGTTCCGAACCGGCTACGTCGCGGCAGCCGTTTGCCTGACGATCGGTGCAGCGTGCGTGCTACCGGCACCAGGGTTGATGCGGGCGTTCATGACTGTCGGAACGGACGTTCAACTGCCGCTCGAACGCGTAGCCGCAGATAACCCGGAGCCTTCGCAAGTCACCGATCTGCCGGAACCGCTGCACACTCCCGCTTCGGAATCCGCACATACGCAATCATCGGTTTATTCGCGGCAGGAGAGCCGCCACCGCGCGGACGCCAATGCGCGCGCGCCACGTCATACGCCCGCCTGTCAGCGGACGATTACGGATTTCAAGTACTGGACGTAATGGTGCGGCGAGTTGGTGTTGATGGCGCGGATTGAAGCGCATCAGCCGCCACACGGTAAGGACACGATGGTTAGACAAAAGCTGGCGATACTTGTAGAGAGAATCGCCAGTCTTTGTCTGTGCTTTACGACTGCAGGAATTCCAGCAAGTTTGCTTTCAGCCGGTCTGCATGCATCACGCACACATCGTGTGGTGTTAGCGGCTGGCCCGAACGCCCGTGGCCGCAGCGCTTATGCGCTATCAGGCGACAACCGCGTTCGGCAAGGAACATCATCTGCGTGTCCCGCGCGTCGGCCTTCAACGGCCAGCCAGCGCAAACCGTGCGAAAAAGAAGCTAAGTCAGGCTTCTGTTGCATCGTCAAGAGCGGACGTCAGGATCATTGCGCCGGCATTGCGCGGCACTGGTCGACAGGGACGCGGCTTGTACACCGCGTCGCCGGGACGAATCGGGCGCCCGCTCATCGCGCAGACGCCCTCGGTGCGAGCCCGCGACGAGTGCCAAACCTGGTCGCCATAGCAGCAGCGGGTCGAGTCGCGCCAGGAGATCGTCGCCGTCGAAGACGTCGGCCGCTCCAACAGGCTCACCCTGACGCCGTGAAGCACCGTGCCGTGCACCTGACCCGCCCTGTTGCCTCCATTCAGTCCACTGCCGCAGCCTTTCGACTCGCCCGCAGGCACGGACAACAGGCCTATGGTTTGCATCCACGGATCGATGATATTTGCATTTGCCAGCATGTCGCGACTCCTGTTGAAGCGTTACCTGATCGAATGGCTTTGTACGGCGGCTATCGCAGCGGGTCGAGGCATTTACAGACCGCTTCGCCGTACGCGTAGGCCGTCACAGAGGTTTCGTCGGCTTCGCGGCTGTCGTCGTTGGACGATGAATCGCCGGTGTGCTTCAGAAATGCCTCGCTGACGGCAAGAAACGACTGAACCTGCCTATTGAGCGCCATTCGCTTTCATCCTCCAGCAGTAAGGCGTCTCGCCGACAAAGCGTTTAAACACAGTCGTAAAATGTGGCTGTGAGCGAAAGCCGCAACTCAGCGCGACATCGAAGACGTTGTGCTTCGAGTTCAGCAACAGATGCTGCGCGTGTTCGATCCGGCGGCGCAGCAGGTATTCATGCGGACGCAAGCCCGTCGCGCGCCGGAATTGCGCGGCAAAATGCATGCGGGTGAAGCCGGCGCTCGCGGCAATGTCGGCGAGGCCGATCGCTTCGGACAGGTGCGCATCGATGTACTCGATCACGCGGTTCATGCGCCATTGCGGCAACGCAGTCCCTTCGCGGTTCTGCGTGTTCGACGCAGTGAATTGACGCGCGACGATGCGCGACACGATGGCGAGACCGACACTTTCAGTAAAGACCTTGTCCAACGCGGCGTCGCCGGTCCGTGACACGACTAGCGCCTGTCCAAGCCGGTCGAGTGCGGGATCGCGAATTAGCTTCGGGTCGCCAAGCACGATGTCGCCCGCATGCGGACGCTGGAACAGATCTTCGTAGCACTCCGCGAGAACTTGCTGCGACGCGAACAGATGCAGCACGTCGACAGGCGATTCGAAAACAGCGCTGACGGGCACGGCGGGCGCCGTGACCTGAACCGCGCCCGCAGTCACCCGCCCTTGCATGAGCCTGCGGCCCCCATGATTAAAGGTCAGCGACACGCATTTCAGAGCCAGGCCGATGCAGTGATCGGACTCGTTGCCGTGATTGACGACTTCGAGCGGCGTGTTGATGTTGCGCGTCCAGCGCGACATCACCACATTGCCCCGCTGCCGGCTCGACTGCGCATGATGCGCGCGCAGGCTGCGCCATTGATCCTCAGTGTCGATTGCGCTGGCGACGCGTTTCGGCGCAATGTCGGCACCGGGTTCAGGATACGAGAGCAGTGAGCTGGTCATGATATTTCCGTCCGATAGAGTGATCTGCCTGCGGTCGAAACACCGACACCGCGATGACTCAAAGTTAATCAAACGGAGCGCACGTGCCTAGCCGTACATACGGTTGCCTACGGCGTCGAATGGGTGGGTCAGCCTATATGAAGGTTTAATGCGGGCGGCGAAATGTGTGGATGCAATTGCTGCGCGACGGCGACCGTTTGCGCACCGGAGCCACATTGCGAGGGATTCGAGGGAGAAACGAACGGCGATGCGGTTTCGCCGTTCGGGAGGCAAAATGCCCCGCGCGATTCAACCCCGCTGAACGCGCGGCGGCGGAGTGGTGCCTTGTGGTGATTTGACGCCGAGTGCTTCCGCCTTCAGCACGAAATCGGCAAGCGAGCGCGACTCCATCTTCTTCATCGCCTGACCGCGGTGAATCTTTACCGTGATTTCACTCACCTTCATTTCGGCGGCGATCTGCTTGTTCATCAAGCCGCTCGCGACAAAGGCCATCACTTCACGCTCGCGCGGCGTGAGCGACTTGTAGCGGCGGCGCAGATCCGCGACCGAGCGGTCCGCTTCGCGCCGTTCTTCATCCTTGCCGAGGGCAGTCGCCACGGCGTCCAGCATGTCCTGGTCGCGAAACGGCTTCGCGAGAAAATCCATTGCGCCGGCCTTCATCGCCTTCACCGACATCGCAATGTCGCCATGCGCGGTCATGAAGATGATCGGCACGCGCAATTCGCCTGCCGCAATCTGTTCCTGCACGGCGAGGCCGCTCTGCCCTTTGAGCCGCACATCGAGGATCAGGCAACTCGGCACGTCCGGCATCTGGAACGCAAGAAATTCATGTGCGGACGCGAACGCTTCAACCCGCAAGCCCACTGAGCGCAACAACATGCTGACCGCTTCGCGCATCGACTCATCGTCGTCGACGACGTAGACGATCGAGTTACTCGCGGCGTTGCCCGTTTCACTGCTCATGACATGTTCCCTCATCGAGCGGCAGAATGAACTGCAGCACTGCACCCTTCCCCTCTTGCGATTCCGCCCAGATCCGGCCGCCGTGCGCTTCGACAATCGAACGGCAGATCGACAGTCCCATGCCCATGCCTTCGGCCTTCGTCGTAAAGAATGCGTTGAACAGCCGCCCTGCGTTCTCTTCGCTGATGCCCGTACCCGAGTCTTCGACGATCACCTGCGCATGCTGCGCATCGAAGCGGCGCGTGCCGATCCGCATGTGCCTCGGCCGCCCCGTCACGCCTGACATCGCCTGCACGCCGTTCATCACGAGGTTTATGATGACCTGCTGCAACTGCACGCGATCGGCGCACACTTGCGGCGGCGGTGACGCGTAGGCGGCATCCACTTCGACACGGTGACCGTCCAGTTCACGCCGCACCAGTTCGATGGATTCTCTCACGATAGCGTTCAGATCGAATATAGCCTGACTCGGATCGCGCTTTTGCGCCATCGACCGTATCTGGCGAATCACGTCGCTGGCGCGCTTGGCGTCGCGAATCATCTGGTTAATCGACTGCCCGACTTCCGGAAGATCCGGTTGCGGGCGATTCAGCCAGCGCAGCGCGGCGTCGCCGCAGGTGACGATGGCGGCAAGCGGCTGTGTGACTTCGTGCGCGATCGACGCGGCCAGTTCGCCGAGCATCGTCACGCGCGTCACGTGCGCGAGTTCCGCCGTCGAGCGGTCGAGCGCTTCCTGCGCGACCTGTCTCTCTGTCACGTCCATCAACGCACCGACGTACTCGGTATCCGCCGACTGCGGCGCCGCCAGACGCGCGACATAGTGCACGTATTTGACACTGCCATCCGGCATTGCAAGGCGATGTTCGACGTCGATAAACGGCTCCCCCGCGACGCTGCGTTCATACGCTTGCCTGACGAGCGCGATGTCGTCGGGATGCGTACGCGCGAGGATCAGATCGATAGTGGGCGTGACGTCCTGCGAGTAGTCGAAGATCCGGTACGCCTCGTCGGACCACGACATTTCACCGCCCGGCAGTTGCGTCGCGATACTGCCCGTGCGGCTCAGGCGCTGCGCGTCGGACAGGAACGCTTCGCTGCGCTCGAGCGCCTGCTTCGCCTGCTTGAGTTCTTCGATATCGGTGTTCACGCCGTACCAGCGCAAAATGTTACCCGCGTTATCGCGCAGCGGCTCCGCGCCGATATGCATCCATCGGTACACCCCATCGCTGCGCCGGATGCGCGAGACGTTATCGAAGGGCGCGCCCGTTGCAATGGCTTCGTTCCAGGCGTGCTGCGCCGCGGGGTGGTCGTCGGGATGAACGATCGAGCGCCAGATATCGCCACCATTTTCGGCAAGCGTTACGCCCAGTTCGTTCCAGCGCCGGTTGATGAAGGTCAGGCGCCCGTCGCTCGACGAACTCCAGACCATGCCAGGAATTGCATCGATGGTCGCGCGCAATTCGTCCTGCTGCCGCTGCAATTCCACTTCCATCTGCTTGCGAACGGTGATGTCGTTGTTGGTCGCGAGCACGGCGCGCGGCTTGCCCTTCGCATCGCGCCACAACGCCAAGCGGCTCGAAATGACGACGGTGGCGCCGTCATTGCACACGCGCTGTAATTCGCCTTGCCAGCGCCCCGAACGCAACAGCTCACTGCGAATCTCGTCGAGTGAGACTGACGAGTGGGTTTGCGTCAACTCATGAATCGGCTGGCCGATCGCCTGGTGCGCGGTCCATCCGTAGAGTTCTTCCGCGCCGTGATTCCAGAACGTGATCAGATCGTTCATGTCGTACACGACGATTGCGTCATGCGTCAGATCGAGCAACTGCAGTTGCTCTTGCAGCGTTGCGGTGTTCTTCTGATTGCGCAACGCCAGCACCGACGTCGTGGCGATGGCGAGCAGGCCGACGACACATCGCTCAATTGCGCCGCTCGGGTAGTGCCCGTGATGCGACATCACAAACGCGATCAACGTGAGCGCCACGCAGCTCCATGCGGTGAGGATCGCAGCAGGCCGCGACCCTGTCGATGCGACGAGCAGCACCACGATCACATACAGCACGGCAATCGCGTTATCGTGTGGCATGAGCGCGTCGATCAGGAATACGACCAGCGCGATGGCGGCCGCGAGAACGCACGGCACGCGCGCGTCATGCCGCATCGGTTCGTCGGCGCGTGAGCGGAATATCATGACGACGATTGAGCGCGCCGCGCGGGAACGAGGAAAAGTAAACGGCGCGATGTTGGCATAGGCATTCAAGGCAAACGTTCGTTGACGAGTACCGGAACCCTGTCTCGTGCCGCAAGAACGGCACATCAAAGTCAGACATGCAGGACGCCGACCCATTTAATCCGGTACTTATTTTATCCGAATCTTTCAATATCCAACAATCAAGGCCCGCTGCGAGTGGGCTTCAGTGAAGCTCGTCACCTTTGGCCTGGAGCCTTTCGAGGCAACGCGACACGGCCACGCCATCGACAGGTTTGCTCAGCACGCACATCGCTCCGCCGCCCAGCGCCTGGCGACGCACCTTTTCCGATGCGAAAGCGGAGATAAAGATGATGGGCAGCGTAATCCCGCCGTCGAGCAGGCGCCGCTGCATCTCGAGCCCAGTCATGCCGGGCATCTGCACATCGGAGATGATGCACGCGACATCGCTGATCTGGCCGGAGTCGAGGAAATCTTCGGCGGACGCATAGAGCCGGACGTCCCAACCGAGTGAACGAACCAGGCTCGATGTGGCGATGCGGACGGATTCGTCGTCGTCGATGATTGAAACTATCCGATGGATATGCAAGCGACTTATCCTCTGCCATACATGCGGTTACGGCGGCACGATGTTGTTTCGCCCGTCGTTCAGGTATTCCCATCTTATGGAAAAACCCCTGCCGCGAAAATCATATGTGTGTATAGGGTAAGGCCGGGAGAGTCGTAAAACCGGCGGAAAAGCGGCGGGACAGACTGCCCCCCATATGCGGCCTTGCTGGGCGCAGTCGCTGCGCGCCCGGGCCCGGATAGTGACCGCGCAGCGGGACTCCTTTCGTGCGACGGGGTTGCGCATGTCGCAGCCCCGGGTGCTGTGTCGAGTTCGCCTGCCTGCCGCTGCCCGTCGTGCGTATTGGAAGTCGAGCGTGCTTTCGCTAAACGACGCTTAGGGCGAAGCCGCTACATTTGCAACATCGATAACACATTCACCCGACAAGACCGTCATGCACGACGCAACCCAACCTCTTTCCGCGCAGCGACCTCATCGAGCGGATCAAATCCTTGATGCGCGATATCCATAAAAAGGGCGCGCGCGAACGGCATGTCAGGTCAGAAGCCGTCGCCCACACCCTTTGATCCGCACAATAAAATTCACGCCCGGGAGCGACCTATGTCGACGTTCATTGAGCGTCTTGAAGGAGAAGCGCGCGAGCGCCTGATCTGTTGGCTCAGGCGTCGCATGATGGAATCCGAGATCACGATCGAAGCGCTGGAACACGCGCTCAATCGCGATGTCGAGGATGATCAGATGGTTCGCTATCGCGATGCATACGGCAACACGTGGACAGGTCTCGGCGAGATGCCCGAGTGGCTATGCCGCGCAGTGGCGGCGGGCCAGAGCATCGATCACTTCCGCTGCGGCTGAACGTCCCGCCTGGGCCGCGATGCGCCGTGTCGGATACCTGCATCACCAGTGCACTCGCCTGACGAGAGCTTTCGCGTTTACATGAAATTCTGCAATTGCATGCTGATGCGCGCATCGCGTAAAGGGCATGCGGTGCGGACCAGGGAAGCGATTTCAACAAACTCCTGGCGGCGAAGAATCATCGTGCGAAACGGAAAGTTACCGTTCGTACCAGAAAACAGCAAAACCACACCACTGTCACGCTACGTACTGAAGCAGCCCGATGCGCGAACCTGAATCCTGCGCGTATCCCACAGGGCATTCATCCCATCACCTCACGTGTCGGAGACGTACATGGGCAAGAAAATTACGGAAATCATTGTCGAAGTCCTCGAACAAGCGGGTGTAGAGCGCTGCTATGACATCGTGGGCGACACACTCAATCTGTTTGCCGAGGCAGCCAATCGTCATTGCGCACAGGTCGTCTTGATTCGCTGTCCTCGTTGCTCAACAAGCGTCGAACGCCAATGGCCTCGCTGGGCTGATTCCTGGTTCAGGTAATAGCAGTCCTTCGCCCCGCCAACTATCATCAAGCACTTTGAAGCATGAACCGTTCAGTTCAGTCACTACGGCCTGGTGATTGCACTGCGGACCTCGATGTGACCGTGAGCCTGATGAACGTCCTGCCGGGCAATTCACGGCAACCGATTCAGCAACTCGGCCTGGTTGCGCAAACCAACCTTTGTCGCGAGGGAGCGATATGGACACTACTGCGCTCATGCTGTCGCGATTGCAGTTCGCCTTTACGGTATCGTTTCACATCATCTTTCCGTCTTTCACCATTGGTCTGACTGCGTGGCTGACGGTACTGGAAACGCTGCATCTGATTACCAGACGGCCCGTGTACCGCCGCGTCTTCGACTTCTGGCTGAAGATCTTCGGGATCGCTTTCGGTATGGGCGTGGTTTCCGGAATCGTGCTGGCCTTCGAGTTCGGCACGAACTGGAGCGAACTGTCACGGCTTTCGGGGCCGATTCAGGGACCGCTGCTGTCCTATGAGACCTTCACGGCCTTCATGCTCGAGGCGTCTTTCTTCGGTGTGCTGCTGTTCGGCAGGAACAGGGTGAAGCCGGGACTCTATCTCTTCTCGGCGGCGATGGTCGCGCTCGGCACAACGCTCTCGGCGTTCTGGATCATGGTGAACAACAGCTGGATGCAATATCCGGTGGGGTACACAATCCAGAATGGCGTCTATGTGCCGGACGACTGGGCGAAGATCATCTTCAGTCCGGTGGTATGGGTGCGGTTTCCTCATATGTTGCTCGCGGCTTATGTCACCGGCGCGTTCTGTGTCGCGGCGACAGGTGCGTGGTACATGCTGCGCGGAATGTGTCATGCCGAAGGTCGCGTGATGCTGCGGATGGGTCTTTTTCTTGCCGCGATCCTGGTGCCGGTCCAGTTGCTGTTCGGTCACCTGGTGGGCGATTACGTACATCGCTACCAGCCGATCAAGTTCGCAACGATCGAGGCACGGTGGCATGACGAACAGCCTGCGTCCGAAGTTCTGCTTGCATGGCCCGACGCAGCACACGAAAAAAACGACTACGCAATCTCGATACCGGTGCTCGGCAGCATGATTGCATCGATGAGCCTCGATTCGAAGGAGGTCGGGCTGACTGACTTCGCGCGCAGCGAGCGTCCGCCGATCGCCATCCCTTTCTTCACGTTCAGGGTCATGGTGGGGTGCGGTCTCCTCATGCTGCTCGTTGCCTGGGGCGGCACCCTGCTGTCGCTCAAGGAGCGTTTGCTGCAGCGGCGTGCGCTGTTGTGGACGGTATTTCTATGTTTTCCGCTGCCGTTCATCGCGACCCTCACCGGCTGGTTCACCGCCGAGGTGGGGCGGCAACCCTGGACCGTCTACGGGTTGCTGCGCACCGCGGACGCCCTCACGCCGTTTCTGACGCCACGTGCGGTCGCGGGTTCGCTATTCGTGTTCTGTTCTACCTACGTCTTCATCTTTGCCTTCGGCACCTGCTACATCTATAAGTTGCTCAAAGGCGGCCCCGTCCAGGACCCACTGCATAGCCCGCCTGCCGCCTTGCCGAACCGTCCGCTTTCGGCGGCGACGGATCTGCCGTCGACGGTCAAATGATCCCGGAGACGTGCAAATGATCCTCTACTGGTCGCTGATACTCGCCCTTAGCATGTTGCTATACGTGTTGCTCGACGGTTTCGACCTCGGTGTCGGCATGCTGTTCGGCCTGACCCGGGACGAAACGCGCCGGGCTCATATGCTCGCCGCCGTGTCGCCACTGTGGGACGGCAATGAAACCTGGCTGATCGTGGCCGGCGTGGTGTTGTGGGGCGCATTCTCGCCGGTCTACTCGTTGCTGGTCTCCGCGTTCTACGTGCCCGTGATCCTGATGCTCACCGGCCTGATCTTTCGCGGCGTCGCCTTCGAGTTTCGTGGTACGGCGCGCCGTACGCGGGTGATCTGGAACGTGGGCTTCGTGGTGGGTTCGGTCGTCGCCGCGTTCATGCAAGGCGCAATGGTCGGCGCACTGGTCAAAGGGCTGCCGGTCGTCAATGGCCGCTTTGCGGGCGACGTCATGACGTGGTGCAGCGGATTCTCGGTACTGTGCGGTGTAGCACTATGCGCCGGCTACGCTCTGCTTGGCGCGAGCTGGGTGGTCAAGAGATGCGAAGCCGACGCGCGCGACGCTGCGTATCGTGCGATTGTGCCGTTGCTTTGGGTAGTGCTCGTCCTGCTGATCGTGCTGTTCTTTCATGCACTTCATGAAAGCCTTGCGATCATGCACCGCTGGCTCGACCGTCCCTATCTTTTTCTTGTGCCACTGGTCGCCCTATGCGCAATCGCGGGCACCCTGATTGGCGTCAGACAGCGTCGGGACAACCAGCCGTTTCTCATGATCGTGCTGCTGTTCATCTGTGCCTACGCGATGCTGGCGATTTCGTTCTGGCCGTACATGGTCCCGTTCTCGCTCACGATCACCCAGGCGGCGGGGCCGCATGCCAGCCTCTCTTTCATGTTCTGGGGCGCGGGATTGTTCGTCTACCCGTTGATGCTGATCTACACGGTCTATAGCTATAACGTGTTCAAAGGGAAGGTCGACCTGACTTCGGGTCACTACTGATGAACGTCGTGCTTACCAAATGTATGACTACATCGTTGCGCCGACGGCAGCTGCGTGCACCCCGTGCGCGATCACATAACGGCAGTCGAACCGAGTGCGGAAAGCCGGGCTGTGCGTGCCAACACGTATGAGCTGGTCGAGTCCCTGCACGACGTGCTGAAGGTCGACGCGCTTCCGTGGGCCGAGTTTCCACATAAGGTGCGGCCTGCACAACAGTTGCGGAACGCAGCGAGGGCTGCGCACTGCGAAGATGTCGGAGATCAATGAGCCGTTCTTCTCGAAGCCGCTATCGCTGCTGCAGAAAGTCAAGGGCATCGAGTTCGTCATACCCGCCAGCCGTGAAGGAGCGGTTGTCCCAACCGGGTCCGGCCCTTCTTAATGTCACTGTCAACCCGTTGGAACTGGTCAAACCGCCTTTCTTTGAAGTAAAGCCCGCGATCGGCATGGCGCTGTACTCCGCGCGTGCTGCACTTAACGGCCGTGGGGCGGACGTGCTGGAAATGGTGCGAGAAAACCTCCTTTGAAGTGATTCGCAGGTAATAGCCGGCCTGTCCTTTTCAGTAACGAGCCTGAAGATCGCTCGGCGACATATGGGCAGGACCCTTGATGTGTTCCAGTCAACGTCCGGACCCTGATTGCCACAGGATGGCGGTCCTCGTTGCCCTCTGAGAAATCATCGCCACTTCCAATTCGTTCGTTCCGGAAAGCGCTAGCGCGTTATTGGAAAGATGAGACATCTTTCCAATGTAACTTTAGACCTCCGATATTCGATCGAAGTCAGGTCATGCTAGGGAGCATTGCGTATGAATCACGATGAAGAGAACTCCAGCGGAGATCCAGAAGTACAAGCAGTAAATCCGGACACAGAAGGACTGGTATCCGTAGAAAGCGCCCATCGCACTCTCTTTCAGGTATCGACGTCTGGCGCGCTGGTCGCAGGCCTTTACCAGGGTGCCGTGTCGGCAGCCGTCGTTCTGCAACATGGCGACTTCGGGCTGGGAACGTTCGCTGATCTTGACGGCGAGATGGTAGTCGTCGATGGCCGCGTGTTTCAGGCGAGAGGCGACGGCACGGTAAACGAGGTCGGTGCCGATGCGAAAGCACCGTTTGCCGTTGTCACGAAGTTCGCTCCTGACATTGACACAGAGCTTCCTCCAACATCGAGTCTCGCAGAACTGGAAGACCTTTGCGACACGCTACGGCCGTCAAACAACATCTTCTACGCGGTCCGGCTTGACGGTGTTTTCACTTCGATCAAGACACGCGCAGTGTCTCCGCCGCCGGAAAATACCCGGCTGGTCGACGCTGCAAAGGTACAAACAGAGTTCGAGTTCGCCAACGCATCCGGAACATTGGTTGGACTCTGGTCGCCGGGGTTCTCCAGCGCGTTTAGCATTCCCGGCTACCACTTTCACTTCCTGTCGGATGCGCGCGACCAGGGCGGTCACCTGTTGGCATGCAGTTCGGAACGCCTGCACGTTCGAATTGAACAACTGACGGATTTCCATCTCGCGCTGCCTTCGAATGAAGCCTATCTAAAGGCAGATTTGAGCAAGAATTCAGCCGACGAACTCGCATACGCCGAACAGGCAGACTAGGAGTGTTTTCATCATGGACGCAAAGACAATTTCCAAATCCCAGATCGGCGCAGATCTGGTCGTACAGACTCTGGAAGACAGAGGTGTCGAGTACGTATTTGGCGTGCCGGGGGCGAAGATTGACGCTGTATTCAATGCGTTGGTTGATTCTTCAATCCAGACAGTGGTGTGCCGGCATGAGCAGAATGCAGCTTTCATCGCAGGTGGCATTGGTCGCATGACCGGCAAAGCGGGTGTCGCGCTTGTGACCTCAGGCCCTGGTGTATCCAATCTCGTTACCGGATTGGCGACGGCCAACTCGGAGGGCGACCCGATTGTCGCTCTCGGCGGTGCAGTGGCGACTGCGGAGGCGCTCAAGCAGATTCACCAGACGATGGACAGCGTACCTCTTTGCAAACCCATCACGAAGTTCAGTGCTGCCGTGCCTGCGCCCGAGGCCGTCGGCGAGGTGCTCGCAAATGCGTTCAGAGCCGCCGAGTCGGGAAGGCCCGGAGCAGCATTCGTCAGTTTGCCAAAGGATATTATGACGGCGCCGGCGCGAGGTCGGCTTATTGTGCCGCCGCGTTTCTATGGGCTTGGACCGGCTGATGGCCAGGCGCTCGCGGAGGCTGGAAAGATGATTTCGGCTGCCCGTAATCCTGTCGTTGTGCTTGGTTTGCTGTCGAGCAAACCCGTCAATGCTGCCGCGATTTGCGAATTTATCGAGCAAAATCATCTTGCCGTGGTCGGCACATTTCAGGCCGCTGGCGCGGTCGGGGCCCACTTGCTCAGCAACTTCGGAGGACGTATCGGCCAACTCGCCAATCAGCCCGCGGACCGCTTGCTTGACGCGGCGGACCTCGTGATCACGATCGGCTACGATCCGGTCGAATACGACCCGTCGCAGTGGAATCAAGGCAAGGACCGTCCGATCATCCATATCGACGCGGTTCCGGCCGACCTGGACAACTGCTACTGCACGGCGGTCGAGCTCACGGGAGATATTGCCCAGACGCTCACAGCGCTCACGTCCCTCACGGGACGCCCCGCGAAGCCGCCCATCTCGGAAGCAATTCTCTCGGAAATCCGCAAGCTGAGAGCAGCTCAGGTCACGGAGGCCGCCACGAAGAGCGGCACTCCTATACATCCGCTTCGCCTGTGCCACGAGCTTCAGGATTTCATCGGCACGGACACGACGGTTTGCCTCGACATGGGGTCTTTCCATCTCTGGCTTGCGCGCTACGTATACAGTTTCAGGGCGCGGCAGATTCTGATGACAAACGGCCAGCAGACGTTGGGCGTGGCGCTCCCATGGGGTATCGCTGCTACGCTTGTTCGTCCGTCGGAGAAAGTGCTGACGATTTCTGGCGACGGTGGTTTCCTGTTTTCCGCAATGGAACTCGAAACAGCCGTGCGGCTGAAGTCCAACATCGTCCACATGATATGGATTGACGGGTCGTACAACATGGTGGGTGTGCAGGAAGTCGCGAAATACGGGCGAGAGTCCGGTGTCAAACTCGGTCTGATAGACCCTGTGAAGTATGCAGAGGCGTTTGATGCGACGGGGATGATGATCAATACGCCCGACGAGATCATTCCGACGCTAAAACGGGCGTTCGATGCGCAAGGCCCCGTCATTATCGGCGTGCATGTGGATTACGCGGATAACCATAAGCTGTTCGAAAACGTTCACGAAGGCAGTTTTAACTAACTATTTCCCTTCTCTTCTCATGGCGCTTCCCGGCGCCGCCTTCCGGTTGCTGCGACGCCGGGAAATTGTCGACCGCCGTGACACGAAAAGGGTCTCGAATGACAATTGAGAAAGTCTTGTACCGCGCTCATGCGCACGTCACCGGAGGGCGCGACGGACATGCGACGGATCCCGAGAACAACCTTGATCTCAAGCTGACCGCGCCGAAGAAGCTCGGCGGCGGAGGCGGCCACGGCAGGAACCCCGAACAGCTCTTCGTCGCGGGATATAGCGCGTGCTTTCTTCATCACGGCCCTCCTCGTTTCCGAGCCTGGGCTTTAGAAGCCTTGGGTGTCAGCATATTCAATGCACCGCATCGCACAAGAGAAGTTGCGCATGCGGTGGCGAGAAATGACGCGTTCGATAAATGCAAAGCAGGGGACCGCGCACCCTGAAGGGGCATGCGGGATGGCGAGCACCAATTATGTCGACGGGCGGCCCGCTTCTCACCAATAAGCACGCTAACCAATCTGTGCATGCGCCAGCCGATTTCCTATACTGCCACGACTAGCCCGCTGCCCTGGAGCGAACATGAGCGTGGTGAAAGGGCGTGTCGGCCGCACGAGTCCGATGGGCGCATCGCTTACGACGGATGGCACCGGCTTTCGTACGTGGGCGCCCAACGCAACGGCCGTGTTCGTTGTGGCGGGTGCGGCGCTCGAACCGTCGCAGGCGCAAGGCTGGCGGCCGGCGTCGGATGACGCAATGGAACCGCTCGGCGATGGAACCTGGGGCGGCTTTCTGCTTTCGATCAAGGAAGGTGACCCTTACCTGTTCTACGTCGACGGCGCGGGCGACAGCGGATGGAAACGCGATCCCTTCGCGCGCGAACTCAGCTTTGCGCCAACCTACCCGGCTTCCTGGTGCCTCGTCCGCGATCCAGCGACTTATCCATGGCATGACAGCGCGTGGCAACCTCCCGCGACCAGCGAGCTGATCGTCTATCAGTTGCACGTCGGCACGTGGTGGGCGCAAGACGACCACGGCAATGACGTGCGCACCCTGCGCAGCGGGACGTTCCTCGATGTCGTGACGAAGCTCGATTACCTGATCGACCTCGGCATCACCGCAGTACAGCTACTGCCGATCCAGGAGTTCGAAACCAGCTACAGCCTCGGCTATAACGGCACGGACCCGTATTCGCCGGAAATTCCCTACTGCGTTGCGCCCGACGATCTGCGCTGGCGGCTCGCCGCAATCAACGCGATGTTCGCCGATAGCGGCCAGCCGGCGCTGACAGAAACGGACCTGACACCGGGAATCAACCAGCTTAAATGTCTCATCGATCTGTGCCACTTGAAGGGCCTCGCGGTGATTCTCGACCAGGTGTACAACCACGCGTTCGGCCATGATAGCCGGGGCACGTTCGACCCTAGAAGTCTCTGGTTCTACGACCTCCAGCAGGGCCCCGATCCCAATCGAAGTCTGTACTTTACTGATCAGACATGGATAGGACCGATCTTCGCCTATTGGCAAGACTGGGTCTGTCAGTTTCTGATCGATAATGCGCGGTTCTATCTCGACGAGTATCACGTCGACGGCCTGCGTTATGACGAAGTCAGCGCAATCGTGAATCACGGCGGCGAAATGTTCGCGCAACGCCTGAGCGGAACCGTGCGCGCGACGCGCTGCTCGGTGGTGCAGATTGCGGAGTACTGGAACGGCGATCGCCCACGCGCGATCGAGCCGCCTCCCGGCGGCCTGGGCTTCGACGCCGAACTCGCGGACGGCTTGCGGGATAGTGTGCGTGCACTGCTCAAACAGGCAAGTTACGGCTTGTCGGCGGCCCTCGACCTGTCCGCAGTCACAGGCGCGCTGACATCGACACCCGTCGAGGCATGGCAGCTGAACACGTGCCTCGAAAATCACGATCTGACCTACGCAGGCCATTACGGCGCCGCGCGACTGCCGTTTCTCGCGGATTCCACCGACCGGCGCTCGTGGTATGCACGCAGCCGCGTACGCGCGGCCGCAACGCTATTGCTGTGCGCACCCGGCATTCCATTGCTATTCATGGGCCAGGAGTGCCTGGAAGACAAGAACTGGAGCGATGACCGGAGTGCTAACGGACTCATCTACTGGGCGGGCCTGACGGCGGCGAACTCGTCGATGCGCGATCTCCTGCGTTGCTCGACGGATCTCGTACATTTGCGCCGCGCGTTGCCCGCACTATGCTCGACCAGCGTTCGAGTGTCCCGCGCACAAGATTTCGACCGCGTGTTGGTAATGCATCGCTGGATCGAAGGCGTCGGCGGCGACGTGATCGTTGCCGTGAGCTTCGACGAAATCGCCAAGCGCGCGTATCGGATCGGACTGCCGTCGGCGGGCACGTGGCGCGAAGTGTTTAATAGCGACGTCTATGACGGCTATCCGAATCCCTCACCGGTTGGCAATGGTGGCGGCGTCGACGCATCGGGGCCGCCGTTGGATGGTTTCGCGGCGTCCGCATGGCTCGCGCTGCCAGCGAACGGCGCACTCATATTGGTGAGGGGCTGATCCGGACCGTCGACTATCTGATTGTCGTGCGTCTACAGCGTCATGATCGCGATGTACTGGGAATTAAAGTCAAGATCCCGGCCGATACAGGCGTCGACGCCGAAGTGGACCTCGCCACAGCTCGCGGCGCTTACTTCCTTCAGGCGCGACTCAACGCCATTCCCCGAATGCTCCGTCGCACGGTGTGCCGAGATGGCAAACCACCGGTGAGTGCATAGCACGAATGGCTCAGTTATACGACCCGTTCCGGACAGTCGTGAACGACCACTATCTGGAAGCCGGACATCGCGGCGACGGGCGCACGGCCGAGAGCCTGGGCACCTTCCTCGCCGAGCTTTCCCAAGGTAACTACCTCATGCTTCGTCACAAGAGCCGCAAGACGGCCCGGAGAGGTCCCCTCAATTCCGGAATAGATTTGCCCATGATCATGCATGATCTATTCCTTAGTAAGATAACCCATTCCCCGTAGGAGGATCGGATGGATCGGCTCGAAGGCATCAAGATATTCGTGCGCGTCGTAGAAAGCGGGAGCTTTTCAGCGGTTGCGCGTGAGCTTGGGACAGGGCAGCCGGCGATCAGCAAACAGGTTGCCGCGCTCGAAGAACATCTCGGTGCGCAGCTTCTTATGCGCACCTCCCGCAGCCTGAGCCTGACCGAGGCCGGGCGCGACTTCTACGAATCTGCCGTACGACTCATCAGCGATCTCGAGGCAGCGGAATCCCGCATCGGTTCGGGACAGGTCTCGCCGTCCGGCGTGGTGCGTGTCAGCGCCGCGCCCGCCTTCTCTCGACTCTATGTCGTGCCGCAACTCCCTGCGTTCCGCGTTCGCTATCCCAAGGTCGTTGTCGAGTCCCTCGTCTCCGAGCGGACGATCAATCTCGTTGACGAGGGCATTGACCTCGCCATTCGCAATGGCGCCCTTGCGGACTCTAGCCTTATCGCGCGCAAGATCGGCGAGTTCGCCCTCGTCGCCGTAGCGTCTGCCGACTATCTGGAACGCAGAGGAGTGCCGAAGCGACCGAGCGATCTCGACCGCCACGACGGCGTGTTTTTTGTCTCACGGGATGGACCGCGACCCTGGACCTTCGCCAGCCGCGCCGGGGTGGTATCCCATCAGGCGGCGGCATCGTTTCGCACCAATGATGGCGAAGAGCAACGCGCCGCGGTCCTTGCCGGCCTCGGTATCACCCAGGC
Organism: Paraburkholderia sp. GAS42; assembly: GCF_050436565.1. Taxonomy (NCBI): domain Bacteria; kingdom Pseudomonadati; phylum Pseudomonadota; class Betaproteobacteria; order Burkholderiales; family Burkholderiaceae; genus Paraburkholderia; species Paraburkholderia sp. GAS42. The sequence continues at coordinate 303,273 of NZ_JBNDML010000005.1, read as the reverse complement.
GCCATACTGGCTTTTTGCGGCCGATATACGCGCCGGAACCGTGCGGCGAATCCTGCGCGATTGTGAGCCGGCCAGAATTCCGATCAGTGCCGTGCGACCCGCGTCCCGCAGTCTGCCCAGCAAAGTCGCCGTGTTTGTTGACTTTCTGGCTGAGCTGCTCGCCGAAATGGGCGACTGATCCATTCCCCAATGGGATCGATGCTATCCAAAATTAACGTCTAGTCCGTACTTGGTGGAATTGATAGATTTGCATCACCGACAAACGAGGTGTTCAAACGAGGGGATGCATCATGAAACGGCTCGACAATAAGGTTGCGATAGTGACAGGCGCTTCAAAAGGAATCGGAGCGAGCATTGCAAAAGCCTTCGGCGCGGAAGGCGCGGTGGTGATCGTGAATTACGCGCGCGATCAAGCGGGCGCGGAACGGGTGGTGCGCGAGATCACCGGCAAAGGCGGGCGAGCTATCGCCGTGCAGGGCGACGTGGCGCAGAGGTCCGACGCGCAACGCCTCGTCGCGGAGGCGAAAAATACCTTCGGCCGTCTGGATGTGCTCGTGAACAACGCGGGCGTCTTCTCGTTTGCGCCCTTCGAGCAGTTCAGCGAGCAGGAGTTTCACCGTCAGTTCAACACGAATGTGCTTGGCACGTTCCTCATGATCGAAGCCGCTTTGCCGGCCTTCGGTGCGGAAGGCGGCAGCATTATCAACATCGGATCGACGGAGAGTGTCGCTGCCGACCCGACCCTTTCGATCTACGTGGCGTCAAAGAGCGCTGTCGATGGCTTGACGCGCGTGCTCTCAAAAGAGTTCGGCCCCAAGAAAATCCGCGTTAACGCTCTCGGTCCCGGTGGAACCGAAACGGAGGGTGCGCACGCGGCAGGCGTCATGGGAACGGAGTTTAAGAAGCAGATAATCGCAAGTACTCCGCTGGGCCGCGTCGGCCAACCCGAGGACATCGCACGTGTGTCCGTATTTCTTGCCTCGGATGATGCGGGCTGGCTCACGGGAGAAATCATCTTCGCGAACGGCGGCAACAAGTAAAACGCCTTCTCAGTTAGTAACGCGGGCTACGGCCCAAGGGTTTTCATTGGAATTTCAGTAATCGATTAACAAAGTAGGAGAACGATCATGTCCGCATACATTGTCTTCGCTAGAATTAAATCCATCGATCAAAAAGAGTTCGAAAAATATCGGACTGGAATCAAAGCAACGATGAAGGATCATCCTATCGAAGTGCTCGTAGCCGATGGAAAGCACGAAGTCCTTGAAGGTGATCCGATTGGGGGAATGGTCATTGTGAAATTCCCGAGCGTAAAAGCCGCAAAGGATTGGTGTTACAGCGAGGCCTACCAAAACGTCGCCAAGCACCGCAAGCACGGGGCGATCTATCACGGACTCATTGTTGAAGGTGTCAGCTGACGGAGAAGAAATGCATGCCCAATGACGCCATCACCCCCTTCACCCTCATCCTGGACCGGGGACCACTTCGCCGCCTGAGAGGAGCCAGCGAGGAGATTCGCGACTGCTTCGCCGAGGTGCGCTGACCCCGGCAAACTAACTTGCCGGATGAGGATTTAGCAGAGCCCTGATCGGGGCTGTCAAAGTCAAACGAAAAGAGGAAAGCCATGATTGACCATATTTATCTCCCCGTCTCTGACCTGGAACGGTCGAGCGAATTTTACAAGAAGCTGCTTGAGCCGCTTGGCATCGACATGCCCTACAAGTTCGATCAACTGCACGGTTTCGCGATCAATAGCAATCCCGGTTTCTGGCTGAAGAATGGCGAAGTCGCCAAAGACCTTTACGTCGCATTCACCGCCAAGAGCGCGGACGCTGTCAGGGCCAGCTACAAGGCGGCGATAGACGCGGGAGCTACTTCAAAGAAGGAACCGAGCCTTCGGCCCGAATGGCGTGCCGACTACTTCGCGGCGAACATCGGCGACCCGGACGGATACAACATCGAGATTGCCTATAAGCCTTGGCTCTACAAATAAAAGGTAAGAGATCTATGATCCCGTCATCGCGGCAATCCACAAGCAGCAGATGAGATAGATCGCGATACTGGAATTAGGGCGCCGGCGTGCACTGCTTTCTGAGGGAGGGAGGAACCATTCCCCGAAAGGGGGAGCTTTAAGGATGCCGCCGTGACAGGCAGGTACTGGCTCGAACGAACGCGGTACCTCGATGAACTCAACCTTTATCGCGAATGAACTTCGTCTCAGGGATCATGGCCGCCTGACCTCGATAGTTTCCCGCTGAATCCGTAAGTTGCCATACCGTAGCCCGTTCGATCCAGAAGCGCACGCCCGATTTGGCGATGCGCACGCCTCGGTATCCGGTGATGAAGCCGTCGCGCGTGACCTGATCGAGGAATGCCTGACGCTCGCTACGTTCGGGCGCTTCAGCGGAGAGGCGCGAGGGCAGCACGGTGAGCTCATTCCAGTCGTATCCGAACATTGCCTGTGCGCGCTTGTTGCCATAAACGAAGATGGGATCCTCCGCAGTATTGTGCGCAAGAATGCCGAACGGCGCAGCCTCGTAAAGCCACGCAGTGCTCTCGGACATGCTCATGCCATTGGGAACGAGGGACTTCCCCAAAAGTCGGCGGTAGCTGTCGGAAAGGAGGAAGAAGAAGCTGGGATCGGCGCTCAGGATCATCATAAGGGCTCCTGCAATTTCGTATGCGGATGGGTGACGTCCTTCAAGAAATATTCTATGGTCAGAATAAACCTGAGTCGTGCCGGGAATCCTGCCGCATCGCGTCACTTTTCGAGTTCAGTCGCTGACGGAGATAAGCACGGGTGCTGGCCTTCAACTCACGAACCGCGCCCGGTGCGTTTGGCGCAGAGGGATCACACGTCAAGGCCAACACGGCGCGCATGTTGTAAATCATCACGATCGCAATGCTCTTCGCCTCTGCTGACTTCAGGTGCGGCGCGTGGGTTCTGAGTGCTCTCGATATCCCGTCAATGTTTTGCGCCCGTCTTTCCTGCCGGTGAACCGAGCCGCTTGGACCGCGTTCGGCCAACGTCAGCATAGCCGGAAACTTCTTCCGCATGCTCACATACTCGCCAAGCAGTATGTCGGCGAGTTGTTCTGTTGTTGCGGTCGCCGCCTTGGTGACGATTGCTTGCCACCGCAGCTCCAATTCATTGGCGTAAAGCTGGATGAGAGCGTCCGCCACCAGCTCCTTCGTGGGAAAAAACCGATACAGGGAGCCGATCTTGGTGTCCGAGCGTTCCGCGATCTCTTTCATTGTCGCCTCGACGTACCCCCGTTCCTGAATTACCTCGGCGGCAGTTCTAAGGATCGAGGCAACGCGTTCCCTACCATTGCTTCGTTGGGGCGCGAGCGCGGTACGCGGGCCGCCCTCGGCGGTCGCAGTACCCTTTGCCGAAGAGTGTGCCGCAGAAACGGATCGGGATGACAATTTTTTCACAGGCGGCTCGGCAGATCCGGCCGTGTGCTGATTTCCGGAGTTATGAATTTCAGTGTGTCGCACTTGATCTGCGACAAGAATGCAGGATGGTCAGGGGATTCTAACTGTTCGTCGCGAAAACTTAACTATTTGAGAGTGTGGTGTTCGAGCGCATACGGCAACTCGTTTGCCAAAAATTCTCGCGATTGTTTCGCCAAACAAAATCAAGTATTTGAATTTTAAAGAAACTTCCGTGCCCTCCTCTTTGGGGAAAACATTCTTGCTCCCTCATCTGGCTGGCAGGTGCAGTAACCTGTGCGCGGCCTCCCATGATCTTCTGATTGTGGACGAAGCATAACGATATGGATGGCGGCTGACAGTCGCACTCTGGCGGCAAAATCTTATGTTTGGCGTGCAATACGTGACTGCCATAAAGACGACATGCAGATCATTGGAGCAATCACATGCTGTGCTTCAGAATGACCCGCGCGATCGGGATCACCGGAGTGTCGGTCGCCGTAGCTACCCTGATCGCGGGCTGCACACTCGCGCCATCCGCCAACGTGCTCGGCGCCTACTTTCCTGATTGGCTGTTCTGCATCGTCGCGGGCGTCGCGTTTGCGGTCGTGGTCTACCTGATACCATCGTCCGATGGCGCGCGATCCGGGAGCCGGCGTTAAATACAAGCGCTCATTGCATGTGTCTGCACCAGGAGGCCCTTGTGACAGCGTGCTCCTCATCGTGAACGGCGGCCCCCCGTGCTCCAAGCCTGCGCGAGCCAATTTCCCAGCCAGGCGAGGACCACAAACATCTGATCTGAGCAGCGACTTCCCCTTCGAGAATTCCCCCCGGCGATGCCGCGTTTAGGCATTTGCCCCATTGAACGGAGACTAGCAATGAAAATCCTGTTGGTTTTGACTTCGCATAACGTGCTTGGAGATACCGGCAAGCCGACCGGCTTCTGGCTGGAAGAGTTCACTGCCCCGTACTATGCGTTCACGGACGCCGGTGCAGAGGTCACAGTGACCTCGCCCAAGGGCGGCCACCCACCGATCGATCGTAGGCTCCTACGGTGGTGTAAAGGTGCGCACGATGATGCCATGAAACCGTATGGACCCTCGATACGCAGCGTCGGCGCATAGTCGAACCGTCCTTGTGCGAGAGAACCATCCGGTCCTCGCAAACAGACGTTCGCGAGGCGATCGTAGCGGGCAGTTTTGAATTACCGCTTCCACGCGAGTTTCGCCAGCGCGAAAAATTCACCAACCGAAGCGAGACCACGTGTCGGGTCATGCAGGGAAAGTTCATGCGCCCGCACCCTTCCGAACAAAGCCAATCCCCGTGAGGTCACCCGGGTGTCGTCGCATGAATCGCCTTCAAGACCTCGCTGGTGAACCTGGGGTCGCCCACTTCGATGTCTCCGGACAATCGCACGGTAACCTCCTGCAACAGCCAGCTGTTGCCGTCCGGATCGCTGAACGTGGCGTACGAGGCGTAACTTTGTCGTTGCGGATTGAGGCCACTAACCTGGCATTTCGCGTCAGCATGATGGAATACGCCGCCCGTGTCGTGGAATGGCTCGCCGATCTCGATGCCACGACGGAGCAGTTCGTTGCGGACCGCCTCGATGTCGGAGACGATGAGGTAAAGCCCCTGGGCTGAGCCGGGCGCGGCCGCGGTAATGTTCTTGCCGAACATGACTGAGCATCCGGAGCCTGGCGGCGTGAACTGGATCACGCGGTAGTCGTCCCCTGCCTTGAAGTCGAGATCAAGCCGCCAACCCAACTCGCTATAGAAGCGCCTGGCGCGATCGACGTCCGTGACAGGGATGACGACGATCTCGAGCTTCATGTCGAACGTGCCACCGCCCGCGGTCCCAACTGCGTGTTCGCTCGGCATCGGAATGTTGCTCATGTCTGGCTCCTTAGAGGTTTTGACTATCGGTTTCCCGTCCACCGCTTCGGGTATGTGAAAACACGATAGGTGAAATCACAACGTGAAAACACAACACGTGAGGACACAATCTTTTGCATTGATGCCAGCAGGAACACGACAACGTAGTCGCCATTGCGCCAAGGTGTCTTGCATGCTTTGGTATTCAGAGTCGCATCGCGCTATGGCCTGGCCAAACACAGGCGCTGCATGCTTTGACCTGTGCAAGCCGACCTCGCTTCTTCGAAAGCGAAAGCCGCGCCGGGAACGGCCTCGTCTGAGGCGTTCAACGTGAACGGCGAAGTCCTGTTCATACCATGGGATGGGTCCGGCAATACCATCGTCCGATGGCGCGCGACCCGGGAGCCGGCGTTAAATACAAGCGCTCATTGCATGTGTCTGCACCAGGAGGCCCTTGTGACAGCGTGCTCCTCATCGTGAACGGCGGCCCCCCGTGCTCCAAGCCTGCGCGAGCCAATTTCCCAGCCAGGCGAGGACCACAAACATCTGATCTGAGCAGCGACTTCCCCTTCGAGAATTCCCCCCGGCGATGCCGCGTTTAGGCATTTGCCCCATTGAACGGAGACTAGCAATGAAAATCCTGTTGGTTTTGACTTCGCATAACGTGCTTGGAGATACCGGCAAGCCGACCGGCTTCTGGCTGGAAGAGTTCACTGCCCCGTACTATGCGTTCACGGACGCCGGTGCAGAGGTCACAGTGACCTCGCCCAAGGGCGGCCACCCACCGATCGATCCCAGAAGCGACGATCCGGACAATCAGACCGACACGATGCAACGCTTCAAGAAGGATCCTGCAACCCAGAAGGTGTTGGCCAATAGCGTCAAGCTCGCCGACGTCAAGGCGGATGACTACGATACGATCTTCTATGCCGGCGGCCATGGCCCGATGTGGGATCTGACCAATGACAGGAACTCGATCGCCTTGATCGAGGCTTTCTACAACGCCGGCAAGCCGGTCGCCGCCGTCTGTCATGGCCCTTGCGTTCTGCTCAAGGCGACCTGTCAGGGACAGCCTCTCGTCAAGGGAAAGCGCGTCACCTGCTTTACCAATGATGAGGAAGAAGCCGTGGGCCTGACCAAGGTCATGCCCTTCCTCGTCGAAGATGAGCTCAAGCGCCTGGGCGGCCACTTTGAGAAGGTGGAAAACTGGGCCGTGTTCACCATTGTCGACGGGCGGCTGATCACCGGCCAGAACCCTGCCTCATCCGGTCCGACTGCCAGAGAGCTGCTCAAAGTCCTGCAGGCCTGATTCCAATCCGGCGCGGGCCATGAAGCCCGCGCACGTGTGTCGGCAATAGGAGCCCTCAATGAATCCGACGACGAACCCCGTTCAGATCAAAGTTGCCCGGCAGTCGCCGGCGTATTGGCGTGTCACGATCGACAACCCGCCGATCAACGTCATGGGCCCGCCAATGCTCGCGCAGTTCCACGAGCTCATCAACGCTCTCGAAACCGACGAGCATGTCAGGGTCGTGGTCTTCGACAGCGCGGTGGACGGCTACTTTCTGAATCACGCAGATTTTGACGCCGGGCTCGAGGACCTGACCGCCATGCCGCCCGGCCCCACGGGCTTGCCGCAGTGGCCGGACTTTCTCGTGCGCCTGACGCGCGCGCCCATTGCCTCCATCGCCCTCATCCGCGGGCGCGCGACGGGCAATGGCAGCGAAATCACGCTCGCCTGCGATATGAGTTTCGCCAGCCGGGAAAAAGCGATCCTCTCGCAATGGGAAGTGGGCGTGGGAATGGTCGCCGGCGGTGGCCCCATGGCGCGGCTGCCCCAGCTCATCGGCCGTAACCGCGCGCTGGAGGTGCTCCTGAGCTCAGAAGACATCAGAGGCGAGCAGGCCGAGGCCTATGGCTACGTGAACCGGGCACTGCCCGATGCCGACCTCGACGCATTCGTGGACGCGCTGGCGACCCGGATCTCCGGATTCGACAAATGGGCAATCGCCAACACCAAACGCCTCGTCAATACCAGCTTGCCGCCGGACGTCGAACTTGGCGCCGGGTGGGACGCTTGCATCGCGTCGCTAGGGCGGCCCGCCGCGCAGGAGCGCATTAAGGCCCTGCTCGCGCGTGGGTTCCACAAGCCGGGGGATGTCGAAGATCGGCTCGGATACTACCTGGGCCAGCTCGCGGGCGAGGCCGGCGCGCGAAGCGGTCTCTCTCCCCGCCGGTAGAGGCGCCAGTCGACCAGGCGGTGGCGCCGCCGCCCAGTTGCTGGAGGAGAACGAGCGATGAGCAACGAGTCAACACCGGGCGACGGTACGCCCTTCCCCCGGCCGGCAGAAGATGCGAGCGACATCGACGACGACATGGCCGGCGACGACCCGTACGTGATCGGCCATCCCCGCTACCATCATATGTTTCCGGTCCTCACGGAGGCCGAACTCGGCAGACTGCGCCGCTTCGGCAGCCTGTCGCGCTACGCCAAAGGCACATTGCTCTATCGTGCGGGAGTCCGCAGTCCGGGAGTGTTCGTCCTGCTGTCGGGCAAAATCCGGATAATCGCCCGTAATGGTCTCGGCCTCGAAAGGATCATTCACACCTACACCCAGCGCGGCGAGTTCACTTCGGATGTCAGCCAGCTTTCGAGCAAACCTGCGGTGGTGGACGCGCATGTCCTCGAAGATGTCGAAGCGCTATTGGTGCGGCCCGACGACCTCACCACCATGATGATCAGTGAAGCCGATCTTGGCGAAAAGATCATGCGCGCACTGATTCTGAGGCGTGCCATGGTGATCGAGCGCGTGCCCGGCGTCGTTCTTGTCGGCTCCTCCGGTAACGCACAACTCCTCGCATTACAGAACTTCCTGCGCCGCAACAACTTTCCGCACACGACGCTCGATGCGGAGCAGGACGCCGAGGCCGTCGTGCTGCTCGAACGCCTGACACCGCAACCCGACGACTTCCCGCTAGCCGTTTGCCCGAACGGCGCTGCGCTGCGAAACCCCGATGCGGGACAGCTCGCATCGTGTCTCGAACTGATTCCCGACTTCGACCCGGCGTACGTCCACGATGTGGTGATCGTCGGCGCAGGCCCCGCGGGACTTGCGGCGGCCGTCTACGCGGCATCCGAGGGATTGTCGGTGGCGGCGCTCGACTGTCGCGCACCCGGTGGCCAGGCCGGTACGAGCGCGCGCATCGAGAACTATATGGGCTTCCCCACCGGCATCACGGGTCACGATCTCGCGGCCCGCGCGTTCATCCAGGCGCAGAAGTTCGGTGCGCATATCGGCATCCCGTGCGAGGTCACGGCGTTGTATTGCGACAGGCAACCGCATGTCGTGGAGCTTGCGGACGGTCATCGCATCACCGCGCGCACGGTGGTCATCGCTAGCGGCGCTGAGTATCTGCGACCCGCCGTCGAGGACCTCGCGCGCTTCGAGCGCTGCGGCGTCTACTACTGGGCTACGCCGATCGAGGCAAGGCTGTGCCGCAAGGAGCCGGTGTTGCTGATTGGCGGCGGCAATTCTGCGGGGCAGGCAGCGGTGTTTCTGGCGTCACACGCCGAGCATGTGCATCTGTTCATTCGAGGCGCGAGCCTTGAGCACAGCATGTCGCACTACCTGATCGAACGGGTCCTGTCGCTGCCGAACGTGACGGTTCATACGCGTGTCGAACTGACCGCGCTCGAAGGGAATACGCGTCTCGAGCGCGTGCATTACCGCGGTGCCGGCGGCATTGAAGGAAGCATGACGACCCATCACCTGTTCGTGTTCATCGGCGCAGAACCGAATACTGGCTGGCTCAAGACGTGCGGCGCCGCGCTCGATAGCAAGGGATTCGTATTGACGGGCACCGACCTCCCGGAAGGCAGCGTGCAATCGATGCCGTTGCAGACGAGCGTCGAGGGTGTCTTCGCAATCGGCGACGTTCGTTCAGGATCGACCAAGCGAGTCGCATCGGCAGTGGGCGAAGGCGCGGGCGTGGTGGCGCAGATTGAAGGTTTCCTGGCCCATGCGTGGTGAACGCACCCGCGGCTTTGCGCTCAACGCAGCGACCGGAAGCTCACGCGAAGCTCTTCCGAAAAGGCTTGCGGCTGCTCCCAGGCCGCAAAGTGTCCGCCTTTGGGAAGGCGGTTATAGTGAATCAGTTTGGGATACGCCTTCGCTGCCCAGCTTTGCGGGGCAGCGTAGATTTCATCTGGAAAGACGCTGACGGCAACCGGGATGGCAACGTGCTTGGGAGCAAAGAAATTGAGCTTGTTTTCCCAATACAAACGAGCCGAGGAAACCGCCGTGTTCGTGAGCCAATAGAGCGTCACGTTGTCGAGAACGTCGTCTCGCGTAAGCCCCTCTGACTGGCCGTCAAACACGCGTGCGATAAGTGCCTGGCTGGCGGCGTCGTGGTCGAGCATCCACGCGGCGAGGCCGACAGGCGAATCTTCAATCCCGTACAGCGTCTGCGGGCGGTTCGCCATCTCCAATGCGTAGCCAAGGCCGTGCTTGTAGAAATAGTCGAGCTGATCGAATGCGTGCTTCTCATCGGCTGAGAGGCCTGCTGGCGCCGGCTCGCCCAGCTTGAGTGCCTCTGCAATGTTGTCCGGTACGGTGGCCGGCATGTTGGTGTGAATGCCGAGCAGTTCCGGTGGTGCCAGCAGGGCCATCTGCTCCGTGACAGCATTCCCCCAATCGCCGCCTTGCGCAACATATCGCGTGTATCCGAGACGCTTCATCAGTACGACCCAGGCGCGTGCGATGCGAACAGGATCCCAGCCGGTCGCTGTCGGCTTGCCTGAGAACCCGTAGCCCGGAAGTGACGGAATCACGATGTCGAAAGCGTCCGACGCCGCATTGCCATGGGCCGTCGGATTGGTCAGCGGACCGATGATCTTCAACTGCTCGATGATCGAGCCGGGCCACCCGTGCGTGACGATAACCGGCAACGCATTTGCGTCTTTCGAACGAACGTGGATGAAATGAATATCGACACCATCGATCTCGGTGACGAATTGCGGCAGAGCGTTCAGCCTCGCTTCGACTTTGCGCCAGTCATAGCTGGTCGCCCAGTAACGTGCGAGCTTCTGCATTGTCGCGAGCTGCACGCCTTGCGATGCATCCGTCACCGTTTCCCGCTCAGGCCATCTGGTCGCCTTGATACGCCTCTTCAAATCGATGAGTTGCGATTCCGGTGCGTGCACACGAAGTGGCCGAATAGCGGTCTTGTCACCACCGCTCGACTGCGCGACTTCAGTGATGGCCTGATTCGTTTCCGCGAAAGCGAGTCGACTCAACGAGCCCGCAACAGCGGCCGCTGCTGCCACGCCAATAAAGCGACGGCGCGATGGGGTCTGGGGAAGGATATCGTCAAGCATACAAGCTCCTGTTAGCAATAAGTGCGATTGGGTGGAGCGATGAGTGCGGCAGCAACGCAATATCCCGGGCAAACACGTTCACGATTGTCCAATTGGGCCGCCTATAGAGGCCGCCAGCTGGCAAGCCTCACATCGTTACCGCCTCGACCGACCGCAAACGGCAGTCTGCGGTAGTTGTAGCGATTGTGCGGAAGCAAGCCCTCCGGGTAAACGGTCATGTGAGAACAACAGTTGTGTCGCTCGCGAACAAATCCGTCGCGCTCGACCTTCCTGGTCCGAAACAGATCCCTCGGGCGCGCGTCTTCTTGCACGAGACCGTGGGCTGGCAAATCGTCTTATCTGCTCATCCACCGGTCGACACGCGCCCATGGAAGCCCGACATAGCCCAAGCAGTGTGGACGCGATGCGCGAAACGACTGCGGCGAGTTGTTATGCAACAACGAATGTCGTCGGTTGAATCACCCGGCACTGCTTCGCATCACTCAATATTGTTACCTGATTCTTGATTGATAGATGCATTCATACTCATTGGTATCTGCCGAGTGGGTGCCTACACTAATTTGTGTAGACCGGACGTCCCGCACGTTCTTTCTTCCGCGTATTTCTTCGGCCCCAAACAGGAAGCAAACATGAAACTCACACCATTGATGGCGGCACTGGTCGCAGCCGCATTGTTTTTCAACGGCAGCGCGATAGCACAGAACGACCAGCCAAGCACCGCGGCGAGTCAAGGTGCGCAGCCGGAAGCCGGCGCGAAGCAGGAGTTCAAGACCACACGCGTGACTCCAGAATACTGGCGCGTCACCATTGACCATCCGCCATTCAATATCTTTGGCCCGGAATCCATACCGCAGTTGAACAGCGTGATTACCCAGATAGAGAACGATCCCGAACTGAAGGTGGTGGTGTTTGACAGCGCGGTACCCGGCTTTTTCCTGACCCACTATGATTTTGTGCCGCCCCTCGAAGCCACTACGCGCATCCCCGCTGGTCCCACAGGCTTGCCGCCGTTGCCCGATATGCTGACTCGCCTGAGCCGCTCCTCCGTGGTGTCGATCGTGTCGATCCGGGGCCGGGCTACGGGCGTTGGCAGTGAGCTGTCCCTTGCATCCGACATGCGCTTTGCCAGCCGCGAAAAAGCCGTGCTCTCCCAATTTGAAGTTGGCGCCGGATTCGATCCGGGCGGCGGACCGATGGCCCGTCTCCCCCGTCTGATGGGGCGAGGCCGTGCGCTGGAAATTCTGCTGAGCGGCAACGATATCAACGGCGAACTTGCCGAACGATATGGCTATGTCAACCGCTCGCTTCCGGATGCCGAACTAGATAAGTTTGTCGATACCCTGGCTCGGCGCATCGCATCCTTCGACAAGCAGACCATCGGGGAGATCAAGTATTTTGTCAACATCGCCACTCTCCCTCCCGATAGCGAGATCGGCCCTCAGTGGGACGCCTTCATTACCTCCGTACAACGTCCAGCGGCACAGCGGGATATCAAGAAGCTGATGGAGCTTGGGCTGCAGAAAAAGCCTGATGTGGAAATTCATCTCGACCGGTACACCGGCAAGGTAAATCAACCGGACAAGTAGTCCACGCGCTTCGCACCTGGCCGGTCAAGCCCCGCCAACGAGCGGGGTTTCTTTTTTCCCGGGCAGCTGTCGCTGTGCTTCGGGACAGTGCTCCCACCACCAGCGCGGCCAGCGCTGCTACGGGCGCCCCGTGACACGCTTGACGCCCATGCGATTCAACCGGGACAGCACTCCATCCCTCAGACGGCGCAGCTAAGCCACCAGTCTCATGTCGGCAACTGCGTGCCGGCCTGCTCGGCGACGATATAGTCCGCATACCAGTCCGGCCAGTTTTCGTCATGCTGTCCGGACAGTTTCTCATGCTCGCCATGCGCGGCCGCGGCGCGTCGTAGCGCCCCTGCGAGTTCCATTACCGAAGTGAATGTCGTGGCCTGCGTGTCTGCCCTTCCAGGGAGTCGAGTGGTCACCTCCTGGAAGACCCAGCCATTTCCGTCAGGATCGCTGAACGAGGCGAAAGAACCATAGCTGCGCCGCGCCGGATGTGGGCCGCTCACGCGTCCTTCCTCGCCCGCATGGTGGAAAAGGCCGCCAGCGTCATGGAAAACCTCGCTCACGTCGATGCCCCGCTCGACAAGCGCTGCGCGCGCTTCGTCTATATCAGACACGATGAGATGGAGTCCCTGCACCGAGCCCGGCTCTTCCGTCGTGACGCCCTTGCCGAAGAGGATCGAGCATTGCGAGCCCGGGGGCGTGAGATGTACAACCCGAAACTGGTCATCCTTCTCGATATCGACGTCGAGCCTCCACCCTAACCCAACGTAGAACTCCTTGGCGCGATCGACGTCAGAGACGGGGATGACAACGACCTCGAGCTTCATGTCGACCGTCCGCGCTGTTCCGACGGTCGTCCTGGTTTCGTTACGTGTCTGTGTATTGCTCACGTCAGGCTCCTCATGTCTTGATGATCTAAGGGTGACAAATTCGACCTGCAAATTACAGCAAAGCAGACGGCCGGGTCGATTGCAAATCTGGTATTGGTGACAGCCGAATTTTCCAGAACGCTTAAAAGCGTTTAAATCTTCGTCACCGGCACGCTGCTGGTGGCATGTGCGGGGCTCGCGCAACGGGCGCGTGCGCTGTAGTGGTGCACTCGGTTGGCCGCACCTCGAAGGGTTTCTCTTCGGGTGCGAATCAAGGTCCGTTTTGTTCAGACAAACACCTCACCGTCTTTCCGCCAATTGTTGCCTGATGGAGGGTTAGTCGTAGCCAGCAAGGCGAGAAGCGTGGACAATTGCCACCGAATTGCCTTCGCTTCCGGACAGGGGTGTTCATCATGGACCTCGTCGGATATGAGCTGGAGGTGCTACGCGATGACAGCAACTTCGTGCTGTATCGTGCGCGGCATCCTGGCAATCCGGTCTCCGTACTCGCGCTACTTCCCTCGCGCCTGACTTCCCAAAGCGTCGCATGCCTCGAGCACGAGTATGCATTGGGCCCGATGCTCGACTCCAGTTGGGCCGCTCGCCCGCTCGCGCTCGACCGGAGCAGCGTGCCGCCCATGCTGCTTCTCAACGATAACGGCGGTGAGCCCCTCAATCGCGCTCTCGGTCAGCCGCTCGAACTCAGCCGTTTTTTGCGAATCGCCGTCAATCTCGCGAGAGCGCTCGGCCACGTCCATCGGTGCGGCCTCGTTCACAAGGACATCAAGCCGGCGAACGTGCTCGTGGACGGCAGTGACAACGTGCGGCTCACCGGTTTCGGCATGGCGGCGCACCTGCCGCACGAACACACGCCGCCCGCGCCGCCGGAAGTTGTTGCGGGCACTTTCGCCTACATGGCGCCCGAGCAGACCGGCCGCATGAACCGCTCGATCGACGCGCGCAGCGATCTCTACTCGTTCGGCGTCACGCTGTACGAGATGCTCACCGGCGCACTGCCGTTCGCCGCAGCGGACGCGATGGAATGGATTCATTGCCACATCGCTCGCCTGCCGGCACTCCCTCGCGAGCGCGTCGCCGGCATTCCCCAGCCACTCGAACAGATCGTCCTGAAGCTCCTCGCCAAGACGGCGGAGAACCGCTACCAGACCGCGGCGGGCGTCGAGGCGGACCTGCAGTCGTGCCGCTCGGCGTGGGAGACGCACCACGAGATCGCCCCGTTCGCGCTGGGCGCACACGACGCGTCCGACCGGCTGCTGATCCCCGAAAAACTCTACGGCCGCGAGGCCCAGACCGAAGCCCTCGTCGCGGCGTTCAATCGCATCGTGACCGGCGCCGCAGCCGAACTGGTACTCATCTCCGGCTATGCGGGCATCGGCAAGTCGTCGGTCGTCAACGAGCTGCACAAGGTACTCGTCCCGCCGCGCGGCCTCTTCGCAGCCGGCAAGTTCGATCAATACAAGCTCGGCATTCCTTATGCTCCGTTTGCGCAAGCCTTCCAGTCTCTGGCGCACAATCTGCTAGGCAAGAGCGACGCGGAACTCCAGCCGTGGCGGCGCGCGCTCGTCGAGGCGCTTGCCCCGAACGGTCAGTTGATCGTGAATCTGGTGCCGGAGCTCGCGCACATCATCGGAGAGCAACCGCCCGTGCCGCCGCTGCCGCCGCAGGACGCGCAAAACCGCTTTCAGATCGTATTTCGCCGCTTCCTCAGCGTGTTCGCGCGGCCCGAGCATCCGCTCGCGCTGTTTATCGACGATCTGCAATGGCTCGATGCGGCGACGCTCGACCTGCTCGCCCACCTCGCCACGCATCCGGACGTGCGGCACGTTCTGCTCGTCGGCGCTTACCGCGACAACGAGGTGGATGCGTCGCACCCGCTGACACACACGCTCGACGCAATCCGCAACGCCGGCGGGAAGGTGCAGCAGATCGTGCTCGCGCCGCTCATGCCCTGCAACGTCGCGCAACTGGTGGCCGAATCGCTTCACTGCGACAGCGCGACGGCCGAGCCGCTCGCGCAACTGGTGTATGAGAAGACGGGGGGCAACCCGTTCTTCACGATCCAGTTCATGAGGACATTGACTGAAGAGAACCTGCTCACGTTCGACCACGGCGCCGCACGCTGGCGTTGGGATCTGCCGCAGATTCGTGCGAAGGGCTTCACCGAAAACATCGCCGACTTGATGGCCGCGAAGCTGAGCCGGTTGCCTGACACAACGCGCGACACGCTGGGCCTGCTCGCGTGTCTCGGCAACATCGCCGAGGTCACCGCGCTGACACGGGTTTACGGTGGCCCGGAGGAAACCGTCCACGCGAAGCTGTGGGGCGCCGTGCGGGCGGGTCTCATCTTTCGCGTGAAGGGTGCCTATGCGTTCGCGCACGATCGCGTGCAGGAAGCCGCCTATGCGCTCATTCCCGCCGGCGAGCGCGCCGCGGCGCATCTGCGGATCGGACGTGCACTCGCGTCGCACGCGAGCCCGGAAGCGCTCGAAGAAAACATCTTCGACATCGTCATCCACCTCAATCGCGGCGCGGCGCTGATCACGACCGAGGTGGAGCGCGAGCGCACCATCGCGCTAAACCTGATCGCGGGCAGGCGCGCGATGAGTTCGACCGCCTATGCGTCGGCCCGCTCCTATCTGGCGCAAGGAGTCACGCTGCTGTCATCCGATGCCTGGGTCCGGCACTACGACGACACGTTCGATCTCTATCTCGCGTTCTCGGAATGCGAATATCTGACCGGCAACTTTGCCGAGGCGGACACGCTGTTCGATATGATCCTCGGCAGGGCTCGCTCCAACCTCGATCGGGCAAAAGTCTTCAGCCTGCGTATGCAGTTGTATCAGGTCGCCGGCCGATATGATGAAAGCTTCGCCGTCGCGTGCGATGCGCTTCGCGATTTCGGCATTGTCCTCCCCAGGTCCGATCAGGATATTCAGGCGGCGATCGATGCGGCGTTGCGGGACATTCCGCTCAATCTGGCGGGGCGGGCCATCGGCGAACTGGTCGATGCACCGGTGGCAGCGGACCCCGTCACACGGGCGATCATCAACCTTCTGGTTGAAGCGATGCCCTGCGCCTTTGCCGCGCGGCCCGTGTTCTACCCGCTCATCACCCTCAAGGCGGTCAACCTCTCCTTGCAGCACGGCAATACCGACAACTCGAGCTTCGCCTACGGCAACTTCGCGCTGATGCTGGTCTCGGGCGTTGACGACATACCCACTGCGGTGCAATTCTCAGAAATGTCGCTGCGGCTAAACGAAAAGTTCGGCAACCGGCGCCTCTATGGAAAGCTGCTTCATCTGCATGCCAGTCATATCAATTTCTGGCGGCGCCACATGGCGGCTAACCTGCCTGTTCTCGAACGGGCGATCGGCGCCTGCCTGGAAGTGGGCGACCTCGTTTTTGCCGGCAACCTCGCATTCAACACGGTATGGCAGGCGATCGAGACAGGGGCGGTCCTCGAGGACGTGCAGGTGCTAGCGGAAAAGTACGCCGCACTCGCGCGGGACAGCCACAACGACGCCGTTCACGAGACGATCCGGCTCGAGCAGCAATTCGTCGCCAGCCTCCGGGGCAAGACCACCGAAACGCTGAAGCTGAACGACGACAAGTTCGACGAAGCGGCCTGCTTCGGGGCAATCACCAAAGCGAACTTCGGCTGCGGTATCGTCTTCTATCACATCATCAAGCTGATGCTCGCCTTCCTTGATGGCCGGTATGCTGACGCATTGAACGCCGCGCGCGCGGCAGAGACCACGCTGCGTGCCGCCATGGCCCTGCCGATCGAAGCGACTTATCACTTCTTCCACGCGCTCACGCTGGCGGCGCTCTACCCGCAGGCATCCGCCGAACAGCAGCAGGCCTACGGGCGTATTCTCGCGGCGAAACTGAAGAAGTTCGAACTGTGGGCCAGACACTGCCCCGAGAACTATCGCAACCGCCATGCGCTCGTTCTGGCGGAACTCGCGCGCCTTGAGGGCCGCGATCTCGATGCGATGCGCCTCTACGAACAGGCGGTTCGCTCAGCCCGCGAAAACGGCTTTTTCCACAACGAAGGCATGGCCAACGAGCTCGCCGGCCGCTTCTATCTGAGCCGCGATCTGGAGACCAATGCCCATGCTCATTTGCGCAACGCGCGTCAATGCTTCGCGCTGTACGGCGCCGACGGCAAAGTCGCGCAGCTCGATGAGCGATATCCCGGCCTCGCCACAACCGAAGACCAGCAGCCGATGACGACACTCGGCTCCGATGTCCGGCACTTCGACACCGCAAGCCTGCTCAGGGCCTCCCAGGCCCTGTCGAGCGAAATCGAACTGCCCGGGCTGATCCGGCGCCTGATGACGATCGCGCTACAGACGGCCGGCGCCGATCGGGGCCTGTTGATTGTGCCGCGGGACGGCGGCTATCGCATTGAGGCGGAAGCCCGCATCGCCGGCGACAAGATCGTGTTGAATCATGAGCCGGTGGCCGACTCGGCCGCCCCTGCCGCCCTTCTGCGTTATGTGATTCACACGCAAAAGAGCGTCATCATCGACGATGCCCTGAAACCCCACGTCTTCGCCGAAGACGACTACCTGGCAGGCGGCGCGACGCGGTCGGTGTTCTGTTTGCCGCTCGTCAGGCAGGGCAAGCTGGGCGGCCTGCTTTATCTGGAGAACACGGTTGCCGCCGGCGTTTTCACGGCACGCCGCTCCGCGCTGCTGGACGTGCTGGCGTCACAGGCGGCAATCTCGCTTGAGAACACCCGCCTTTATGCCGATCTTCAGGAACGGGAGAACAAGGTTCGGCGCCTCGTCGAATCCAATATCATCGGCATCTACATCTGTGATTTTGAAGGCCGGATCATCGACGCCAACGATGCCTTTCTGCGTCTTGTCGGTTACAGCCGCGACGATCTCCTCTCGGGGGCCGTGCGGTGGACCGAGCTGACTCCGCCCGAGTGGCGCAGCCGTAACGAACTGGCGTTGACCGAATTGAAGGCAACCCGAACCGCCCAGCCGTTTGAGAAGGAATACTTCCGCAAGGATGGCAGCCGGGTGCCCGTCCTGATCGGCGCGGCGGCATTTGGTGAAAACGAGGACGAGTGCGTCGCCTTCGTGCTCGACCTCACTGAACAAAAGCGCGCACAACAGGAAATCCGCGAGAGCGAACGGCGCTATCTCGACCTGCAGATGGTGCTGGCGCACTCAAACCGGGTAGCGACAATGGGGCAGCTATCGGCGACGATCGCCCACGAAGTGAAACAACCCATCACCGCGATCGCCGCCTACGCCAGTGCCGCCCTGCGCTGGCTGGCCGCTACGCCGCCCAGTCTGGACGAGGCTCGCCACACGCTCACCCAGATCGTCGCGGATAGCGCTCGCGCCGCCCAGATCGTCGACCGGACCCGCGCCTTCTTCAAGAAGGAATCACCGCGCAGGGACAGCCTGGATATCAACGAGACGATTCGCGAGCTGATCGCGTTCATGCACGACGAAGCGAACAAGCATGGCATCGATGTCGCCGTGCAGCTGATTGATGGATTGCCGCACATTCAGGGCGACCGGGTACAACTGCAGCAAGTGATACTCAACCTGATCATCAACGCCATTGAAGCGATGAGCGAGATGAACGCGGGCGAGCGGGCGCTGTCGATCCGCACAAGCGAGGTCGAGGCCGGTGAACTCTGCGTGACGGTGCAGGATTCGGGACCGGGACTTAACCCTGAGCATCTCGACACTGTCTTCGAGGCCTTTTATACAACCAAACCCAACGGGCTCGGGATGGGCCTGCCGATCTGCCGCTCGATTGTCGAAAGTCATGGCGGAAGATTGTGGGCGACCCCGAACTCGCCGAGCGGCACCGTCTTCCAGTTCACGTTGCCGGCACACGGCGACGCCTCACATCGCACGGAAAGCCGGCAATAACGCGCGAGGCCGATGCGCAGGTCACCGGCCCACCAGCTCCCAGGGCGAAGCGCTTGCGCGCCGCGCCTCAGACGGCCTCCAGCTCGTAGTCTTCGCGATGGTCCTTCTGCGGCAAAACCGTCTGTGTGTCCCTCGCGCCATATCGACCCGGCGATCTGAAAAACTCGATGCAAAAGTCGACGAATGTCCTGAGTCTCGCCGGAAGCAGTTCGCGGTGCGAGTAGAAGAGACAGATCTCGGCCTTGCTGTCCGATGTTGTGCACTGCGGCAGGATATGCGTCAGGTGCCCGGCGTCGATATCCTCGCGAACCATCGTTTCGGGCAAGGCGGCAATGCCGGTCCCCGTGAGTGCCGCCGCCCTCAGCAGGATTTCATTGCCCTCCATCGACGACATGGGCGACACGCTCACTCGTGTTCCCCTCTCGAACAGATCGATGACGTCCACGCCCTTCTTCCGCGAATCCGTGTCGAGCAGGAGAAAGTGATGGGCCAGCTCGACGGCGGCTCTGGGCGTGCCGTATTGCTCAAGATAACCAGGCGCTGCGACGAAGATGCGCGGCGACTTCGCCAGCGTCCGGCGAATCGCGGCAGACTGCTCGACAAGATGCGGCGGCAGAATCGCCATGTCGAAGCGGCCGTCATACAGGTTCGCGACCCCCTCCTGAACGGAAACGATCAGACTCACATTGGGCGCAATCGTGTGATAGCCCCGCACCAGGCGCGAGAAGGTTTCGCTCATCAGCATCGGATGCACAATCAGCCGCAGCTTTCCGCTGTCGAATTCACGCGCCTGCGAAATGCGGCGATTCGCTTCATCGAGTTCCTCGAGCAGACGGCAGCAACTCAGATAGTAGGGCTGTGCCGCTTCCGTCAAGGAAACGGACCGTGTTGTCCTGAGCAACACTCTCGTCTGGATACACCCTTCGAGCCTGGCGATCGCTTTCGATACCGACCCGGTGGTCACATTCAACGATTCCGCAGCCTTGCTAAAGCTTTGATACCGCGCAACTGCAACGAATGCACGCAACATGTAAAGCTGGTCCATCTCGCACCTCACTGGCCAATGTAGAAGAGGAGTATCCAGGCGCCTGGAATCATCGCAGATGAAAAAATCGAAACCACCGGGAAACGAATGAAGGGTAGGCGCGAACGCCGCGTGGCGCCATCGTCCGATGGGGTGTGACGCGTCGTGCGCTTGCATGCGCAACTAATACGTTCGAATGGGCTTAACGGGGGTAAGAATACAAAGCGGCGATCGACTGGCGGAAACAGATAGCGCCGCTAGGGTCCCAGCAACGCGTCGATCCGCGCCAGCAGTCGCGCGTCGTCGAGAGGCTTGGGAAAGAAATCGGCCGCGCCTGACGCGATCGATCTATCCAAAAGATCCCGTATCGTGTCCGCCGTAATGAAAATGACCGGGACAGGCTGCTCCCATTGCTTGATCGCCTCAAGCAACGCGAAGCCATCCATGCCCGGCATATGAATATCCGCGATGACGAGACTCAGCTCCCCGCGGCGCGCGTCAAGCAGCAATTGCCTCGCGGACAAATACGTGATCACCTGCCAGTTCGCCGAACGCAGCAGCGCTGTCGTTGCCAGCCCGACGGATTGATCGTCATCCACGACTCCAATAACCGCCGCAGAGCGCCTTGTTTTCATTTCGAGTCCAGAGGGCGGCTAAAATGGCCCGCGAGAACATCAAATCCTCTGGACAACGTACAGGACCCTATTTAAAGCCGCAATAACACCTTCGACTGAGTTTACCGACGGTTAGTATGAGTCCGCGTCGAACGTGGTATTCAAAGATTCTGGCCATCGCCAGCCGCCGACTCCATTCCCCGCTCGCGCCTGAATCCGCCAGCGGATAGAGCCAGGAAGACTGAAACGACGACCGTATCCTGCCGCACAGTCGATTCCCCTTACCTTTCTTATACTTCGCCCAATCCGGGAAGTGCGGCCGCGCGTCGCTGACGAGGCACAGCGAGTTGGTGCGGCCATCATCAGGACGCGAGCGTCCGCAAGCCGCCCACAATCAGTTGAATGCCGATTGGCACGAAGCGTCTTCCAGAGGACGGCCCGTCGCAGGGTAGTGGGTAATGCGCAAAGGGCAAAGGGCAACGGTTTGTCCGATGAAACAGAGAGGTAATCGACAATGAAGCTGCACTATCAAAGGTCGCTGCTACTGATTCTGGTGCTCGCGGTGTTTGTCTGGCTGGCCTGCTGGTTCATGCCCTTTCCGGCGAATTTCGAAGACAGCTACATCATGTACCGTTACGCACAGAACGGCGCGGACGGCTTCCCGTATGAATGGAACCGGCATGCCGGCACCGTGCAGGGCATGACGGGCGTCGCCTGGGTCACGCTTGTCACGCTCGTGACCCGCCTGACGCGGCTCGACGTCATCGACGTCAACAGCTACGGATGCCTCGCCTTCTCCATCCTGACGCTGCTGGCAATCTACGCGACCGCAGTGCGCCACTTCACCGCCCGCAACGGCTGGCTTGCCATCTGCCCGCTGATCGCGCTGATCTCGAGTCCCTTTTTTATCCGCGCCGCCAGCAACGGACTTGAAACGTCGATCACGATATTCTTTGTTGCCTTCTCCATCTACCTGCTGGGCTTTCTGCGAACGACCGGCACGCACCCGCTGTGGGCGGGCATATTTTCCGGACTGACGGTTCTCGTCCGACCCGATCTGCCGATCTTTCCGCTCTCGCTGTTTTTCTTCGGTCTCGCGCTCGCCGATGCAGGCAAGGCACAACGGATCAAAAGCTGCGCGGTGCTCGTCGTATTCGCATTTCTCGCGGCGCTGTGCGCGCTCTTCGCCGTCAGCCTGTTGACCGGCACGGCGCTTCCGCTGGCCGCCAGTCTGAAGTTCGCCTTGACCGATCTCCTGCTCGGCCGGCTGCCAGGCAATCAATATCGTTTCATTCTGGGCTTTCAGCTGGCATTTCTGGGCCACCTGCTGCCGCTCGTCATTCTTGCGCTTATCTCTACGGCATTTCTGGACCGGAGCCATTCGAAACACTATCTGCCGATCTATCTGGCGTGCACCGTCTACTTTGCATATCTTTTCACGGTGCTGCCCATCGTGGATGTGGCGTACCGCTTCCAGTTGCCCGTTCTGATTGGATTGTCATTTGCGATGGTGCATTTTTTCGATCTGATCGTGAAATCGCCCGTGTCAAGAAAACAGGGTATTGCGCTGATCCTGTCGATCACCGCGCTGCTCGCGATCAGCAACGTGAACCGCCTCTATTCAGACCGCAAAGAAGCGGAGTTCTTCATCGTGGATCACACGCCCTACGAGACCATCGGCCGCGCGCTCCGCGACATACCGGGCGTTTCGATTGCGTCGCCGGAAGCCGGAAAGCTCGCGTTTTACTCGCAACAGAAATTCTTCGATACAGTGGGATTAAACGACCTTTTTGTTGCGCGCAACAAGAAACGGGAGAATTATGCGGCGCTTCTTTCCGATTATCTGCGGACTGATTTCGGTATTCCCGATGTCTATGTCAGGCCATTCCGCCCGGAAATCGACAGCTATGCCTTTCTCGAAATCATTCCCGAATTCGACAAGATTTACGAGTGCAATAAAGGTGGCAATGCGGAGCGGATCAATCTGGTCGTTTGCATTTACCGGTTCGGCCCGCAGGCCAGGGCGGTTGTCTCGACGCTGGGCAAGACAGGGCTCGGCATCGAGTTTCCCTGACCATTGGCATTGAACTGGCAGATTGGTATAAACCCGATCTGCCAGTCCGTCTGTTGCAGGTGCATCCGGGCTCGTACATAGAACCAGAACCCGCCCACCCCACGCTATTCGTCGTCCACTCCGGAAAAATGCTGCAATCGCGTTAAAAAAGTGGCGTGTCCCGATTGCGCGGCGGTGTCCTTGCGCACATTATGTCCTGATCGTGTTTTCTATACTTCGATTGACAGCCGGGAGTTGACACCGGACATTACACGCTGCTTTCATTTTAATAACAGAATGAATTCATTTGACCTCGATATTTTGCGATTTGCAAACCAGTTTGCTTTTCGCTCTACGACCGCCGATCACATTATCAGCGCCATTTCCGGTCTTTATATGACGCATCTGGTTCTGGTCGCCATGCTCTGGTGGGTCTGGTTTCGTGGCGGTATTTCGGCCCGGCGCGATCGCGAAATTGTGATTGCAACGATCGTGGCGAGTTTCGGCGCGCTTCTCCTCGGGCGATCGCTTGCTCACTGGCTCCCCTTCAGACTGCGTCCGTTCGCGAACCCGGAACTTGCCATGTCGTTTCCGCCTAACGAATCGACGACGCATTTACTTCGCACGTGGAGTGCCTTTCCGAGCGACCACGCGATGATGTGGTGCGCGCTCGCGACTGGCATCTTTATCGCGTCGCGCCGGCTCGGCGTGGTCGCATTGCTGTACTCGTTGTTGTTCGTCTGCCTGCCGCGCATCTACCTCGGGCTGCACCATCCTACCGACATCGTTGCTGGCGCTGCGCTCGGCGTGTCGATCTGTGTGATCTGCAACAGCACCGCGATCAGGCAATGGATCGCCGCACCGGCGCTGAACTGGTCTGTACGACACGAAGGCGGAATCAATGTCGCCCTCTTTCTGCTGGGCTTCGAATTTGCAAGCCAGTTCGACGAAATCCGGACGTTGAGCGAATCGTTCCTGAAGCATCTGTAGGTCGCCGCCGGCGCATTGTGCCCCGTGTGTTGCCCATGCGGCACCGGCGTCTCACCGATCCCGGCTGCGCCGAACAAACCGCGAATGTCTGCTGGCGTACGCAGGATATTTTTCCGGCGATCTAGTATCGGGCGATACGTTGCCTGCGACGTGCGTTGCATCCGTCTATCGCACACTGACCGCACTGAACATGAGCCAGCCACCCTATCCAGAATCGATCGTCCCAAAGGAGATCGCCCGGAACGTGATGTCCCCGGCGCGGTTCGCGCCAGGCGAGCGGATGCTGCTAGGCGCCGTCGCTGTCTCACTGGTCGTCTGGGTCGTCGTCGTGCTTTTTTCACCGATCGTTCGCGGCGCCGACACCTACGTCTCGTTCTCGCGTCTTTACATCTGGACGGAGGCGCTACGCGCCGGCGATCCGCTCTCCATCTGGACGCCGATCGACGCCAGCGGCTTTGGCTCCCCGGTGCCGTTCTTCTATCACAAGCTGTTCAACCTCGTCGGTGCAGCCTTGTCGCTGGCCACAGGCGACGTTGTGACCGGGTATCGCTTCGCCATACTCACCTTCTCTTCGGTCATGTTCTACGGCGTGTACGCGTGTGCTGCACGGCTGGGCGCAGACAGGACTTCAAGGCTCGTCGTTGCTACGGCGTCCGTTTTCGCGCCCTACATGCTCACCAAGGCGATCGAGGGGGGCGTGGCGGAATATTCGGCCACGACGTTGATTCCCCTGATCCTCGCGCTGTTGATCGACGTCCACAACGGAAGGTTCGGGAAGTGGCAGGGCCTTTCGCTCTTTGTGCTGCTCCTGCTTCTCGCGCAGGCGCACGTGCTGGTATTCGTCATCGCGTCCGGCGTACTGCTGATGCTGACGCTCTATTTGATCGTGACGTCGTCGCAATCCGGCTGGCCGCTTCTTGCGATCACAATCGGCGCGCTCGCCGTGTTTTTCGCTACTACATTCGTCCCGTTCACCTGGTGGAGCGCATACTTCTGCCCCGCGCAGGCAAAGATCTTTGGACACATCTCGGACAATCTCCTTTCCGTCGGCTACATCTTCTGGCGGTCTCCGCGCTCCCAGTTCGGATGGCCGGTATTCGCGCTGATGATCGGCATGGCGTTCCAGTTACGTCGTACCGATGATCCGCGCGCGCGCATGATCTTCGCTTTCGGCGGCGCGGCACTGCTTGTCATCCTGTTGATGACGCGCCTCACGCGGCCGCTGTGGCACATCTCCGCGCAACTCGATTTCGTGCAGTTTCCGTGGAGACTGCTTTCGCTCGCGATACCACTCTGCCTCGTTGTGCTCGCCGGTATCCTCGAACAGTTGTCACCTGTCACAAAGCAGCGGGTTCAGTTCGGCATACTTGCGTTCGCACTTGCGACTGCAGCAGCGTTACTGCATTTCTACGGCAACGAGTATGCGCCGATACCGCTCGAACAACTTCGCCGCGAAGCACCGCCCACGAGCGTAGTCGGTCCCGACGCCGGCGGCGAATATTATCCCGCTCACTACCAGCCCCAGCTCGCAGCCATCGACATCCTGCAAACGCCCGCGACAGGCGTCCTGCCGACGCAACGGCCGCTGGTGGAGGCGAGCGGATGCCGGTACACGGATATCCCGCGGCCCGCGTACTTCAACACGCTGGAAATCCCGGCGACGTGTGCCGCTGGCGGTCACGTACGGATCAACCAGTTTTCGACGCCCTTTCTCACCAGCAGCGCGCGTTCAGCGGACGGCATCACGCTTGCACCGGTTCAGGGAAGCCAGTTTGTCGAGTACGAATTGCCAGCAGGCCAATGGACGATATCCGTCAGACAGCGCAGCTATCTGGATCTGGTCCTGATGGCGTGGCGCGCAAAGCTCGCTAAAGCCGGCCTGTAACGCGCCGCTGGAGCGGCCGCGGTCCGCCTTACGTCGCGACGATCGGGGCGACTTGAACGCGGCGCCGCCCACGCCTTCGCCAGTGTGCCCGAGCGCACGAACTGCCCGGGGGATATGGCCTAGACTCTGTGCAAAGGGGTCGACACCCGCGATCGCTTTCGCCGCAAACCCAATCACCGGACATGCTTTGCGGACACCGCAGACCTCACCTTCCGTGGGCTTCGTAGCAACGGATTGCGTGTGAGGCCTTATCCGCGAGGAAATCATGGACTACGTCGGCCGTCATCACCTGCTCGCACCTGATCCGCTCTTCAGGGATGCGACGCCCGAGCCAGCGGACACCCGCGACAGCTTCGTGCTGACCTCACCCTCGATCATCGCGACGAACACCGACGCCGCGCCGAGCCTGCTGTCGCTCGTCGTGCCGTTCTATAACGAGGAAGAAACCATCGCGCATTTCTTCGACTCGGTCATACCCGTGCTCGAAGCAATTGACGGAACCGTATTCGAAGTCGTCTGTGTCAACGACGGCAGCCGCGATGGCACCCTGCGCAAACTGGTCGCAATGTCGAATCGCGATTCGCGGGTGCGCGTGATCGATCTGACGCGCAATTTCGGCAAGGAAGCCGCGTTGTCAGCCGGGCTCGATGAAGCGCTGGGCGCAATCGTGATTCCGTTCGACGCCGATCTGCAGGACCCGCCGAAGGTCATCCCGCTTCTCGTCGAAAAATGGCGCGAAGGCTATGACGTGGTGCTCGCGAAAAGGATCAATCGCCTGACGGACTCGTTTATAAAGCGTCAGACAGCATCGCTCTTTTACCGGATGCATAACGCGGTTTGCGATACAAAAATCCCCGCAAATGTAGGCGACTTTCGTCTGATCACGCGCGAAGTCGTGGATTCACTCAAGCTGCTTCCTGAAACGCGTCGCTTTATGAAGGGGCTCTTTGCATGGGTCGGCTATCGCACGGCAGTCGTCGAATATGTGCGCGAGCCACGGGTTGCGGGCACCTCGAAATTCTCCGGCTGGAAGCTCTGGAATTTCGCGCTCGAAGGCTTCACGAGTTTCAGCACGCTGCCACTGCGCGTGTGGACGTACGTAGGTTCATTCGTCGCGTTTGGTGCGTTTCTCTACGCGTCGTTTCTGATCATCCGTACGCTGATTCAGGGCGTCGCGGTTCCGGGCTACGCATCGATACTCTCAGCAGTACTGTTGCTGGGCGGCGTTCAACTGATCGGCATCGGCGTGCTCGGCGAATATATCGGGCGCATCTACTTCGAGTCGAAGAACCGGCCCGTGTATCTGATCCGTCGCCGCCATCAGGCGACGGCACCGGACGCAGGCGATGCCTGACGGTCGCACCCTACGACGCTTCGTGGTCTATGCGGGCGTCGGCGCCATCGGCACTGCGGCGCAATACGCGGTTCTCATCACCCTCGTAACGGCGGGACTCGCGAATCCTGTGACGGGCTCAATGACGGGCGCGGGCGTGGGTGCTGTCGTCAACTACTGGCTGAACCGGCGCGTTACGTTCCGGCACGGCAGCAGTCACCTCAAAGCCGTTCCCCGATTTGCAGCAATCGCGCTACTCGGCGTCGCGGTGAATGGCCTGCTGATGAACCTGCTGACCCGCCACCTCGACGCGAACTACCTCATTGCGCAGGTCGCGGCGACGGGCGTCGTGCTGGGTATCACCTACATCCTCAACTCGGTGTGGACCTTCAAGGGCCACGGCGCCGAAGCCGTCTGAACGGCTTCGCCGCGCCCGCGGGAAGTCCCAATACCCGCTTCACGACTCATGTCTGGTCGTTGATATCCCGGCTAGTCGACGTCGCCATAGCTGCGCTTCGATCCTGAAGCACGCGCCCAGACCAGGCCAGCCGATGAGGCTGCCGAAGAAAGATAGCGCCGGTAATACGTCGCGAGAACCGGCTCCACGTAAAGCGCGATCGCACCCGCCGTCACGACCATGCCGGCCATCACGAACGGCCGCCAGTCGATGGCATCGCCCGCTTTCGCATTGATGACGCGGATCATCAGATAGCCCAGGTTCTGGTGAATCAGATACAGCGGGTAACTGATCCTCCCCAGCACGGAAAACACCGAAGCAACGCGCGGGTTCGTCGTGCCTCGAACAAGCAGAACGAATGCGACGACACCCACCGCCAGAATGGAGACGCCGCTCAGCACGCTGACCGGCGTATCGCCGACGAGCTTCGCAATCCGGTTCGCATCCTCGTAACAGCGAAACGCGCCCGCGGCGAGAGCAAGCAGCAATACGGAGAACGTCGCGATATTGCGCTTCTTCCCGACGAGAATCAGGTACAGCACCATGCCGATCGAGAAGAACGACAGATAGCGTTCAAGCGGATACTGCGTCAGCGCGGCGCCGAAAACGTCATCGCCAAAGAGCTTTTCGGCAACGATGCTGACGGCGTCGTAGGACGTCATCAACAGCGCGATCCAGATCACGCTCTTCTTTATGCTACCCACGCACATCGTCAGGAACACGACTGCGTAAAAGACAATCTCCAGTCGCAGCGACCAGTACGACCAGTCAGCGCCGTTCGTCCACACCAGCGGCACAATGAAGAGCGAGGCCACGTAGCTGAGCGGCGTTGGGCCGTGCCCGAGCAGCAGGCCCACGACAAACGACAGCGTGGCGCAGACAAGCAGACACGGTCCGAGCCGCACGACACGTCCGATCAGAAAGTCGACGGGACGCCGGTTGATCGCGGAGGCCGTGATGATGAAACCGCTAATGATGAAAAATATCTCTACCGAGAACGAGAAATAGCGGATCGCGAACGCGTGAGCCGCCGGGCCCGCGACCGCGCCTATCATCGGACCGAAGTAGTAGTAATGCCACGTCATGGTCATGAATGCCAGGACGAACCTCAAGATCTCGAGGCAATCGAACCGCTTGTGCGTGGCATTCATGCTGGTCATAGCCGCGGCTTCAATCGCCGGCCTTCAGTTGCGGGATGGGCATTTCGCCTTCGGCTCCATCGGCCGTCACGCTATCCGGCGGCTGACGTCGTTTTGATTTGCCAAGGCTATCCTTGAGCCGCAGGAACGGCAGCTCGATCAGCCAGTAGCTGAGCGTGGCCGCAGCGAACGCTTCAAGCACGCACAATGGAAATCTGAGCGTGACGGGCGAGGCCAGATTGAAGAACAGTTGCTGCCAGAGATAAAGGCTGAACGAGATCGTGCCGATAAAAACAAAGCCTCTCAGCCGCAGCACACGCGCAAACCAGAAGTCGCGTTTAACCGCGAGCGCACCGATGATCATGCCGGCGATGGCGGATTCGATCGTGCGACCGTAGGTGGCGGTCCAGTAGCCGCCCGCCTTGCTTTCGCAAACCGGAATCACGAAGAACAGCACGAGAATTAACGCGGTCAACGCGAGCGAACTGCTCGGTCGCGAATTGAGCAGCGTTGCGAGCCGTTCCTTGTTGAGCGCGACGTAGCAACCGATCAGGATTGGATCGAGGCCTGTGTGAAGCATCATCTCCACCTGACCGCGTAACGACGGCACCGCAAAATACGAAGCGATCCGCACTAGCGGCACGAAGAGAATCAAACCCAGCAGCAGCCGCGTATCTTTGCGCCGCAGAATGACGATGAGGAGCGGCGGCCAGAACCAGTAAAACTGCTCCTCGAGCGCGAGCGTCCAGAAATGGCCGAGATACCAGACGCCATCAGGATGAACGAGATTGGTGGAACCGAGGCCCAGCAGTTCGGAATAATTCCAGAGATGCACCGCCGCGAACATGACCTGACGGAAACTGACGTCGAGCGCGCCAGCCGCGACGAGCGCGCAGACCACGAGCAGATAGGCGTAAAACGCCGGCCAGATCCGCAATGCCCGTCTCGCATAGAAGGTCATCAATCTGACCTTGCCGGTTTTCTTCCACTCCGCCTGGAGCAGATCGGTGATCAGAAATCCGCTCAGCACAAAAAAGATCAGCACACCGAGGCCGCCGTTCGCAAACAGACGCAGCGGCGACAGCACGCCCGTATAACCGCCCGCGACCATATGTTCCGCATGCGAGATCACCACCAGCATGACAGCGATGCAGCGAAGGCCGGTCAACTCCTGGATGCGATGAGTCATGGGCTGGTTTCCTGGCGGGTCCGGGGAACACTCGCCAGCCGTACCCTTTGTGCCGCGAGCCGGGCGGCGATCGCGAAGAGTCCGATGGCTCCGTTCGTGCGCCGCGTCGAAAGTGCCGCGGGACGATGTAGCCTCAATCTAGATGAATGCCCTGTCGGCATCTGTGCGCGGACGTACGAATTTTCTGAGGTCGGCTGGACTCAGGATCGCGCCCAGACGCCTCCATACGCCCCCATACATCCGTTTACCGGCACGCGATCCGCTCGAACAGCGACCAGTCGCCGGCCTCCCTGCGCAGCACGACCTGACATTCGTCGTTATCGAACATGCCTTCGGGGAGCGGCTTGAGGTGATGCACGAAGAAGTACCGATAGACGCGGCCCTGCACCGCTTTCCAGTCGAAGTATTGCGGCGACAACGAGAATTCGGGCCTCATCGCGGGCACATGATCGGCTCTGAAGCGGACAATCTGCGGCAACAGATACGCGAAACTGAAATCGACGAAACCCTGCTGCTCGGCCTCGTACCATTGCGGATAGCTATGCAGCGTATACGGGTTGTGAACGATCGTACTGCCGGGATCGTAGACGAGACTCAACGCGCGCTGGCCCGGTTCGGTTGCATCGAGCAGCGTCTCGAACGGCGCATTCGCTGCGGCAAAGCGCTGCTCACGCACCGCAAGCACACCCAGAAACGACCAGCAGATCGCGATCAGGACGAGCCGCGTAAAAAACGGCACGAATGACGCCAATGCGGTGCGCCGCATCCCGGTATCGCTGCGCGCTTCCGCGGGAACGAACATGAGCGCGTACGCCGGCAGCAGATACAGCGCAAAGCGGTGATAGACGTATTCGACATCGAGTGCGGCAGACGGAACCAGCAGCCAGACAACGAGCATCGCAAGCATCGGCACGCATGCCGCCGGCGCCTTCCGGTTCAATCTTGCGCCCATGAGCCATGGCGCGGCCAGCATGAACATGCCGGCGAGCAGGAAATACCAGTCCTTCATCTGCGCGGCAAACACGTACAGCAGGAAATTGAAGCTGCGATGCCAGCCCCACGACGCCTGCGTCCAGTCCCACACCAGGTTCGGACCGGCGTGAGGTTCGCCGGTCCACGTCACCAGGTTGTGGTGCTTCGCGTACACCAGGTAGACGACGGCCAGCACGCCCAGCAATGCATACGGCACCGAAGCGAGCGCGATGCGCCGGACGCCCTTGAGGCTGAACGGCACCAGCGCGCCGCCCGTCGCGCAGGCGAACGCGAACACGAGACCATGCGAGAAAAAGGCCAGCACGCCCATCGCGACCACCGCTGCGCCCCGCACGCGCGTGGGTGCGGTGGCGAACCGGCTCGCCACGACAAGAAAGAACAGCCCGACGGGCGCCGCCATCAGAAACGTGAAGAAGCCAAACTGGAAGGCGATGCCGAAGAAGCCAGGCACGAACAACCAGTCAAGACGAGGGTCGGCTCCGAAGCGTTTGCGCAGACAGACACAGCCCAGCATGAACGCGTAGAACGCCAGCGTCAGCGAGAGCTTCATCGCGAGCAGCACTGGCATGAAGAACGACAGCGACACCGCGATGACGTAGCCAAGCAGATACGGCGTGAAGTAGTTGATATAGACGAGCTGCGTCCATGGCGACGTACCGTCGAGCAGATCGCGCAGCAACGCGACCTGCGCCGCATGTTGCGGCAGATCACCCATTGGCGGGCGCGGCGCGATCCAGAACAATGCGCCCGCGAGTACCACCGTGCTGACGAACAGGATCTGCTGCAGACTCAAACGTGACCCACTTGACGCGACCGCGTGACCGCGCGCCACGGAAATACTGTTCATGGATATCCCCCGGCATTCGAGTGCACGGGCGGACGTTTATTCACGCTCCCGCTTCGCGCAATCGATATGTCACGACAGCGTAATCGGCGCGCGTGGGCTCGTATGTTTGCTGGCGAACAAGCCGAAACGGCGGGGTTCAGGGCCACCCCGGGCATCACGACGCAAAAAAACCGCTCGCATTCAAATTACAAAACGCTAAAACAGATATATCCACACCGATACGAATATTTCATATGACCGACAAAATCGGCTCAAGAGTCTGGATTAAAGCCGGATTAGATCAGGGATAACCATGAATATGGCCGGGTTGAATCATGCAGCCGCTTAACGGTCGGCGTACACTCCCCCGAGGCCCGCTCCTGTGGGGCATGCGAGAAGCGCCGGAGACTGCGCCGCATGAAAGCGGGGTACTGTGGAACAGGAGAACAACGAATGAGCTGGACCCGGGAACAGAGAAACGTCACGATCGCCGCCTATCTCGGCTGGACACTCGACGCATTCGATTTCTTTCTGATGGTTTTTGTCCTGAAAGATATCGCCGCCGACTTCAATACAGAAATCTCTTCCGTCTCATACGCGATTTTCCTGACGCTGATGGCACGCCCCGTCGGTGCACTCATTTTCGGGCGGCTCGCTGACCGCTTTGGCCGCCGTCCCACGCTGATGGTCAACATCGCGTGCTATTCGCTGCTCGAACTGCTGTCGGGTTTCTCGCCGAATCTCACTACCCTGCTCGTCCTGCGTACACTGTTTGGCGTCGCGATGGGCGGCGAATGGGGCGTCGGCTCGGCGCTGACCATGGAAACCATCCCGCCCCGCGCGCGCGGCTTCGTGTCGGGTCTGCTGCAGGCGGGCTACCCGAGCGGCTATCTGCTCGCGTCGCTCGTGTTCGGACAGCTCTTTCAGTACATCGGCTGGCGCGGCATGTTCTTCATCGGTGTCCTGCCTGCATTGCTGGTGCTGTACGTTCGTGCGCATGTTCCCGAATCGCCCGCGTGGAAAACGATGGAGCAGCGGCCACGCCCCAGCCTGATCGCCACGCTCAAGCAGAACGTGAAGCTGTCGATCTACGCCATCGTGCTGATGACCGCGTTCAACTTCTTTTCGCACGGCTCGCAGGACATGTACCCGACCTTCCTTCGCGTGCAGCACCAGTTCGATCCGAAGATGGTCCAGAACATCACCATCGTGCTGAATATCGGCGCGATCGTCGGCGGCCTGTTCTTCGGGGCGCTCTCCGAAAAGATCGGCCGCAAGCGGGCGATCTTCATCGCCGCGCTGATCGCACTGCCCGCGCTCTGGCCGTGGGCGTTTTCGACCGGCCCGGTGATGCTCGCGGTCGGCGCGTTCCTGATGCAGATCGCCGTGCAGGGTGCGTGGGGCGTGATCCCGGTGCATCTCAATGAGATCTCGCCGGACGATATCCGCGCGACCTTCCCTGGCCTCGTGTACCAGCTCGGCAACCTGTTTGCGGCCATCAACGGGCCCATGCAGTCGAAATTCGCGGAAGCGCACGGCAACAACTACGCGATCCCGATGGCGATGGTCGCGGGCACCGTGGCCATCGTGATCGCCGTGCTGATCCTGTTCAGCCGTGAACGCCGCGGCATCGATATGACGCAATCCGCGAAAGAGGCTGCGGCGGTCCACTGACCGTAATTGTCTGAGCGCCGGCAGCCTGGCCGGCGCGAGCACCAAAAACGATGCGGCGATAACGTCGCTTTCGCCAGTCATTCGAGAGGCGGTTCCATTTCAATCGGAACCGCCTTTTTCGTGTGTGCGCCGCGTTCAGGACATGCCGCCCGCAGCGCGGGCAAACACCGACGATCGATCACTTTTTAGAGGAGTCCGTCCACATTCAATCCTTGCCGTTCGTCGCACGCGCTTCTTATCCTGAAAAAAACGCCCGTTTCAATCGGGCACTTGAATCGTCTGTTCGCGGTCGGGCGACCGGCAATGGAGGCGCAACATGGCAGTTCGCACAACGGGCCGGCTTGCCGGCGACACGAAGTCCCGCATCCTCGACGCCGCCGAAACGCTCTTCATCGAATGCGGATACGAGGCGATGTCGCTGCGGCAGATCACGTCACGCGCCGAGGTCAATCTCGCGGCGGTCAACTATCACTTCGGCAGCAAGGAAGCACTCATCCACGCGATGCTGTCGCGGCGCCTCGACCGCCTGAACCAGGAGCGCGTGAAGCTGCTTGACCGCTTCGATGCGATGCTCGGCTCACGCCTCACCTGTGAGCACGTGCTCGGCGCGATGTTCATTCCCGCGCTGCAGCTTTCACGCGATCCGCGTATCGGCGGCAAGGCGTTTCTGCGGCTTTTGGGCCGCGCCTATACCGATCCTTCTTCGTTCATTCGCGAGTTTCTCGCCGCGCATTACGAGTCTGTGGCGATGCGTTTTTTCGATGCGTTCCAGCGCGCCCTGCCGCATCTGCCGCGCGAGGAACTCGGCTGGCGCCTGCACTTCGCGATCGGCGCGCTATCAGGCGTGCTGGCCGGCGCGGACACCGAGCGTCTTATTGCCGAGTTCTCGCAGGGAAAGTCGATGAATGACCTGCAACTGATCGCACGGCTCGCTTCTCTGATAGTGTCGGCGCTGAAGGCGCCGTTGCCGGACGCTTCCCAGTTTGCCGCATTCGCCGCCGTGCTCGGCGACGCCGCTGAAGGTTCCGAGCCTGACTGTCCTGAGACGGCGACCGCTGGCGCAACGTTCGGCGCGGACGCGCGCGATCGCGCCTGAAAACAGGGAGGTTTCGTCATGCCGTGGCTCATCGTTGCGCTCTTCGTCGTGAGTGCCGGACTCGTCTTCGTGCAGGCGCGCGCCGCAGGGTGGCTGGCATTCATGGTGGTGTGGGTTGCGGCCGCGTACCTCACGGGTGCCGCCGGTCCTGCCGCCACGACTATCCTCGCAATCGTCCTCGTGATTCCGGTGCTCCTTCTCACCGTCAGGCCACTGCGTCGCGCGTGGCTCACGAAGCCGGTGCTCGAAGTCTTCCGCAAGATCCTGCCCGACATGTCGCCGACTGAACGCGACGCGATCGAAGCGGGCACCGTCTGGTGGGATGCCGCACTCTTCTCGGGACGCCCGCACTGGGACACGCTGCTCGCCCACGGCCCGGCAAAGCTGACCGCCGAAGAACAATCGTTTCTCGACAACGAATGCCAGCATCTGTGTGACCTCGCGAACGACTGGGAAACCAGTGCGATCTGGCAGGACCTCTCGCCGGAAACCTGGCAGTTCATCAAGGAGAAAGGCTTCCTCGGCATGATCATTCCGAAGCAGTACGGCGGCAAGCAGTTCTCCGCGTACGCGCATTCGCAGGTCATCATGAAGCTCGCAACGCGCTGTTCGGCCGCCGCCGTTTCGGTGATGGTGCCGAACTCGCTCGGGCCCGCCGAGCTGCTGATGCAGTACGGCACCGAAGCACAGAAGAATCACTATCTGCCGCGTCTCGCAAGCGGCGAGGAAGTCCCCTGCTTCGCGCTGACGAATCCGTACGCGGGTTCCGACGCCGCTGCGATCCCCGACGTCGGCATCGTCTGCACGGACACGTTCGAAGGCGGCGAAACGCTGGGCTTTCGCGTGACATGGGACAAGCGTTACATCACGCTCGGGCCGATCGCGACGGTGCTCGGTCTTGCGTTTCGCGTGCGCGATCCCGATCATCTGCTAGGCAACGACGACGAACCGGGCATCACCTGCGCGCTGATTCCGACGAAGCACCCCGGCGTGAAAATCGGACGCCGTCACTGGCCTTTGAATGCCGTGTTCCAGAACGGTCCGAACTCCGGTGAGGACGTATTCATTCCGCTCGACTGGGTGATCGGTGGACGTGCGCAGGTCGGCAACGGCTGGCGCATGCTGATGGAATGTCTCGCGGCGGGCCGGGCGATTTCGCTGCCTTCGTCGAATGTCGGCATGGCGAAGCTTGCCGTGCGGGGTACAGGCGCGTATGCGGCTGTGCGTCGGCAATTCCGCACAGCGGTGGGCAAATTCGAAGGCGTGCAGGAAGCGCTCGGCCGGATGGGCGGCAACCTGTATGTGATGGATGCCGCGCGTCGTCTGTCGGCGCATGCGGTCGATCTCGGCGAAAAACCCTCGGTGATTTCCGCGATCGCCAAATATCACATCACCGAGCGCGGCCGGAAGGTGATCAACGACGGCATGGATGTCGTCGCCGGCAAAGGCATCTGCATGGGCCCATCGAATTTTCTGGCGCGCGCGTATCAGCAGGTGCCGATCTCGATTACCGTCGAAGGCGCGAATATTCTCACGCGCTGCCTGATCATCTTCGGTCAGGGCGCGATCCGTTGTCATCCGTACGTGCTGAAGGAAATGGCCGCCACGCGCGAGACGGATCGCAAGAAGGCGCTGCGCGACTTCGACAACGCGTTCTTTGGCCACGCGAGCTTCACGCTATCGAATGTGATGCGCAACTTCGTCTACGGCTTGACGGGTGGGAGATTCATCGCGAAGCCGCAGCGTGCGCATGCCCCACTCGTTCACTACTATCGCGCCGCGACACGCATCTCGACCGCGTTCGCGTTACTCGCCGACGTATCGATGTTCGTGCTTGGCGGCGATCTGAAACGTCGTGAACGCATTTCCGGCCGGCTCGGCGATGTGCTCTCGCAGCTGTATCTGATTTCGGCGACGCTCAAGCGTTTCGAAGACGATGGTCGTCAGGAAAGCGATCTGCCGCTCGTGTGCTGGGGTGTAGAAGATGCGCTGTATCAGGCACAGCAGGCCATCGACGGCGTGCTGGCGAACTATCCGAACCGTCTCGCCGCGAGCCTCGTGCGCGCACTCGCGTTTCCGTTCGGCCTGCCGCATCGCGCGCCGTTGGACAGCCTCGGCAGTGCGATTGCGGAACTGGTGCAGACACCGGGCGCGGCGCGCGATCGCCTTCTCGCGGATTCGTACGTACCGCCGGTCGATGTCGATCCGCTCGGCTACGGCGAGCTTGCGTTCGCGCTGAATCCGCGCGTGACGGAAATCGAGCAGAAACTGCGCGACGCGGTGAAGAAAGGCTTTATCGCGCCGATGCCGCAGAGCCTGCCTGATCTCGCGACCTGGATCGAAACGGCTGAAGGTATCGGACTCATCGACGGCAGCGAGCGGGAGGTGCTCGCCGACTACGCGCGCTATGCTGCAGAGGTCGTCAAGGTGGACGACTTCCCGGCCGACTTCGGCATGCTCGCCGATCTGCAAAAGCGCAAGGACGCGCTGGACCGGGCGATGGAGCTTGCAGCGTGAGTCTGCGCCTGAGTCAGACATTGCGCACATTTAAAACCACCACAACGAACCGCGGAACCGGACGATGAACGACTCATACCTGAACTTCGTCAACTCGTCGCTCGGCGCGCGGCTCGTCCGTTCCCTCGGGCTACCGAAACCCGAAGTGCTGCGCCGCTATCGCGCGGATAAGCCGGAGTTCGAAGGACTCGTTGCGGTCGGTGCAGGTCCGCAGCCGCACGTGCTCGAAGCGCTTGCTGAGATCGTCGCCCGTATCGGCGTGACGGGTGTCGCGCATGAGAGCGCGGGCTTGTGGATTCCGCTCGCGCATCGGCATGGGTTGATGACCGGGCGCTTTGAGCCGGTTGCGAGCGGCGCGGCCCAGGGCCGCATGAGTGCGCTGCTGTTCGATGCGAGCGGTATCGAGGACAGCAGCCAGTTCGAAACGCTCTACGCTTTCTTTCACGACGCCTTGCGCTCGCTGGGCACGTGCGGACGCATCGTCGTTTTCGGCCGGCCGCCGGAAGCGTGTGCGACGCCGCGTCAATGGACAGCGCAACGCGCGCTCGAAGGCTTCACGCGTTCGCTCGGCAAGGAAGCGCGCCGGGGCATCACGTCCAATCTGATTTACGTTGCGCCGGGCGCCGAGGCGCAGATGGAAGCCACGCTACGCTTTTTCCTGTCGCCACGCTCAGCGTACGTGTCGGGTCAGGTCGTGCGCATCGACGCTGCCACGCAGGACCTGCCCGCCTTCGACTGGAAGCAGCCGCTGGCAGGCCGTCGCGCGCTGGTGACGGGTGCCGCGCGCGGCATCGGCGCATCGATTGCAGGTGTGCTCGCGGCAGAAGGCGCGCATGTGATCGGCGTCGACATTCCGTCCGCGAAAGACGCACTCGATAAGACCATGCGCGAACTTGGCGGTACTGCCCTCGCCTTCGATATCGCCGCGCCGGAAACGCCCGCGCAACTCGCCGCCGCGCTCGACGAAAACGGCATCGACATCATCGTGCACAACGCAGGCATTACAAAGGACAAAACCATTGCAAAGATGACCGAAGCCGCGTGGCACACCGTTATCGATATCAACCTGTCCGCGCAGGAACGCATCGACGACGCGCTGCTCGAAGCCGGCACGCTGCGCCACGGCGGACGGATTATCGGCGTGTCGTCGATCAGCGGCATTGCGGGCAACCTGGGGCAAAGCAACTACGCGACATCGAAGGCAGGTGTGATCGGACGCGTGCAAAGCATGGCGCCGCATCTACGCGAACGGCACATCACGATCAATGCCGTCGCGCCCGGTTTCATCGAAACGCAGATGACCGCGAAGATTCCGCTCACGATCCGCGAAGCGGGACGCCGGATGAACGCGATGAGCCAGGGTGGCCAGCCGGTCGATGTCGCGCAGACGATCGCGTGGCTCGCGCATCCGGGCTCAGCGGGCGTAACGGGCCAGGTTGTGCGCGTATGTGGCCAGAGTCTGATCGGAGCGTGATCATGGTCGAGCCTTCCGGTTTCGGCGCGACACCGGGCGTAACGCGCCCGAAGACCGTTGTCATCGAACGCCTGCCGAAGCCTGCCACGCTTTACGGGCGGGCGTTATCCGGTGTGATCAAGCGCGGCCGTGCGACGCACTTGCCGCCGCTGCGGCTCGTGCGTCCGGCCGTCACGCTCGAACAGGCGGAGATCGATCGCTATATGCGTGTCTGCGGCTTCATTCCCGAGCAGGGTCTGCCTTTTACGTTTCCGCATCTGCTCGCATTCCCGCTGCATTTACTGATGCTCACCGACCCGGCCTTTCCATGGCCCGCGCTCGGCCTCGTGCATCTCGCGAACAGCGTGCATCTGCGCAAGCCGCTGTATTCGGGCGAGGTGCTGCGGGTCGAAGTCGAGTTTGGCGCGCTGTTACGGCACGAGAAAGGGCAGGCGTTCGTGATGCACTCCCGCCTCTATCGACGCGGCGAAGCGGTATGGGATGGCGACAGCGTCTATCTGAAGCGCGGTGTTGGGTCGAACGGGGCGGACGGTTCGATGCTCGCGCCGCTGGAAATCGATCGCGCCGCACTCCTCCGGCACGCGCGCTGGCAGTTGCCGCCGCAGCTCGGCCGCGACTATGCGAAGGCATCCGGCGATTACAACCCGATTCACCTGAGCGCGCTGTCCGCCCGCGTATTCGGCTTTCCGCGTGCGATCGCGCACGGCATGTGGACGCTGGCGCGAGCCGCGGCCGCATTGCAACCGCCGAAACGCCTCGCGGATGCGACGATCAGCGGTGAGTTCAAGCTGCCGATGTTGCTGCCATGTGATGCATCGCTGTGGATCGCTTCGCCGGCCTCCACCACGCGAGAACTCGAAGTGCGCGATATCGCCGGCGAGAAGCCGCATCTACGCGCACGACTTCAGTGGACGCTGCAATGAGCGCGTGCGCCCGCGCAAAAAGTGGAATCAACGCACCCCCGTTTTCGTTACTGCTTTTTCAGCGGCGATTGCGCATGATCTGCCGCGCTAGTTTGAACCAGTCGATAATCAGGGCATGACCCGAAGGAGCCGAGTATGTCTCACCCGCTTCCTGCCGTGCGGCGCGTCGCCATCATCGGCGGCAACCGGATTCCGTTTGCGCGGTCGAATACCGCGTACGCGACCGCATCGAACCAGGACATGCTGACTTTCACGCTGCAGGGCCTGATCGACCGCTTCAACCTGCACGGCGTGCGCCTCGGCGAAGTCGCCGCGGGCGCGGTCATCAAACATTCACGCGATTTCAACCTGACGCGCGAATCGGTGCTGTCCACCACACTCGCGAAGGAAACGCCCGCGTACGACGTGCAGCAGGCCTGCGGCACGGGTCTCGAAGCCGCGATCCTCGTCGCGAACAAGATCGCACTCGGGCAGATCGAAGCGGGCATTGCAGGCGGCGTCGATACGACCTCGGACGCGCCGATCGGCGTCAACGAACGGATGCGCAAGATCCTGCTCGAAGTGAATCGCGGCAAGACGACGGGCCAGCGCGTCAGCGCGCTGACGAAGCTGCGCCCACAGATGTTTTTCAAGCCGCTGTTGCCGCGAAATGGCGAACCGCGTACGGGCCTTTCAATGGGCGAACATTGCGAACTGATGGCAAAACGCTGGGCGATACCACGCGAAGCGCAGGATGCGCTCGCGTTCGACAGCCACAGCAAGTTGTCGGATGCGTACCGTCGCGGGTTTCTCAACGACCTGATGACGCCCTACCGCGGCCTCACGCGCGACAATAACCTGCGCGCCGATCTCACGCCCGAAAAACTCGCGGGCCTCAAGCCGGTGTTCGATCGCGATGCGGGCACGCTGACTGCTGGCAACTCGACGCCACTCACCGATGGCGCAGCGGCCGTGCTGCTCGCAAGCGAAGCGTGGGCGGCTGCGCGCAGTCTGCCCGTGCTCGCGTATCTGACGTGGTCGGAGACCGCTGCCGTCGACTTCTTCGACAGGAAGGAAGGTCTGCTGATGGCCCCCGCCTATGCGGTGCCGCGCATGCTTGCGCGCGCCGGGCTGACATTGCAGGACTTCGACTTCTACGAAATTCACGAGGCTTTTGCCGCACAGGTGCTCTGCACGCTCGCGGCGTGGCAGGATGACGAATATTGCCGCACGCAACTCGGCCTGGCCGGTCCGCTCGGTACAATCGATCGCGCCAGGCTGAATGTGAATGGCAGCTCCCTCGCGACCGGCCATCCTTTTGCGGCGACGGGCGGGCGCATCATTGCAGGACTCGCGAAGCTGCTCGCGCAGCTCGACAAACCTGCAGGCACCGCGCGTGGGCTGATCTCGATCTGCGCGGCAGGCGGCCAGGGCGTTGTTGCGATACTCGAGCGCTAGCGGGACCGATGTGAGCATTAAAATGCAAACCACAAAAATACAGTCAGCTTCAGGAGACAAGCGATGACCCAGACCACGCAAACGCCATCGACGGGCGCGACCCCTTCGCCGGACGCCGCGG
The DNA here is from genome assembly GCF_050436565.1 of Paraburkholderia sp. GAS42. Taxonomy (NCBI): domain Bacteria; kingdom Pseudomonadati; phylum Pseudomonadota; class Betaproteobacteria; order Burkholderiales; family Burkholderiaceae; genus Paraburkholderia; species Paraburkholderia sp. GAS42. The sequence continues at coordinate 262,468 of NZ_JBNDML010000005.1, read as the reverse complement.
CCGGAGCGGCACCCAACGTGTCTAACGTGTCGAAGGCGCCGCACACCGACGGCATCTGGTACGACTCATATCCGCCCGACGTGCCGCGCGAAATCGATGTCAACCAGTACGAATCGCTGGTGCAGTTTTTCGATGAATGCGTCGCTCAGTTTCGCGAGCGTGTGGCCTATGTGAGCGTTGGCGAAGACATGACGTATGGCGAACTCGCCCGCAAGGCGGCCGCGCTCGCCGCGTATCTGCAAGGCATCGGCGTGAAGCCCGGCGATCGTGTTGCGATCATGCTGCCGAACACGTTTCAATACCCGGTTTCGCTCTTTGGCGTGCTCAAGTCCGGTGCGGTCGTCGTCAATGTGAATCCGCTCTACACGGTGCGCGAGCTTGCGCATCAGTTGAAGGACAGCGGTGCGCAGACGATCATCGTGTTCGAGAACTTCGCGAAGGTCGTCGAAGAAGCGCTGCCCGGCACGAAGGTGCAGAACGTGATCGTGACCGGCCTTGGCGATCTGCTCGCCGATGGGCTGAATCTCAAGGGCCGCATGATCAATTTCATGCTGCGCCACGTGAAGAAAATGGTGCCGGCGTATCACCTGCCCAAAGCGGTGAAACTGCTCGATGCACTCGCGAACGGCTACACGCGCCCGCTCACGCCCGTGCATCCGACGCACAACGATATCGCCTTCCTGCAATACACGGGCGGCACGACGGGCGTCGCGAAAGGCGCGATGCTCACGCACCGCAACGTCATTGCAAACGTGCTGCAGGCGAAGGCGTGGTCCGCGGGCCAGTTGACGGGCGACGCCGAGACCGTGCTGACGCCCTTGCCGCTTTATCACATCTTCTCGCTCACGGTGAACGCGCTGATCTTCATGGGGCTCGGCGGCCGCAACATCCTGATTGCGAATCCGCGCGACGTGAAGCGCGTGATGATGATCATCCGCCACGAGAAGTTTACCGGCATCACGGCGGTGAATACGCTCTACAACGCATTCCTCGACAACGAGGAATTCAGAAAGCGCGATTTCTCAAACCTGAAGCTCGCGATGGCAGGCGGCATGGCGACACAGAAGGCCGTCGCCGATCGCTTCAAGGCGGTGACAGGTCAACCGATCATCGAAGGCTACGGGCTCACCGAGTGCTCGCCGATCGTCTCGATGAATCCTGTCGACCTGAAACACATGCAAGATTTCGAAGGCTCGATCGGCCTGCCTGCGCCCTCTACTCAGGTGCGCTTCAAGAAAGACGATGGCACGTGGGCCAACGTAGGTGAAGCGGGCGAACTGTGCGTGAAGGGTCCGCAGGTGATGAAGGGTTACTGGAACCGTCCGGACGAGACCGCGAAGGTGTTCGACGAAGACGGCTGGCTCGCCACTGGCGACATCGGTGTGATGGATTCGCGCGGTTTCATGCGGCTGATCGATCGCAAGAAGGACATGATTCTCGTGTCCGGCTTCAACGTGTATCCAAACGAAGTGGAAGACGTGATCGCGATGCATCCGGATGTGCGCGAAGTCGCGGCCATCGGCATTCCCGATGCCGCGCAGGGCGAACGCATCAAGGTGTTCATCGTGCCGCGCAATCGCTCGCTGACGCAGGAACAGATCATCGCGCATTGCCGCAAACAGCTGACGGGCTACAAGGTACCGAAGGTCGTCGAGTTCCGTGATGAACTGCCGCAAACCAACGTCGGCAAAATCCTGCGTCGCCAGTTGCGCGACGAGGAAATGGCAAAGCAGAAGCCGGAGTGAAGGCGCCGCGGTGGACAGCGCGCACCGGCCTTGATTCGGGAGAGCTTGATGAAGTATCCGATGCATCGAGAGACGCGCACTGCACCGCATGCCCGGTTCATCCGGCGACTGTTTCGCTTCGCTGCATGCGGGGTTTTGATGTACGCGGGGGTCGTGTCAGGCGTGGCGATCGCGCAGAGCGACACCCCGCCGCCCTCCGCCGCTGATTCAAAAGCGTTTTCGGTCTCGCCGGCGCAGGTCCGCAAGCTGTCGGTCGATCAGCAGGTGCGCTGGCTGCGCCGCGCGTCGCAAAGTGGCGCGCTGGAAAAGCTCGACGACGCCCAGTTGCTCGCGCTGTTCCAGTCGCTCGATTCGCTGACAGTGCCGCGTTACATTAAGGAAGGGCCAAACGGCTATCCGTCGTATGAGTTCACGATGGCGAGGCAGGAGCGCATCCGGGGCGTCTGGCCCGAACAGCCCGATCACATGCTGGTGCGTCTCACGCGTGAGCCGCTGCGGATCTACGCGAAATGGCTACCCGATGGCGCGCACGCGGGTCAGGAAATCATCTACGACGAATCGAAGCGCAGCGACGAAATGTACGGGCACCTTGGCGGCCTGCTGAATGTGATGCCGATGTGGACGTCGCTGAACGGGGCGTTTGTACACGCCCAGTCGAACCATCAGGTGCGCGATCTCGGCACCGAATTCATCGCGCTGCAGTTTCTGGCGGAAGGCCAGAAGTTTGCCGAAGCCGGCATTACGCGGCCCAACCAGATCGAAGTAAAAACCATCGGCGGCGTGCGCGTGGTCGCCTTCACCTACGAAGCGCCCAGCGGCCAGCCGACGTTCTACGCGAAGAAGGAAACGCTCGGGCTCGATCTGCGTCATCCGTGGTTCAGGAGCGTCGAGTCTTACGATAACGAAGGCCGGATCTTCGAGAAGATCGTCTTCGAAACCGTCACGCCGAAGACCTTCGACATACCGACGTTCGATCCGAAAAATCCGGGCTACAAATTCTAGACTTCACGTCGCGCGAGCGGATGCGCAGTCGATGATGAAGACCGGGTTTTCGGCTGGATCCATCCTGCTCGACCCGGCTCGTTGTAACTGCACGGCATCTATCCTGTGCGCCAAAAACTGCGTCAACACGAAATAGTCAGCGTGACGCGTCACGCCGATCAGCAACCCGCGCGTTCGCGCGAGATGTGGCGCGAGCGTGGTGTACCAGAGCGCACCGATATCGTCGCCCGTATCGAACGCGGGCATACCGATGTGTGCCGCGTGATCAGCCAGCGCGCGGCCCTGTGCGAGCGTTGAATCGAACACCGCGATTGCGCCTGGCGTCCGGGTCGCATGCGCGATAGCGGGCGTCACGCAGCCCGCTGCGGTGAGCAACGCACTGCGCGTCATGAACGCACGTCGGTCCATCGTCAGCTCCCTCCATTCGAAGCGCTTACGCGCGCTCGTCGTACTCCATGCGCACGCTCACGTATAACCCCGCTTTCCACGCCACGCTCGCGGCCAGATGCCCTGCTTGCCCGGCGACAGAATGCCACCGGGATCGAGCGCATCCTTGATCGTTTCCGAAAGGCGCAGCATCGCGCCGTCGTTGAAGCTGTACTGCGCCGCGGCAAAATCCATGTACGCCAGATGCGCGCGATATTCGCCATAGCCCGCTGCCCGTGCATCGCTCATCAACGCGCGCAGGAGATCCCCCGCCACTTCCGACTGCTGCGCGTCGTTGCGATCGAAAATCGCCGCGAAGATGTGATGCAGGTGACGCGTGCCCGCCGTAAAACCGCCGTAGTAGTCGAAGCCATACTCTGCCGCGCGTGCCTTCACCATCGTGTATTGACGTATCGCGTCGCGGCCGGTCGCCGGGCACACCGGCGAAAAATCCACATGCGCGCCCGCGCCGCCGCGCCAGTCGAGCATGCGAAACGCGCTCATCGCCGGAATGCCGGCAAGATTGCGATCGCCCCCACCGGTGGGTTGCGCATCGCCCGCATAACGCGCCGCCGACAGCACCGCGCCCGGCACGCGCGCAAACGCGCGATGCACACTGGCGTACTGCGCGTCGATGATGTCCTGCGAGCCGTACAACGCAAAATGCAGGTTCCAGCGGCCGATGTGAAGGCGGTCGATCATCGCCACAACGGCGCTCTCCGGCATCGGTCCAGCGCCGTCGTAATACTGCGCGCGCGGCGCGAGGCTCGCCGCGCGCCGGATCGCGCCTTCGATCACCGCGTGATTGCGGATCGTGTCGTCGAGCCGCAATGGCCGCAACGTTTCGACGATCGTCTCCAGATCGCTCTCGTTGCGAAACTGGAATTCGCCGAGCAGATACGAAGGCGGCGCCGGCATCAGCCACACGCCCATCTTCGTGACGATGCCGTAGTTCGACTGCATGAACATCGCGTCGAACGATGGCCCGTAGCCGGGCTTGTACAACTGCCATGAAGTACCGATCTCGATACCGCCCATGCCGGTGCGCACCACGTCGCCGTTTGCGAGCACGACTTCCATTCCGCATTGCGTCGCAGCGTGATCGCCATATGACGTGTAGCCGAAACCGCGCTCCAGTGTATTGCCGATCACGCTGCCCCAGCCCGCTGCCGGCGGATCGACCCACAGCCGGTAGCCGTTGTTGCGCAGATACGTGTGCAGATCGAAATAGCTGACGCCGGGTTCGACGAGCGCATACGCGAGCGATTCGTCGACATGAATGACGCGGTTCATCCGCTGCAGATCGAGCACGACGGCACCGGCAAGACGTGGCGCCGCGCCGCCGTACGCGAAGTTGCGCCCGGTCGAAACGGTCCACAGCGGAATGCGATACTGGTTGGCGACGCGCAGCACGGCGCGGATTTCGTCGACGGAAGCCGGCAGCAACGCCGCCGATGCAGCGAAATCAAACGCCGGCCCCAGCGCAAACGGATCGCGATACGGCGCGAGACCCGTCGATGACGACACGACATTCGGCGCACCGACGATCGCCGCCCACGCAGCGAGCGCGCGATCGAAGTTCGCTTCGGAAACACCCGGCGGCAATACGCGGCTCAAGTCGCCCTCCTCGACGCGACCGGCGACCGTCGACCGTCATCGACGCCGGCCATCTACATCGTCAGTGGCCGGGGCGATCGCCTGCGCGAGTGGGACGTCTTGCGCTAATGTCGCCGGCCACCACCCGACATGCCGCCGAATTGCCGCATGCCGCCCATTCCGTGAGACCCACCGCCGGTGCCGCGAAAGCCGCCACGCATGCCCATCCCATTCGACGGATGACTGAAATGGACGTGGTCCATGTGATGGAAGTGATGAAAATGATCGACGAAGATAAACGACGCTCCGACGCCGATCGTCACCGGCGGCCCCCAGTACCACGGGTCGTAATACGGATAATACGGATAGTACGGATACGCCGGGACGGGGTAAATGGCCGTCTCACTGCTATCCGTGCCCTGCACGATCTGCCAGGTGCCATCCGGCTGCCGGCAAGCCCGCCCCATGATCTGCTGCATCGCGCCATCGATTTCCGCTTCGCCAACGACCGTGCGGCACGTCAGCGCCGGATCGTTCAGCGGATCCTCCGCCATTGATTGCGACGCCACCGGCGTCGTGCACGCAATGCAGGTGCCAAGCACCGTTCCGAGTCCAATGATGTTGCGCATGATTCCGCCCTGCCTCGACGGCCCGCAATGCCGTCCTTGCCGATCCCCGCGTGGTCCTCTGCCTTCGTCTGTTCTGTCCTGTTCTGTACCGTGTCCTGCTGGTGCGATGTCGGGCTGGCGTTCGTCCTGCTGTCGCTGCTGCCAACGCCACCATCACCGCTATTGCCACGACTCCGGACGCCCGCCGAGTTCACTGCATACGTCGATCGCGATCGTGCGCAGCTTGCCTTCCGAGATCGGACCAGAAAGTGCGTAGCCCATTTCGTCGCTCACCCAGTAGAAGGTACGACGATTCCCATCCCGGAACAGGCGAAACGCCGTTTCGCCCTTCGGCGTGGCGGTGACGTAAAGCGTCAGCCGCGCGCCGGTGTGATTCTCGTACATGAACTGCGCTGCCGGCCCCGCTTCACCCGGCAACAGCCGGCCACCGACGAGCGTGTAGCCATACTCCTGCAGCGACGGCACCGACAGCGAACGGTTCAACCGCTTCGAGAGCCACGCGATCAGATGCTCTTCTTCGGCCGCCGCCACTTCCACAGGATGTCGACGCTCCGGCGTGTACACGGCGTAGGCGATATCGGCGCGCTGCGCAAAAGCCGGCTCGCCGCCCCCGCCACCGATAAGGCGCGGCGCCATGGGTGCGAGCGTGAGCGCGAGGCCTGCGCCCACCGCCAGCCAACACGCCGCGATGCCCGCCTGACGCCACCACGGCGTGCGCGCGCGCAGCACGACGACATGAGGCTCGCTATGCGCCGCCGACGCGCCCAGCGCCTTCAACGCGGCCTTCTGCGCCCGGTAGCCGGCAATGCGGCTGGCCGCCTCCGGATCCTGAGCAAGCCGCTCCAGTAGCGCGGCGCGTTCGCCTTCCGGCAACTCGTCGTCGACGAGCGCGGACAGCGCGCGCGGATCCAGCCCGGTCGCGGGATCGTGCACGTGGTCGTGTTGTTCGTCGTTTGTCATCACGAGCCTCTCACTACTTTCAACGGCGCGGATCTGCGCGCCGGGCCTTCCGTGAGGAGGGCCCGCATGTGTTCACGCGCGCGGGACAGCCGCGACATCACTGTACCGATCGGCACCCCGAGTGCCATCGATGTTTCCTGATACGACAATTCCTCGATACACACCAGTAGCAATACCTCGCGTTGCTCGACCGGCAGGTAATACAGCGCCCGCTGAACATCTCGCAGAACGAGCCCGTCGACCTCGCCATGCGGCGCCTCCAGATTGCGCCAGGGCGCGCTTTCGTCGTCGACGGCAATCTCGCGGCGCACCCGCAACTGGTCGATGTACAGATGCCGCAGGATCGTCAGCAGCCACGCGCGCAGGTTCGTGTCCGGACGAAACGCCGTCCAGCGAGCAAGCGCGCGCTCCGCGGTGTCCTGCACCAGATCGTCCGCCCACGCGACATCGCCCGTCAGCGCGCGCGCATAGCGGCGCAACTGCGGGAGCCACGAAATCACATCCGCTTCGAAGCTCGCCCGGCGGGCGTTCAGGCGCAACACGGGCGTCAGTAACCGCCGCCGGTGCCGCTACCGCCGCTGTTGGTCGTGCTGCTGCCCGAGGCGGCCATGTCGCCACACGCCGCCGTCAGCGACGACAGCGCGAGCACCAGGATCGTGAGTGCAGTGGAAAGAATGCGAGGCATGTTCATCTGTCGTCTCCTGCTGGCGCGGACCGGGCGGCACGCGCGACGCCCCACTCGAGGTGCGGTCTTCGCGTGCGCCGGAGGGTTCGCCCGGGTTGGGGTCGGGTTGAATCGAACGGGTTCGGTCTGTTCTGGTCTCTTCGTGCTGGTCAGACTGGCGGCGCCGGACCTCCCGACGCACACCATGCAGACTTAACGTTCCCCGCGCTGCTTTTATTCCGATATCCGCGCGCCCCGCTGCGTTGAACCGCGCGGCGTGCGGCGAACCGAACGGCGGGACCGAACGGCGGGACCGCACCGCGCGCGGATTGCGATAAATCGTAACTACACGTTACACAATACTTTAAGGGATGCTTCCGGGCCCGCAAGCCGTTATAGTGGGCGTGAGGCCGCCCGCACAACGCGTTTGTATCCGGTTACAGGGTAGAATCGCGGCGAGTAGCCATTCTTATAACTGACCGCGGCGCATCGCTGCCCGCCTCCGAATCGCCCATGCCTTCCGCAGAATCGCATCCGCAAAACGACTTCATGAACGCAGCGCGCAAAGAAAGAAAGCGCGTTGAAATTTATCTCGTCAATGGTATCCGCCTGACGGGGTGCATCGAGTCGTTCGATCAGTATCTGGTGATGCTGCGCACGCCCGTTGGCCTGCAGGGCATCTACAAACGCGCCATCTCGACAATCCAGCTCGACACCGGCACCCGTCCGGCGCCGCGCGCGGGCCGTCCTTCACACGGCGAACACACCACGCGCGGCCCGCACGGTTCGCGCGACCATCGTGAACCGCGCGAGCCGAGAGAACCCCGCGAGCCGCGTGGCGCTTATGGTCCGGGTTCGTCATCTTCTCCGGATTCAGGTGCGACGGGTTCGTCGAGCTCGACTGGCTCATCGGGCTCATCGGCCGGGACAGATCGACCGGCATCGGACGGCCCCGTTGTGGTGACGCGCCGCCGGCGCCTCTTCGGCACCGGCAACGGTGACGGAAACAACAATAACGGCAACGAGTAACCTGCCCAGGCGGCCGGTCTTCGTCTGAAACGACAGGCCGGCGCCTACCGGAGGCGATTGTCGAGTCGCTGCAGGATCGCTTCAATACGCTTCAGGATCGCTTCGACACGCTGCCCCTGCTGCGGCGTCAATTCAAACCTGCACTTCACCGCGAGCACGCGGCGCTGCCAGTAGTCGGGGCTCAGCGTTCGATCGACCGGTTGTCGCGTCGCCCACTCCAGATGCGCCAGTTCCGCCTCCACCACATGCGAGGCGTGAACGCGTTGCGCCGGCCCGTTCGTCTTCATGTCCATGTCAGAGTCGCCCTGTCCGTGTGTCCACGCGAATGACACCAGCTTGTGCCATCACCGTGACACACCGAAGACGAGCGATGCGGCGCGATTTTTCAGCTTCCGCTGAAAGCCTTCGATCATCCAGGGCACGCACTGCGAAGCTGGCCGTACGGCCAGCTGCTCGCATCGCATGCCTTTGCGCTATGCTGGCCGTTCCACCTCTTCGAGCGGAGCACTACCATGTCGAAACCCAAACCCGGCGCACCGGAACCGGTCGATCCGTCAGACGCCCGTCTCGACGAGGCGCTCGATGAAACCTTCCCCGCCAGTGACCCAATCGCCGTGCATTCCGAAGAGGACAAAGTGCAAGTGCCCAAGGCCACCGGAAGGAAGCCAGACTGAGGTCGCCGCGCCACTAGCGCGCTGATTGTTGCGCACGAATTCCGGGACGATTTTCCTCGAGACGGCCGGCCAGCTCCCAGCAGAAGGAACGACACCATGCCCACCGGCACTGCCCGCTTCCTGCGTCCACGCGATGGCCAGGAAGCGCGCGTCACCTACGTCGAACTGTTCTTCGACCTGATCTACGCATTCGCGGTCACGCAGCTGTCGCACCGGCTCGTCCACGACCTGAGCGCGTTCGGCGCATTGCAGACGCTCATTCTCTGGTTCGCGGTCTGGCTCGGCTGGCAGTACACGTGCTGGGTCACCAACTGGTTCGATCCTGAACGCATCCAGGTGCGGCTGCTGCTGTTTGCAGTGATGCTGGTCGGCATGGTGATGGCGGCGAGCCTGCCGCTCGCGTGGGGCGAGCGCGGGCTCGTGTTCGCGATCAGCTACGTGACGATTCAGGTGGGCCGCAGTGTCGTCGTGCTGCGTTTTCTCGGCGGCCGGCACGCGTTGACGGCGAACTTCCGGCGCATCTGCGGGTGGCTCGTGATCTCAGGCGTCGCGTGGATTGCCGGCGGTCTGCTCGACGGCCCTGCGCGCTTCGCGTGCTGGGGTGTCGCGGTGCTCTGCGAATATCTGTCACCGATGTTCGGCTTTCCACTGCCCGGTCTCGGCCGTTCGGGTGCCGCGGACTGGCGTTCGGCTGAAGGCGGTCATATCGCGGAACGCTGCCAGGGGTTCGTGATTCTCGCGCTGGGCGAATCGGTGCTGGTAACGGGCGGTACGCTATCGGACATCGAGGCGTGGGGCGCGCCGGCGATCATCGCGTTTCTGGTGTGCTTTCTCGGCAGCGTCGCGATGTGGTGGGTGTATTTCGACTCCAGCAGCAGCGCGGGCAGCCGCGCGATCGGGAAGTCCGACGAGCCCGGCCTGATGGCCGCGTATTTCCACTACGTGCATGTCATTCTGATCGCTGGGATCATCGTCTCCGCAGCCGCCGACGATCTCGTGATCCTGCATCCCGACCAGCGCATCGTATGGGCGACGGCGTGGCTGCTCATCGGCGGACCGGCAATCTATATCGTGGGCAACGGGCTGTACAAGCGGATCGTGTACGGCTGGTTTCCGCTGTCGCACTGGGTCGGGCTTGCCCTCCTCGCGATCGTTACGCCATTCGCGTTCCATACCGATCTGCTGATGACGGGCGGCCTCACAACCGCGGTCATGATCGTCGTTGCCGTGTGGGAAAGCGTGTCGCGGCGCAGTCTGGCGCGAGCGCAGACGGTGGGCGCGGAATAGCGCGTTGTACGCCCCGAACTCAGGCAGAGGGATGGCGCCAGGGGCGTTCTTGCGGTCCGCGCTCGCGCACCGGCCGCTTCGCGAGAATGAACAAACTGGAGACGGGGCTCCTCGACTCACGAAACCAGGCGAAACGAGAACGACCCGCGCCATACCCGCTCACGAGCGCAGCAGGCCCCGTACGGCGAACCGGGACGGGGCAAGCTCGGTGCCTGAACCACGCTGAGCCATACCCGCGGGGGAAATCCGCGGCAGGACCCCTACGCGTTTAGCGCGAAAGCGGCAGACCGGTTTCCAGCTGACGCTGCAGGTCGCGCACCTGACGCTGCGCCGAGCGCAACTGTTCCTGTGCGGCAAGCTTTTGCGTCTGCAGCGCGGCGGCTTCGTCGCGATTCTGCTTCTGCTGGTCGGCGACGATGGCCTGTTGCTGGCGTGCAACGGTCAGGTCAGCCAGCAGGCGGTTCGCGCGGTCCTGTGACAGCGCAACCATGCGTTCCGTGAACGCCTTCTGCGCGTCGAGTCGCGTGCGACGGATCTCGACATCGGAAAGCTGTATGGTCTGACGGGCAAAGTCGCGATAGATCGCCTCAGCGCGGCCTTCATCCGACGTCTTGATCACGCGCCAGAAGTTCTTCTGCTGGAACAAGGCGACGTACCATGTCATCTCCTTGCCGTAGAAGAGCAGGCTCGCGCCATAGCTGCCGTTGTAGGTCGTGCGCAGTTCGCTGAGTTCAGATCCGTGGATCATCTGTTGCAGTTCGGCGACATTGCCTGTCGCGGACTGCTTCGCCTCGTCGGCGGTCAGCACGACGGGTTGCACGGGCGCTGCTGAGAGTGCGGAATTCGCCGTGGGATCCGCGGCTAGCGGTGCGGCAGTTTCGGCTGCGACTGCGACGTTTGCGCTGTTATCCGGACTCGTCTGCGCGCAAACACCCTGCATCCCCCCGAGTACTACCAGCCCTGCCAGCCCTGCCAGTTTCAACTGGTGAACTTTTGACTTATGGTCCATATGTTTTTTTGCTCGAACATTTGTTTTAGTCATCCGTCTCATTATTACTCACTTTCGCGCGTTTCGGGTTCTTCATCAAAAATTTGGTACCTGCGTATCTTTTCTCACAACACTTTCCGGCTGATGCCGAGGTGCCGTGCAGTGTCCTGGCGGCGCCAGCCGTTCGTCTCCAGCGCGACAATCACGCGCGCCCGGTCATCTCTCACCTGCTGCGACCGACGATCGCTTCCGCCGCGCCACGACCCACGCACCGATCGAAAGCGCTTCGCGCAGCCCCCGCGTCAACGCCACGTTTTCATACCCGTTGACTGCCGCATTGCTGACGACGGGAAAGTGGCGTGCCTGATCGCTGATTAGAGGTTCCACTATAAAACGGCGCACGCGCTTTCACGTATTCTGCCCGGACCCCTTTCAAGGCATGGCGTAGCCTGACACTCACCACGGCGCCGCGCGACTTTCGGTCGCGACGATTTTCAACAAGGAGGAAGACAATGACTCACCTGACGCATCTGACCCGGCGCGCCCGCACGATGGCGCTGAAGTCGGCGAAACACGTTGCCGTAGCCGGCGTATTGATGGCGAGCGCCGTCGTTGCGATGGCCCAGAGCGCAACGGCCGTCGGCACATGGCAAACCATCGACGACCACACCGGTCAACCGAAAGCCCTCGTGCAGATCGTCCCTGACAGCAACGGTAACCTCATGGGCAAGATCATCAAGGGCCTGAACCCGAACGACAATCCGGACCGTCGCTGCACGGCCTGCACGGACGAGCGCAAGGATCAGCCGATGCTCGGCATGACGATCATCAACGACATGAAAAGAGATGGCGACGGCTGGGACGGCGGACACATCCTCGATCCGGAGAACGGCAAGCTGTACAAGTGCAAGATGCACCTGGAAGACGGCGGCCAGAAACTGGTGGTGCGCGGCTATATCGGCGTGTCGCTGCTCGGACGTTCACAAACGTGGATTCGCCAGCAATAAGCGCAGCGTAGTGCGGTAGCAATCCAGATTTCACGCGCAAAAAAAAGCGGCCGACGATGATGTTCGTCGGCCGCTTTTTTCTGGTTTAACGCAGTCGGGTTTCGTCATGCGGCGTGCTTGTAAGGCAGCTTGTATGGAGGAACCTGCGGAGGGATTTGCGAAGCGCCTTGCGATGCAGCTCCATGGAACGGTTGTGCGTGCGGCATGCCCGAAGAAGCGTGCTGCGCGAAACCGGACCCGAGACGTGCCGCCTTCTGCTCCGGATTGGCATGCACACGCATGCGGGCCTGCATCATGGCGCAGAGATCTTCCGCGGCTGCGCCATACAACTGTTCCATCAGGCGCTTGAGCACGCCCGATTCATGCCACACCTTGAAACGGCGATGGCACGTCTGGTACGACGGATAGCGACGCGGCATCGCCGACCACGTCGCGCCGCTGTAGATAACCCACAGCACGCCATTGAGCACGGAGCGTGTGTTGGCCAGGGGACGTCCACGCAGTTCAGAGCGTGGACGCAGTTCGGGCAGCATCGGAGCGATGCGATGCCATTCTTCGTCGTTAATATCGCGGTAAGGTGTCACGGGCTTCTCCTTTATCAGAACCGTAAGGAGAAGATATAGAGACAGCCGGCACGCGAAAATCAGAAGAATCTGAATCTCGAAAATGGCTTCAGAGACGTCCGTGCGGAATGCGCTGGACGTGCATCATCCACGCACGCCAGTGGCAACGCCGTGCTTACGTCAGCGACGTATCGACGATGCGTCGCGGCGAATCGAGATATTCCTTCGACTGCATTTCGACGATCCGTGACACCGTGCGCGTGAACTCGTTTGCCATTGGACCATCAACGTACAGTTGTTCCGGCGGCACCGCGGCCGACATCAGCAGCTTGACCTTGTGGTCGTAGAACACGTCGATAAGCCACGTGAAGCGGCGCGCTTCCGATTGCATGCGCGGCGTCATCTGCGGCACGCCCGAAAGAATCACCGCGTGAAAGCGGCTCGCCAGTTCAAGGTAATCGTTCTGCGAGCGCGGGCCGCCGCACAGCGTCGCGAAGTCGAACCACACGACGCCGTCCGCCCGACGCAGCGCCTTGAGCTCGCGCTTCTCGATATGCAGCAGCGGGCTTTCGTCGGGCACCGCGGCGAGACGCGAGAACGCATCGCGCAACGCCTTGTCGGAGGCTGCGCCGAGCGGCGTGTGATACACCTCGACCTGCGCCAGCGTGCGCTGCCGGTAGTCGATGCCGGCGTCGACATTGATCACGTCGAGCTTCGACTTGATCAACTCGATCGCCGGCAGCATGCGGTCGCGATGCAAGCCGTCGGGATACAGCGTGTCCGGATCGTAGTTGGACGTCATCACAAACTGCACACCGTTCTCGAACAGCTTGTCGAGCAGTCGATACAGGATCATCGCGTCCGCAATATCGGACACGTGGAATTCGTCGAAGCAGATGAGCCGGTAACGTTTCGCGACCCGTCGCGCGAGTTCGTCGAGCGGATCGGCCTGCCCTTTCAGTTCTTCGAGTTCGCGATGCACTTCGCGCATGAACTCGTGGAAGTGCAGACGCGTCTTGCGCTGCACCGGTACGATCATGAAGAAGCTGTCCATCAGGAAGCTCTTGCCGCGCCCGACGCCGCCCCACATGTACACGCCGCGCGGCAGATCCGGATGGATGATCAGCTTCTTGAACGCGTTCGAGCGACGTGACTTGTACGCGACCCATTCTTCATAGCACCGCTGCAGACGGTCGACCGCCGCGCGTTGCGCAGGGTCCGATTGATAACCCCGTGTCTGCAGTTCTTTTTCGTAGTATTCGGTGACGTTCATGGTGTTGCTGCAAAAAAAGAAAGGCGGGAGGGAGTGAACCCGCCCGCCTTCGTTGTGTGATGCCGGTGCGGTCAACTGACCGTATGCATTACATGTTCAGCGCGCGTTTATCGACAGCCAGCGCAGCTTCACGCATTACTTCGGACAGCGACGGGTGCGGATGGCAGATCCGGCCGATGTCTTCCGACGCCGCCTTGAACTCCATCGCCACCACGGCTTCCGCGATCAGGTCCGATGCGTTTGCCGAGATGATGTGCACGCCGAGCAGCTCGTCGGTCTTCGCGTCGGCGATCATCTTGACGAAGCCATCCGCCTTGTTGATGCCGAGCGCGCGGCCGTTCGCCATAAACGGGAACTGGCCCGTCCTGACTTCGCGGCCTTCGGCCTTCAGCTGCTGTTCCGTCTTGCCGACCCACGCGATTTCCGGTTCGGTGTAGATCACCCACGGAATGCAGTTGTAGTCGATATGCGGCTTCTGGCCGTCGATGATTTCGGCAACCAGTACGCCTTCGTCTTCCGCCTTGTGCGCGAGCATCGGGCCACGCACCACGTCACCGATCGCGTACACGTTCGGCACTGCCGTCGCGCAGTGGTCGTCGACGTCGATGAAGCCGCGCTCATTCGCCTTCAGGCCGATCGCTTCGAGGCCGAGGTTGTCCGTGTTCGGCACGCGGCCGATCGACACGATCAGGCGGTCAGTGTCGATCTTCTGCGCGTTGCCGTCCTTGTCCGTGTAAGCGATCGAGACGTTCTTGTCAGTTGTCTTCACTTCGCCGACCGTCACGCCGACGTGAATATCCAGACCCTGCTTCTTGAACTGCTTCGCGGCTTCTTTCGCGAGGGCCTGGTCAGCGGCGCCGAGAAATTCCGGCAGCGCTTCGAGCACCGTCACGTCAGCGCCGAGACGGCGCCACACCGAGCCAAGTTCCAGGCCGACCACGCCTGCGCCGATCACGGCGAGCTTCTTCGGCACGGAGTCGAACGTCAGCGCGCCTTCATTGTCGGCGACGATCTTGTTGTCGACCGGCACGTTCGGCAGATGGCGCGCCTTCGAACCCGTCGCGATGATCACGTTCTTCGCGGTGACGACTTCGGTTTCGCCTTCGCCGCTGACTTCGATCTGCACGCCGGCGCCCGTCTTGCCGGTGAATTTGCCGTGGCCCTTGAGCCACGTGATCTTGTTCTTGCGGAACAGGAATTCGATGCCCTTCGTCATCTTCTCGACGATGCTTTCCTTGCGCGACAGCATCTTCGTGATATCGAGCTTCACATCCGACACGTTGATGCCGTGATCGGCGAGGTGATGCTGCGCGTTTTCGAATTCTTCCGACGAAGCCAGCAACGCCTTCGACGGAATACAACCCACGTTCAGGCACGTGCCGCCGAGCTTCAGCGTACCGGCCGGGTTCTTCCATTTTTCGATGCAGGCGACCGACTTGCCGAGCTGCGCGGCGCGGATCGCTGCGATATAGCCGCCGGGACCGGCACCGATCACGACGACATCAAATTCTTTGGACATGACAATCCTTTTGTGACGAAGCGATGCGCGGCCATGTTTCATGGCGCACATCGCTCCGGTTCAAGCTGATGCTTTCAGACGTACTGCTTATATGACGACGAATACGCAGAACTACAGCGCTGAATTACAGGTCGAGCAGCAGGCGCGCCGGGTCTTCCAGCGCATCCTTCATTGCGACCAGCGACAGCACCGCTTCGCGACCGTCGATGATCCGGTGGTCGTACGACAGCGCCAGGTAATTCATCGGGCGGATCACGATCTGGCCGTTTTCGACCACCGCGCGTTCCTTCGTGGCGTGCACGCCGAGAATCGCCGATTGCGGCGGGTTGATGATCGGCGTCGACAGCATCGAGCCGAACACACCGCCGTTCGAGATCGAGAACGTACCGCCCGTCATTTCTTCGATCGACAGCTTGCCGTCCTTGGCCTTCTGGCCGAATTCAGCAATCTTCTTCTCGATGTCGGCGAGGCTCAGCTGATCCGCATTGCGCAGGATCGGCACCACCAGACCGCGCGGCGAACCGACGGCGATACCGATGTCGAAGTAGCCGTGATAGACGATGTCGTTACCGTCGATCGATGCGTTCACGAGCGGGAATTTCTTCAGCGCGTGAACAGCCGCCTTCACGAAGAACGACATGAAGCCGAGCTTCACGCCATGTTCCTTTTCGAACCTGTCCTTGTACTTGTTGCGCAGATCCATCACCGGCGCCATGTTCACTTCGTTGAACGTCGTGAGGATGGCGTTGGTTTGCTGCGATTCCAGCAGACGCTCGGCGATACGGGCGCGCAGACGCGACATCGGAACGCGTTGTTCCGGACGGTCCTTCAGCCACTGGTCGGCCGATGCCGGTGCCTTCACGTCCGGCAGCGACGGCTTCGCAGCCTTCGGTGCGGCGGCCGGTGCCGGCGCCGCCTTCGGAGCCGGCGCGGCCGATGTGGCCTGACCCGCGGTCAGTACGTCGCCCTTCGTGATGCGGCCATCGCGGCCCGAGCCGGCGACGTCGCCCGACGACAGGTTCTTTTCTGCCATCAGCTTGCTGGCAGCCGGCGATGCCGCCGTATTCGCACCCGTTGCGGATGCAGCTTGAGCCGGTGCTGCAGCGGCGGGTGCCGGAGCGGCGGCCGGTGCAGGCTTCACTTCTGCTTCGACAGCAGCAGCGCCTGCCTTACCTTCAGTGTCGATCTTTGCGATGACCTGATCGGCGGTCACGGTGTCGCCATCGTTAGCGATGACTTGCGCGAGCACGCCTGCCGACGGTGCCGGAACTTCCAGCACGACCTTGTCGGTTTCAATTTCGATGAGGATTTCGTCCTGCGCGACAGCTTCGCCCGGCTTCTTCTTCCACTGCAACATCGTGGCTTCCGAGACGGACTCGGAGAGCTGGGGAACCTTGACTTCTACAATAGCCATTGTGATTTTTTCCTGAATACGTATCGGGTTCAGTGAACCCAGTGCGAACCGTCTGCAAACCGTGTATGCGCCATGAAAAACCGTCAAACGCGGCGCGGGAGAACGCAGTGCGTTCTCCCGGTTCGGTTCATGTGGTTATTTAGCGATCGACGCGCTCTTCAGACGGCCGAATGCACCTTCCACCAGCGCCTTCTGCTGCTCGTAGTGCTTCGCGTAGTAGCCGACTGCCGGCGAAGCCGAAGCAGGACGGCCGCTGTACGCCAGCTTCTGCCCTTCCTTCATGCCTTCCTTCAGATGGTGCTCGATGTAGAACCACGGGCCCTGATTCTGCGGCTCGTCCTGCACCCAGACCACTTCAGTCGCGTTGTCGTACTTCTTCATTTCCGATTCGAACTGCTTGTGCGCGAACGGATACAGCTGTTCGATACGGATGATCGCGACATCATTCGACTTCGATTCGCGGCGATGCGCGACGAGGTCGTAATACACGCGGCCGGAGCACGCCACGACGCGCTTGACCTTCTTCGCGTCGATGTCGTCGCTCACTTCGCCGATGATCGGCTGGAACGCGCCCTTCGCCAGTTCGGACAGGTCCGACACGGCTTCCTTGTGGCGCAGCAGCGACTTCGGCGTAGCGACGATCAGCGGCTTCCTGAACAACCGGATCATCTGGCGACGCAACAGGTGGAAAATCTGCGCCGGCGTGGTCGGCTGGACGACCTGCATGTTGTGATCAGCACACAGTTGCAGGAAACGCTCGATACGTGCCGACGAGTGCTCCGGACCCTGACCTTCGTAGCCATGCGGCAGCAGCATCGTGAGGCCCGACACGCGGCCCCACTTCACTTCGCCCGACGAGATGAACTGGTCGATCACGACCTGCGCACCGTTGACGAAGTCGCCGAACTGCGCTTCCCACGCGACGAACGTGTTCGGCTCAGCGGTCGAGTAGCCGTATTCGAAGCCGAGGACGGCTTCTTCGGACAGCACCGAGTCGATCACCGTGAACTTCGCCTGACCTTCGGCGATGTTCTGCAGCGGCACGTACGTGCCGTCGTTCCAGCGTTCGCGGTTCTGGTCGTGCAGCACCGCGTGACGGTGCGTGAACGTGCCACGGCCCGAATCCTGACCGGTCAGGCGCACTGCATAGCCCGATGCGACCAGCGATGCGAATGCCAGATGTTCGCCCATGCCCCAGTCGAGCTTCGCGTCGCCACGGCCCATCGCGCGACGGTCGTTGATGACGCGCTCGACGAGCGGATGAACCTTGAAGTTTTCCGGGATCGTCGTGATGCGTTCCGCGAGGCGCTTCAGTTCGGCGAGCGGCACAGCCGTATCGGCAGCATCAGTCCACTTGCGGTTCAGGAACGGCACCCAGTCGACCGCATACTTGCTCTTGTAGTTCGAGAGCACCGGATCGATCGTGTGATGACCTTCGTCCATCGCCTGACGGTACGCCTTGACGAAGTTGTCTGCGTCTTCGGCGGTGATCACGCGTTGCTGCACCAGCTTTTCAGCGTACAGCGCGCGCGTGCCCGGGTGCTTCGCAATCGTCTTGTACATCAGCGGCTGCGTGACAGCCGGTGTGTCCTGCTCGTTGTGGCCGAGTTTGCGGAAGCAGATGATGTCGATCACGACATCCTTGTGGAACTGCATCCGGTAGTCGATGGCGAGTTGCGTCGCCAGCACGACCGCTTCCGGATCATCGCCGTTCACGTGCAGCACCGGCGCTTCGATCATCTTGACGACGTCGGAGCAGTACAGCGTCGAACGCGCATCGCGCGGGTCGGACGTCGTGAAGCCGATCTGGTTGTTGATGACGATGTGCAGCGTGCCGTGCGTGCCGTAACCGCGCGTCTGCGCGAGGTTCAGCGTTTCCATCACGACGCCCTGGCCTGCGAAGGCCGCGTCGCCGTGGATCTGCACCGGCAGAACCTGCAGGCCGTTGTCGTCGCCGCGACGGTCCATCCGCGCCTTCGCCGAACCTTCGACCACCGGGTTCACGATCTCGAGGTGCGACGGGTTGAATGCGAGCGACAGGTGAACCGGGCCGCCTTCCGTCGACACGTCCGACGAAAAGCCCTTGTGGTACTTCACGTCGCCAGCCGGCAGATCGTCGACGTGCTTGCCTTCGAATTCAGCGAAGAGGTCAGCCGGCATCTTGCCGAGCGTGTTGACCAGCACGTTCAGACGGCCGCGGTGGGCCATGCCGATGACGATTTCCTGCACGCCGTTCGCGCCTGCGTGACGCACCACTTCGTCCATCGATGCGATGAAACTCTCGCCGCCTTCCAGCGAGAAACGCTTCTGGCCGACGTACTTGGTGTGCAGGAAGCGCTCGAGGCCTTCGGCTGCCGTCAGACGGTTCAGGATGTGCTTTTTCTTGTCGACGGAGAAGTTCGGCGTCGAACGGATCGACTCGAGCTTTTCCTTCCACCAGCGCTTCTGTTCCGGGTCGCTCAGGTACATGTACTCGGCGCCGATCGTGCCGCAGTACGTATCGCGCAGCGCCTTGATGATGTCGCGCAGCGATGCCTGTTCGTAACCGAAGTACAGATTGTTCGCGTTGAACGTCTGGTCCATGTCGGCTTCAGTGAAGTCGTAGAACGCAGGTTCAAGCTCAGGAATATTGGGACGCTCGCGACGCTTCAGCGGATCGAGGTTGGCCCATTGCGAGCCGAGAAAGCGATATGCGCCGATCAGCGACTGCACAAAGACCTGCTTGCGCGCAGTGGTGAGATCTTCGCCGCCTGTGGCGGTGCGCGGAATGAAGGCGTTCGCCTTCGCCCGCTGGGCGAATGACTCGACGATCGGGCCATGGGCCACGTCGTTCACGTTGCTGCCGTCCGATGCCGGAACGTTTTGCAACGCGTCGAAATACTCACGCCAGGTCTCGGGCACTGACGCCGGATTATCGAGATACGCCTCGTACTGCTCTTCTACATACGGAGCGTTGCCGCCGAACAGATAAGAGTTCAGCTGGAATTGCTTCATCATTTTTACGCTCACCTTTCTTCGAGTTTCTCGAGAAATAGCGGGTTACTCAACCTTCCGCGACACGGCCTGACCGTTTGGCGGATTGCGCGAATCAAGTCTTGCTTGGAAGGACCTTAACTTGCATCCCGAAAAGGATAGCACAGAACGCATACTCTACATAGCTGGCACGGTGGGCTGAAGTCTTGTCAGAACGGGGGTTTGCTGCATCTGCGCGCCCATTTTCGGCGTCTTTCGACGCACCCGGCAGCCCGCCCCGAGACGTGAAACGCACTCGCCACGCTGGCGCCAGAAAACGACAAAAGCCACCCGAAGGTGGCTTTTGTCTGACATCAGCACGCGTATTGACGCGAATCGTGTTCAGTCCACTGCGCCCTTACGGCTGGCGCTGCGGCGCTCATGTTCCTTCAGGTAGCGCTTGCGCAGACGGATGGATTGCGGCGTGACTTCGACCAGTTCGTCGTCATCGATGAATTCGACCGCGTATTCCAGCGACATCTGGATCGGCGGCACGAGGCGCACCGCTTCGTCCGTACCCGACGAACGCACGTTCGTCAGCTGCTTGCCCTTGATCGGATTCACGACGAGGTCGTTGTCGCGGCTGTGAATACCGATGATCATGCCCTCGTACAGCGGCTCGCCCGGCGACACGAACATGCGGCCGCGGTCCTGCAGCTTCCACAGGGCGTATGCGACGGCAGCGCCGTCGTCCTGCGAAATCAGCACGCCGTTACGACGCTCACCGACGCCGCCTTCCTTGACCGGCTGGTAGGAGTCGAACGTGTGGCTCATCAGGCCCGTGCCACGCGTCAGCGTCAGGAATTCCGACTGGAAGCCGATCAGGCCACGCGCCGAAATCCGGTACTCGAGACGCGTACGGCCACGGCCGTCCGACGTCATGTCGAGCATTTCGCCCTTGCGGCGACCCAGTTCTTCCATCACGCCACCCTGATTCGCGTCTTCCATGTCGACGGTCAGGTTTTCGTACGGCTCGTGCTTCACGCCGTCGACTTCCGTCATCACCACGCGCGGACGCGACACGGCGAGTTCGTAGCCTTCACGACGCATGTTTTCAACCAGAATCGTCAGGTGCAGCTCGCCGCGACCCATCACTTCGAACGTGGTTTCGTCGCCAGTTTCATTCACGCGCAGCGCCACGTTGTGGTTCAGTTCCTTGAACAGGCGGTCGCGGATCTGACGGCTCGTCACGAACTTGCCTTCACGGCCCGCCAGCGGCGACGAATTCACGAGGAAGTTCATCGTGAGCGTCGGTTCGTCGACGGTAATCATCGGCAGCGCTTCCGGCACGTCCGGGGCGCAGATGGTCACGCCGATGCCGATTTCCTCGATGCCGTTGATCAGCACGATGTCGCCGGCTTCAGCCGATTCCACCTGCACGCGCTCCAGGCCCTTGAACGACAGAACCTGATTGATCTTGCGGTTGAGGATCGCGCCGTCCGGACCTGTACGCACGGCGACAGCCATGCCCGGCTTGATCGTGCCGCGGGTGATGCGGCCAACGCCGATACGACCAACATACGTCGAATAGTCGAGCGACGTGATCTGCAGCTGCAGCGGACCATTCGGATCCGCCGGGCGAACCGGCACGTGTTCGAGAATCGCCTCGAACAGCGGGCGCATGTTGCCTTCGCGCACGCTCGGATCGAGGTCCGCGTAGCCATTCAGGCCCGAAGCGTAGACGATCGGGAAGTCGAGCTGTTCTTCGCTCGCGCCGAGCTTGTCGAACAGGTCGAACGTCTGGTTGATCACCCAGTCGATACGCGCGCCCGGACGGTCGATCTTGTTGATGACGACGATCGGCTTCAGGCCGAGCGCCAGTGCTTTTTTCGTCACGAAGCGCGTTTGCGGCATCGGACCTTCGACGGCGTCGACGAGCAGCAGCACTGAGTCGACCATCGACAGCACGCGCTCCACTTCACCGCCGAAGTCGGCGTGGCCCGGGGTGTCGACGATGTTGATGTGCGTGCCTTCGTACTCGACCGCGCAATTCTTCGCAAGAATTGTGATGCCGCGTTCTTTTTCGATGTCGTTCGAATCCATGACGCGCTCGGCAACCTGCTGGTTTTCGCGGAACGTGCCGGACTGACGAAGGAGCTGGTCGACGAGCGTGGTCTTGCCGTGGTCGACGTGGGCAATGATGGCGATATTACGAAGGGCGCGGGTCATAGGAACCTGGAGACAGTTGAGTGCGCCAGATCGCTTCTTGAAACTGCCAACAAGCCCAAAGCGCACTTTTGGGAACCTGAAATTATAGCACGCGAACGTTAAGCTTTCTGACCTGTAGCGTTGTATCGCCCGCCCGGAAGCATCACAACCGGCGTTTTAGCGCTCATTGGATACTTCAATGCGGCCTCGAAATCGCGATAACGCCCCGCCTGACCTGCCCGCAGCGGCCGTCCCACCGCTGCGGGAGGGCATCAATTCGATTATGGTCCTTGCCAAGAAAAGTTCCTTGCCTAAGCTGTAATAACGCTTGCCGCGTCAACTAACCGCACCTATAATCCTGCCTGGTCAATCATTGCTGTCGCAGAGAATCATGACTGATCCGAATCCGGCGTTACCGCCCGAAATCAGCGAATACCAGTTCGGCGAAAGCGTCGGCTACCTGCTCTCGCGCGTGAAATCGACAATGTCGAACATGATCACGCAGCGCACGTTAGCCGAACTCGGTATTACGAGCACCCAGTGCAGCATCCTGTTCATGGTCGCAAGCGGCAAGTGTCTGCTCGCCGCCGAACTGGCCCGTGAATACGGCATCGACGCGAGCGCTGTTACCCGTCTGGTCGACCGTCTGGAGAAACGCGGCCTGCTCACGCGAGTGCGTAGCAACGAGGATCGCCGCGTCGTGCGTCTCGCCCTCACGCCTGAAGGCCAGGCGATGGCAGCCCGCATGCCCGCCATTTTCGGCGGCACGCTAGACAAACTGCTGGCCGGCTTCACCCCTGAGGAAGTGGGCTTTCTCAAGAGCATGCTTCGCCGTGCGCTCGCCAACAGCGGCGACGCAACGTGGTTATCGCGCGATACAGCGACCCCGGCGACAACCCCGCCCGAGACCCGATAATTAGTTGCAGCGTCCATCATTACCATCACTCATAGAAGAGTCGAGCGAATGAAATCCCTTTCCCTGTCCGCGCCGGCGCTGTCGAGCCGGGCCGCCGTCGCCGCTGCGGTCACGGCGCTCGCCCTGTCGGGCTGCGCGAACTACATCGGCATCAAGAGCGACAAGCAGATGGCGTCGCCGGCGCAGTACGAGTCGGCGCAAAGCGTTCCCGCTCAGGGCGGCCAGTGGCCGTCGCTCGACTGGGCGAACCAGTTCGGCGATCCGCAACTGCCGGCGCTGATCAGCGAAGCGCTTGAAGGCAGCCCGTCGATCGCTCAGGCGCAGGCACGGATTGCGAAGGCCTCGTCGTACATCGAAAGGACGCGTTCGAACCTCTATCCGAAGGCTGATGCCAGCTATTCGTGGACGCGTGAACTGTATTCCGCGAACGCCCTCTTCCCGCCTCCGTTCGGCGGCACCTGGTACAGCGAGAACAACGCGCTCGCGAGCGCGTCGTGGGATCTGGACCTGTGGGGCAAGAACCGTGAAAAGCTTGGCCAGGCCGTCTCGCAGGAAAAGGCTGCCGAAGCCGACATGCAGCAGGCGCGCGTCGCGCTCGCGTCGTCGGTGGCGCGCACGTACAACCAGCTGGCACAGCTCTACGCGCTGCGCGATATCGCCCAGCGCGAAATCGACAATCGTCAGACGATCGGCAGGATCACGGATGGCCGCGTCGTTGCGGGTCTCGATACGAACGTCGAAAAGCAGACCGCGAACGGCAATATCGCGACCAGCCAGTCGAACCTGACGGAACTCGATGGCGAAATCACGACGGTGCGCTACCAGCTCGGCGCGCTGCTCGGCAAAGGGCCGGACCGCGGCCTGCAGATCGCGAAGCCGGTGATGAACGCAGGCGCCAACGTCGTGCTGCCGGACAACCTGCCGGCCGATCTCGTGTCGCGCCGACCGGATATCGTGGCTGCACGCTGGCAGGTCGAAGCCGCGACACACGACATCAAGGAAGCGAAGGCGGAGTTCTTCCCGGACATCAACCTCGCGGCCGGTTTCGGCTTCGACGCGTTCGGCTGGGGCCGCTTTCTGACGTCCGCGAGCCGGCAGATCCAGTTCGGCCCGGCGATCCATCTGCCGATCTTCGACGCTGGCGCACTGCGTTCGCAACTGAAGGGCCGCTACGCCGACTTCGATCTGGACATCGCGAACTACAACCAGACGCTGATCAACGCGCTGTCGGATGTGGCGACGCAGGTGTCGTCGATCCGCTCGCTCGACCGGCAATCGGGTGACGCACAGCGCGCGCTCGATGCATCGTCGAAAGCGTGGGAGCTCGCGGTGATCCGCTACAAGGCGGGTCTGTCGCCGCAATTGCAGGTGCTGACCGCCGACCAGAACCGCCTCGCCGCCGAACAGACGGTGACGAACCTGAAGATGAAGCGCCGCGACCTGCAGATCGCGCTGATCAAGGCGCTAGGCGGCGGGTTCGACGCAACGCAGACGGGCCTCGTGGTGCCGACCGACGCACCCGCTTCCGCTGCACACGCATCGAACTGAGCCGGACCGAACGCCCATCCGGATAAACGACGAAGACTGAGAGAATACGGAGCACATCAATGAGCACCCCCCAACAGCCCGCCGCCAGCACGCAACCGGCAAACAGCGGCAAGCGCAAGCGGATGATGACGCTGCTCGTCATCGTGATCCTGATCGCCGCGATTGCGTACGGCCTGTACTACTTCCTCGACGCGCGCTTCCATGAAGACACCGACGACGCCTACGTGAACGGCAACGTCGTGCAGATCACGCCGCAGGTCACGGGCACCGTCGTTTCGGTGAACGCCGACGACACGCAGACCGTCAGGATGGGCGACCCGGTCGTCGTGCTCGACCCGGCGGATTCGCGCGTCGCGCTCGAATCCGCCGAAGCGAATCTGGCGCAGGTCGTGCGCCAGGTGCGCGGTCTCTTCGCCGACGACAGCCAGTATCTGGCCCAGGTCGCCGTGCGTCAGTCCGATCTGTCGCGCGCGCAGGACGACCTGAAGCGCCGCATGACGGTGGCGCAGACGGGCGCCGTGTCGCAGGAAGAAATCTCGCACGCCCGCGACGCCGTGAAGAGCGCGCAGGCCGCCGTCGACGCCGCGCAGCAGCAACTCGCCGCGAACCGCGCGCTGACCGCCAACACGACGATCGCGAATCACCCGAACGTGCAGGCCGCTGCCGCCAAGGTGCGCGACGCGTATCTGAATAACGCGCGCAACACGCTGCCGGCGCCCGTCACGGGTTATGTCGCGAAGCGCTCGGTGCAGGTTGGCCAGCGCGTCTCGCCGGGCACGCCACTGATGGCGATCGTGCCGCTGAACGGCGTGTGGGTCGACGCAAACTTCAAGGAAGTTCAGCTGAAGCACATGCGTATCGGCCAGCCGGTCGAATTGACGGCAGACGTCTATGGTTCCAGCGTGAAGTTCCACGGCAAGGTGGTGGGCTTCTCGGCCGGCACGGGGTCGGCTTTCTCGCTCTTGCCCGCACAGAACGCGACGGGTAACTGGATCAAGGTCGTGCAGCGTCTGCCGGTGCGGATCGCACTCGATCCGAAGGAACTCGAAGCGCATCCGTTGCGTATCGGCCTGTCGATGCAGGCTGACGTCACGATCAAGGACGACAACGGCGGCCAGCTCGGCAATGCACCGAACACGGTCTACCAGACCAGCGTGTTCGACAAGTACGGCGACGAAGCCGACGCCGAAATCGCCCGCATCATCGCGGCGAACGCCGGCCCGAATGGCGGCCAGTACAGCGGCGCGCAGAAAGCAGCGGACCGCGGCGCGAAAGGCGCGGCGAAGCTGATGTAAGCGGCGTCACCGCGTTTTTCGTCATACCGGTCACACTCGAAAAGGGTTTCATGGCTCAGGCTCAAGTCCCGCACCCTCCGCTCGAGGGTGCGCAACTGGTGATCGGCACGATCGCCGTGTCGCTCGCGGTTTTCATGAACGTACTCGATACGTCGATTGCGAACGTGTCGATCCCGTCGATTTCGGGCGATCTCGGCGTCTCGTCGGATCAGGGCACGTGGGTGATCACGTCGTTCGCGGTGGCGAACGCGATCTCCGTGCCGCTGACCGGCTGGCTCACCGACCGTATCGGCCAGGTGCGCCTCTTCATGGCGTCGATCATCCTGTTCGTGATCTCTTCATGGATGTGCGGGCTTGCGCCGACGCTGCCATTCCTGCTCGCGTCGCGCGTGTTCCAGGGCGCGGTGGCCGGCCCGATGATTCCGCTTTCGCAGACGTTGCTGCTCGCCAGCTACCCGCGCGCGAAGGCGCCGATGGCGCTCTCGATGTGGGCAATGACCACGCTGATCGCGCCAGTGGCCGGCCCGATTCTCGGCGGCTGGATCTCGGACAATATTTCGTGGCCGTGGATCTTCTACGTGAACATCCCGGTCGGCATCGTGGCTGCGGCCGCGACGTGGGCGATTTTCCGCAACCGCGATTCGGTCATCAAGAAGGCACCGATCGACGGCGTCGGGCTTGCGCTGCTGATCACGTGGGTCGGCTCGCTGCAGGTCATGCTCGACAAGGGCAAGGACCTCGACTGGTTTTCGTCGACGACGATCGTCGTGCTTGGGCTGACTGCCGTGATCGCGCTCGCGTTCTTTATCGTCTGGGAGCTGACGGCGGAACATCCGGTGGTCGACCTGTCGCTCTTCTCGAAACGCAATTTCACGGGCGGCACGGTTGCGCTGTCGATCGGCTATGGGCTGTACTTCGGCAATCTCGTGCTGCTGCCGTTGTGGCTGCAAACCGACATCGGCTACACCGCCACCCAGGCGGGCCTCGTCATGGCGCCGGTCGGCCTGTTCGCGGTGCTGCTGTCGCCCGTTACCGGCAAGTTTTTGCCGCGCACCGACCCGCGCTATATCGCGACGGCGTCCTTCCTCGTGTTCGCGCTGTGCTTCTGGATGCGCTCGCGCTACACCACGGGCGTGGACACCTACTCGCTGCTCGTACCGACGCTGATCCAGGGCATCGGCATGGCCGGCTTCTTCATTCCGCTGGTGTCGATCACGCTGTCAGGTTTGCCGGGCAACCGGATTCCGGCTGCGTCGGGTCTGTCGAATTTCGTGCGGATCATGTGCGGCGGCATCGGAACTTCCATCTTCCAGACCGCGTGGGATCACCGGACGATCATGCACCACGCGCAACTCGCCGAGCAGGCGAACGCGTACAACCCGGTGTTCGATCATTCGATGCAGCAGTTCGGCGGGGCGGGGTTCAGCCAGCCGCAGGCCTATGGTCTGTTCAACACGATGGCGACGCAGCAGGCCGCGCAGCTGGGTGTGAACGATCTGTTCTTTGTCTCGGCCGGGATCTTTGTCGCGCTGATCGCGCTGATCTGGGTGACGAAGCCGGAGCGTTCCGGTGGCGATGCGGGTGCGGCTGCGGCTGCGGCGCACTGAGGGTTGTTTCCACGACGCATTCGATGCGCCGTGTAATGAAAAGCGGTGCCGCGATCAAACATGCGGCACCGCTTTTTTTTGTACGCGTCGCCTTTCGGCTCGCGCTTCAGTTCGCTGCGGTAACGACGAGCCGTTCCGGCGCGAGCACGCCTTCCGCCGCCTTCGCGACGCCGAGCAGCCGGCCTTCGCCATACACGCGCATACGCGGCTCCTGCTTTACGATTTCTTCGCTAATGGCGAGATCTGCGAGGCGCAGACGCTGGCCATGCAGGAAGCGTCGCGTGGCTTCAGCGTCGAGTTGTACGGACGGGAACGTCGAAAGCAGTGCGTCGACGGGTTGCAACCACGCGTCGCGTTCGGTTTCCGTAGCGTCGGAAAGTGCATCGAGCGTGACGGCATGTTCGAGCGTCAACGCACCGACGCCGGTGCGACGCAACGCCACCAGATGCGCGCCACAACCCAGCGCTTCACCGATATCTTCGGCGAGCGTGCGAACATAAGTACCTTTACTGCACGTCACGCGGAACGTGACATCGGGCAACGCGCACGCGATCAGTTCGAGCGCGTGAATCGTCACCTGCCGCCCTTCCCGCTCGACCACCTGACCCGCTCGCGCATACTCGTACAGCGGCTTGCCGTCGCGTTTCAGTGCGGAATACATTGGCGGAATCTGGACGATATCGCCGCGGAATTGCGCCATCGCATTTTCCACTGCAGCCTGATCGCACGTGACATCGCGCGTATCGACGGCATCGCCTTCGGCGTCGCCCGTGGTCGTGCGGA
This sequence comes from Paraburkholderia sp. GAS42, assembly GCF_050436565.1. Lineage (NCBI taxonomy): Bacteria > Pseudomonadati > Pseudomonadota > Betaproteobacteria > Burkholderiales > Burkholderiaceae > Paraburkholderia > Paraburkholderia sp. GAS42. The sequence continues at coordinate 234,383 of NZ_JBNDML010000005.1, read as the reverse complement.
TGCCGAGACGCATCGTCGCTTCGTACGTCTTGTCGGCTTCGAGCAGATCCTGGGAAAACTTGGTGGCTTCGCCAAAACACAGCGGCAGCAGACCGGACGCGAGCGGATCGAGCGTGCCGGTGTGGCCTGCCTTCTTCGCGAGATAGAGACGCTTGGCCCGAATCAGCGCGTCGTTGCTCGACAACCCGATGGGCTTGTCGAGCAGCAGCACGCCGTCGAGCGCGCGGCGCGGAATGCGCGGGCGTTGAGGTGCAGTCATGTCAATCGAACGCTGGCTGGTATGAAGAACGCGAGATCACTCGTCTTTCGCGCGCGAAGCGTTCGCTTCGTCGATCAGACGCGACATCTCGACAGCCTGCTCGATCGTCTTGTCATAATGGAAATGCAGCGTCGGCACCGTGTGAATGTGCAGGCGCTTGAACAGCTGGTTATGCAGATGACCCGCCGCGTGATTGAGCGCGTCCTGCGTCTGCTGCGGATCGCCCGTCAGCGTCGTGAAGAACACCTTCGCGTGGGCGTAATCCGGCGTCAGTTCGACGCTCTGGAATGTAACAAGCCCGATGCGCGGGTCTTTGACTTCGCGCAGCAACTCCGACAGATCACGCTGGATCTGATCGGCGATCTGCACGTTGCGATTGGGAGAGGAACGTTTTTTCGGCATGGTGAATCCGTGATTCGGTTTGTCGGCGGTTATGCGTTTACGTCGAAACGGCGGTAGTGGTTACCCGCCGCAACTCGAAAGCAAACGCAAACGCCGACACAAAAACAAAGGGCGGAGCCGGGCAAGCGCCCGCTCCGCCCTTTGAGCGTTGCGCCAGACTTACAGCGTACGCGCGACTTCCGTGACTTCGAAGACTTCGAACTGGTCGCCTTCGACGATATCGTTGAAGTTCTTGATCGACATACCGCATTCGAAGCCCTGACGGACTTCCTTGACGTCGTCCTTGAAGCGCTTCAGCGAGTCGAGTTCGCCGGTGTGGATCACGACGTTGTTGCGCAGCACGCGCACCGACGACGAACGCTTGACCACACCATCCGTGACCATACAACCGGCCACTGCGCCGATCTTCGGTACCTTGAAGACCTGACGGACTTCGACCATACCAGTGATCACTTCGCGCTTCTCCGGCGCCAGCATGCCTGACATCGCAGCCTTCACTTCATCTACTGCGTCATAGATGATGTTGTAGTAGCGGATGTCGATGCCATTGGCTTCCGCGAGCTTGCGCGCCTGCGCATCCGCACGCGTGTTGAAGCCAATGATGACCGCCTTCGAAGCCGTCGCCAGATTGACGTCGGATTCGCTGATGCCACCCACTGCGCTGTGCACGACCTGCACGCGAACTTCGTCGGTCGACAGCTTGAGCAGCGACTGGACCAGTGCTTCCTGCGAACCCTGCACGTCCGCCTTCACGATAAGCGGCAGGTATTGCACTTCGCCTTCGCCCATCTGTTCCAGCATGTTTTCGAGCTTCGCGGCCTGCTGCTTCGCCAGCTTGACGTCGCGGAACTTGCCTTGACGGAACAGTGCGACTTCACGCGCCTTGCGGTCGTCCGGCATCACGATGACTTCTTCGCCAGCCTGCGGCACTTCCGACAGACCCTGGATTTCGACCGGGATCGACGGACCCGCCGACTTCGTCGGCTTGCCGGTTTCGTCGAGCATTGCACGCACGCGGCCGTAGGCGCTGCCTGCAAGAACGACGTCGCCACGGTTCAGCGTACCCGACTGGACGAGGATCGTTGCAACCGGACCCTTACCCTTATCGAGTTTCGCTTCGATGACGAGACCCTTGGCCGGCGCTTCGACCGGTGCCTTCAGTTCCAGCACTTCGGCCTGCAGCAGCACGTTTTCGAGCAGATCGTCGATGCCCGCGCCGGTTTTCGCCGACACCGACACGAACGGCGAATCGCCACCGTATTCTTCCGGCACGACGCCTTCCGCGACGAGCTCCTGCTTCACGCGCTCCGGATTCGCATCCGGCTTGTCGATCTTGTTGATCGCGACGACGAGCGGCACACCGCCTGCCTTCGCGTGGGCGATCGCTTCCTTCGTCTGCGGCATCACGCCGTCGTCGGCTGCAACCACCAGAATCACGATGTCCGTTGCCTTTGCACCGCGGGCACGCATGGCCGTGAAGGCCTCGTGACCCGGCGTGTCGAGGAACGTGATCACGCCACGCGGCGTTTCAACGTGATACGCGCCAATGTGCTGCGTAATACCGCCGGCTTCGCCCGCGGCAACCTTCGCACGACGGACGTAATCCAGCAGCGACGTCTTGCCGTGGTCGACGTGACCCATGACCGTCACAACCGGCGGACGCGGCAGCGCTTCTGCGTCGGAGATTTCGCCTTCGACGAGCATCGCTTCCGGATCGTCCAGCTTCGCCGCGACGGCGTGGTGGCCCAGTTCCTCGACGATGATCATCGCCGTTTCCTGGTCCAGCATCTGGTTGATCGTGACCATCTGACCAAGCTTCATCATCGACTTGATGACTTCCGAAGCCTTCACGGCCATCTTGTGGGCCAGATCGGCGACCGTAATCGTTTCCGGCACATGCACTTCGCGCACGATCGGTTCGGTCGGCGCCTGGAACGTGGTGTTCTGATCCTGATGCTTGCCACGACCCTTCGGACCGCCGCGCCAGCCGCGATCGACACCACCGCTCGAATCACCGCGCGTCTTGATGCCACGGCGCTTCGCTGCGTCGTCCTGCCAGCCGCCCTTGCCACCGCCCGGCTTCTTCTTGTCGCCAACCGACGACGGCGCTGCCGTCGCGGCCGGTGCAGCCGCAGGCTTCTTCGCAGCCGGACGGGCCGTCGTTTCGCCCGCCGGACGCGCCGGCTTGTGCAGCGTGCCCTTGGCTTCGGCTGCCTTCGCAGGCTCAGCAGGCTTCGGCGCCGGTTCCGGCGCCTTGACCTGCGCCTTGCGCGGCGTGTTCATCATTTCGCGAATCGCGCGCGCTTCGGCTTCGGCCGCCGCACGGCGCTTGCCGACCTCTTCCTGCTCCGCACGCGTCTTTTCGGCGGCCTGACGAGCGGCGTCTTCCGCCTTCTTCGCCGCTTCGCGTTGCGCTGCGCGCTCTGCGGCAGCGCGTTCGTCGTCCTGTTCGCCCGGACGCACGGTTTGCACGGCCTGCTCCGCTTCAACGCGGGCAGCCGCTTCCGCAACCGCTGCGCGCTTCTTCGCTGCTTCTTCTTCCGCGCGACGACGCTCCGCCTCGGCCGCCTGTTCGCGTGCCTGGCGCTCTGCTTCTTCGCGTTCCAGCTGTTCCTGACGTGCCTTCAGCTCCTGCGCCTGCTTTTCGAGCAGCTCGGCCTCATGCCGCGCTTCTTCCTCGCGACGCTGGAGTTCGAGGTCATCGACCTCGGCAACATCCTCAGCCACATGGTTCGATGCTTCACCGCCTTCGCCAGCCGCTTCGTCACGGCGGACGAACGTGCGCTTCTTGCGCACTTCGACCTGAATGGTGCGAGCTTTGCCCGTCGCGTCGGATTGCTTGATCTCCGACGTGTGCCGTTTTGTCAGCGTGATCTTGCGCTTGTCGGCATCAGTCGAACCGTGCGACTTGCGCAAGTGGTCGAGCAGACGCGCCTTGTCCGTTTCGGACAGGGTGTCGTCCTCGCTCGCTTTTGTGACGCCCGCCGCCTGCAGCTGCTCGAGCAGCACGCCGGCAGGCATTTTCAGTTCCGCGGCAAATTGGGCTACGTTGTTACTCGCCATTCATTCCTCTTAATGCAAGGACCGATTCCTTGCGGTTAGCATCGGGTCATGCGGCCTGACGGCCGCTTTCAGGTCAGTGGGTCATGGTCATATTCACTGGAACCAGTGTTCACGGGCCTTCATGATCAACGCCTTGGCGGCATCTTCTTCCATACCTGTCATCTCGGTCAGCTCGTCCACCGCCAGTTCCGCGAGTTCGTCGCGGGTCTGGATCTGGTGTTCCGCCAGCTTTGCGAGCAGGTCGGCATCCATGCCATCAAGGCTCTTCAGGTCGAGCGCTACGTTTTCGACCTTCTCTTCGTTTGCAATCGCCTGCGTCAGCAAAGCATCGCGGGCGCGATTGCGCAATTCGTGCACAGTGTCTTCGTCGAAGGCTTCGATTTCGAGCATCTCGTTGAGCGGCACATAGGCAATCTCTTCGAGGCTCGTAAAGCCTTCATCGATCAGGATGTCGGCCACTTCCTCGTCGACATCGAGACGCGCCATGAACAGGTCGCGCAGTACGCTGCGTTCCTGATTCTGCTTTTGTGCAGATTCGTCCGGCGTCATGATGTTGATCTGCCAGCCTGTGAGTTCGCTGGCAAGACGCACGTTCTGACCGCTACGGCCAATTGCGACCGCCAGTTCGTTTTCGTCTACGACGACGTCCATCGAATGCTTCTCTTCATCGACGACAATCGACTGGACGGCTGCCGGCGCGAGGGCGCCGATCACGAACTGAGCGGGATCTTCCGACCATAGCACGATGTCGACGTTTTCGCCACCGAGCTCATTACGGACCGCCTGCACGCGCGAACCGCGAATCCCGACGCAGGTACCGATCGGATCAATACGCTTGTCATACGCGACCACGCCGATCTTCGCGCGAACGCCCGGATCACGTGCCGCCGCCTTGATTTCCAGCAGGCCCTGCTCGATTTCCGGCACTTCCATTTCGAAGAGCTTCATCAGGAATTCGGGCGCGGTGCGCGACAGTTCGATCTGCGGACCGCGTGCGGTGCGATCGACCTTCGCGATATATGCGCGAACCCGGTCGCCGACGCGCAGGTTTTCCTTCGGGATCAGCTGGTCGCGGCGCAGCAGCGCTTCGACACGGCCGGTTTCAACGATGAAGTTTCCCTTGTCGAGGCGCTTGACCGAGCCGGTCATGATGTGTTCGCCGCGCTCCAGGAAGTCATTCAGGATCTGCTCGCGTTCAGCGTCACGCACCTTCTGCAGGATGACCTGCTTGGCGGCCTGCGCGCCGATACGGCCGAATTCGATCGACGGCACCGGCTCTTCGATGAACTCGTCGAGTTGAATCTCAGGCTTCTGTTCGCGTGCTTCGAACAGCAGAATTTCCTGATCCGGTTCCTGCAAACCGGCTTCGTCCGGCACCACGCGCCAGCGACGGAAGGTTTCGTGCTCACCGCTTTCACGGTCGATATGGACGCGGATGTCCGCATCTTCTTCGAAGAGTTTCTTGGAGGCCGAAGCGAGCGCCGCCTCAAGGGCGGCAAAAACCACGTCCTTGTCGACGTTCTTCTCGCGTGCCAGCGCATCCACCAGCATCAACACTTCGCGACTCATTGTTTGCGGCTCCTAAAGTCAACTTTGGGGACGAGGCGCGCCTTGTCGATATCTGCGACCGTAAAATCGAGCATCGCGGCACCTTCCTTCCCTTCGAATTCCAGACCGATCGTTTCGCCTTCGGGTGCATGCAGGATGCCCCGGTACGATTTCCGTCCGTCCAATGGCTTTTTCAACGTGATAACCACTTCGCTGCCCGCGAAGCGTTCGAAGTCCGCCAGTTTTTTCAGCGGACGGTCGAGACCGGGCGACGACACTTCAAGCCGCTCGTAATCGATGTTTTCGACCGTCAGAACGTGCTGGAGCTGACGCGTGACCTTCTCGCAGTCTTCGATTGCGATGCCGGCCGGCTGGTCGATATACACACACAGCATGCCGCGCCCGGTGCGCTCGAGATCGACGAGCTCGTAGCCGAGGCCCACGACCGTGGTTTCAATCAGTTCCGTCAGTTGCACAGTGCCCTCTAAGATGTTCGCGCGGCGAGCCTGCGGGTTGCCAACCGGGTTGCCAGCGATTACACCTGCGGGCCGCGCGCCAGGCTGGCGCACGTTCGTGCTACCCGGGATGCAGAACCACAAACTGAAGCGGCAAAAAAAAATGGGCGAAACGCCCATCATCTTATTGCCGGTGGTCGCACCTGAGCCGCACAAGAAAAGCCGCACGTCCAGCGACTTCGCGATTGTAGCATTTTTCAGGACAAACGCAAACCTGCGATGCCCGTAGAACGCCTGCTGAAGCCTGTTTTAACAGGTATTTCGCGGTTTACTTCGCGTTTTAGCGAAGCCGCGAGATAGCGGTTGCGCGGTGATCTGGATCCGCCGTCGACTGCAGCCAGGCTGCACGGCGACGCTGGATCCAGGATCCGGTCAATCGCTCAGCGACCGCGGGTGCGGTTGCGCGGCGTGCCGCGCGGGCCGCCGCGGTTGCCTGCAGCATTCGGATTGCCGCCGGTGCGGTTGCCCGCATTGCCGCTGCCGCCGCGATTACCGCCCGGTGCGCGATTGCTGCCGCCGCTGCCGGCGCGGTTTGCGCCGCCTGCGCCCGCACCGCTGCCGGCCGCACGGTTACCGCCATTGCCCGAAGGCGCCCGGTTTCCGTCGATATCGCGTCCGCCACGTGGGCCCGGATTGCCGCCACGACCACCACCCGTGCCACGACCGCCATAGCCGCCTGTACCCGTGCCGAAACCCGATGACGCGCCGCCGCCAAACCCGCCACCGAAGCCACCGCCGGCTGCACCGCGACGGCCCTGGCCACGCGGCTGCTGGTCGGCGAGACGACCGTGCGACATCAACACCGGTTCACGGTTGATGAAACCCATCGACGTCTGCATCGGATCCGGCTGACGACGCTCTGGCGCTGCGTTGCGGCCACCTTTTTCCTCGGCAGGCGCCTTGAGGCCAACCGACGCCATCAGGCTGCGCACCTGATTGTCTTCGAGTTCTTCCCAGCGACCGCGCTTCAGCCCCTTCGGCAGCGAGATCGGACCGTGACGCGTACGGATCAGACGGCTTACCATCAGGCCAGCCGCTTCGAACATACGACGCACTTCGCGGTTACGGCCTTCGGCCAGCGCGACGTGGTACCAGTGATTCGTGCCTTCGCCGCCGCCATCGCGGATGCGCAGGAAATTCGCCGGGCCGTCTTCAAGCTCGACGCCGTGCAGCAGCTTCTGACGCATCCCTTCGGCCAGCTCACCCACCACACGCACCGCGTACTCACGCTCGACGCTATAGCGCGGGTGCATGAAGCGGTTCGCCAGATCGCCGGATGTGGTCAGCATCAGCAGACCTTCGGTGTTGAAGTCGAGACGGCCGACCGCGAGCCACTTGGCGGTTTTCATCGGCGGCAGCTTGTCGAATACCGACGGACGGCCTTCCGGATCCGCGTGACTGACGATTTCGCCGGTCGGTTTGTGATACAGCAGTACGCGCGGCGGCTTGTTCGCCAGCTTGCGCTTGACCGGCTTGCCATTGATGCGGACCTGGTCCGTCGGCATGATGCGCTGGCCGATGTGCGCCGGCTCGCCGTTGACGGACACACGTCCGGCAATGATCAGCTCTTCCATATCGCGGCGCGAGCCCATGCCAGCTTCGGCAAGCACCTTATGCAGCTTGGGCGCATCGTCGTCCGGCGAGAGCACGCGTTTCGGCGCGGCGGCCCGGCCACGGCGCAGCATCGGGGCGCGCACGCCACCAGTGGTGCTGTTGTCAGCATCGAACGCCGGGGATGTCACGTATGAAAACAGATCGTCCGGGGAAGCCTCGGTTGCGACTGCAACGGCAACAGCCGGCGCCTCGCCGCGACGGTTCCTCTGGCGCTGTCCGCCTTCGCGGGGCGCGCCATCACGTTGACCGCCTTCGCGCGGCGCACCGTCGCGCGGCGCATTGGCCCGCTTGCCGCCTGCGTTCCGGCGTTGTCCCTGGCCCTGACCTTGCCCCTGACCTTGTCTCGGGGCGCCTTCCTTGCGCGGCGGTCGCGGCTGCGCCACGACCTCGCCGTCCTGCGCCGTTTCCGTCGCGACCGGTTCGCCTTGCGCCGGTTCGCCTTCGGCGCCCTTCGCCTTCGCTCCTGCGCGTCGACGCGCGATCAGACTGCGCGGACCGCGGCGCAGGCCGCGACGCGGACGGTCTTCGCCTTCGGCGCCTGCGGTTTCGCCCGTGCGATCGCTTTCGCCGGCCGATGCCTGCGACTCGCGCGCCTCGTCGGGACGTGCAGATTTCACGGCGCGCTCGGATTCGGACGAATCGGTGTCGTGGGTATGTGTCAAAACAACCTCAAAATGTCAGGTCGCGCGCGCCCATTGCGGGCGCGGCAAAAGTTCGGTTACGTCAGGCGCTGCGCGATTCGGTTTCGTCGTCGGTCAAAACGCCTGCGTCCCGCGCGGCATCGCCACGATCTTCCTGATCGTCGTGTGCCGCACGTGTCGGGTTCGACTCAATGACGTGCTCCGTTTCGCGGAGTTCGCCCGAGCCGTGCGCGGGTGCTGCCGGATCGGCCTGGGAGACCGGATCCTGATTTTCTGCATGACCAGCGATGCTCGAAGCATCGCCGGCTTTCGGTTCAACGTCTGTTTCGGCGACCGGCGCATCGAATTGCGCGTGGGCAATCAGGTGCACGTCGTCGATGGGTGTTGCTGCCGGATGCGCCGGTTCGGCGACTTCCGTGGACGATAGTTCCGCTTCGGGACTGGCAGCCGCGACATGTGCCGGTGCGCCATCCGTGTACGCACCAGCCACGTCAGCCGCTTCACCTGCCGCCGACGCTACGTCCACGTCGGCATCCGCACCAGCCGATCCTTCGACCGCTTCAGCCGCTACGACTTCGCCATCTGCGAATTCGATCGCGTGCTGACCCAGCAGGTTCACGTTCAGCTGCGCCGTTGGGTCGTCGAGCGGCGGCAGTTCGTCGAGCGCCTTCAGGCCAAGATCGTCGAGAAACGAGCGCGTCGTTGCATACAGCGCCGGACGCCCCGGCACATCACGATGACCAATGATTTCGATCCAGCCGCGATCTTCGAGCTGCTTGACGACCTGCGTGTTCACCGTCACGCCGCGAATCTCTTCAATATCGCCGCGCGTGACCGGCTGGCGGTAGGCGATGATCGCGAGCGTTTCGAGCACAGCGCGCGAATACTTCGGCGGCTTCTCGGGATGCAGACGGTCCAGGTACGAGCGCATTGCAGGCTTGCTCTGAAAGCGCCAGCCAGACGCCAGCCCGACCAGTTCAACCCCGCGACCCGACCAGTCCTGCCTCAGGTCTTCGAGCAACGTGCGAACGGTGTCTGCCGACACGCCGTCGGCAAAGAGCTTGCGCAGCTCGCCGAGCTTTAAGGGCTCCTGCGCGCAGATCAAGGCAGTCTCGAGGACGATTTTCGCCTCTTGGGTATTCATGCAGCCAGGTCGACCTTATGAGTTAGGGTCAAAGAACCGGATCGGACAGACGATTTGGAACTGAAGACGCGCTCGCCCGATTCTGATCGGTCATATTGATGGGAGCACGCACCGGGGGGAGGCGAAACAGGCTAATCGAGCCAAACCCAGCCGGACGGAGCAGCGAAATTCCTGTAAGGAATCGCGTGACTGAGCGCCATCTTACGCAAAAAAAATCGAAGCGTAAAGGCGAAATACCGGCCACGAGGCCTCCCGGAAGTCCGGCCCGTCTTTGCCCGCCGGAAATCAGCGCGCGCCACACTCTCCCAGATAACGCTGGAGACGCTCCACACCGGCGTCGAGGCGCGCGGTGTCGCATGCGTAGCACCAGCGCACGAAGCCCTCGCCTTCAGGCCCGAACGCGCTGCCCGGCGCGAGTCCGAGCCCCGCCTCGCGAACCAGCGCCTTGCACAAATCAAGGCTCTTCGCCGCGCCGGGTAACGAAAAGAACAGATACATCGCGCCGGCCGGTGCCTTGACGTCGACGCCAGGCATCGCCGACAGTGCCTGCACCAGATGATCGCGTGAAGCCTTCAGGTCGGCCACGAGCTGCTGCGTGAAACGCCCTCCCTGTTCCACGGCCGCCACGCCCGCCTGCTGCACGAACGATGGCGCACAGGACGTGTTGTACTCCACCAGCTTGCCGAGATCGTCCATCAACGCGGCGGGCGCGACGATCCAGCCGAGCCGCCAGCCGGTCATCAACCACGCCTTCGAGAATGAGTTGACGCAGATCACCCGTTCGTCGCGCGCGGCGAGATCGAGGAACGATGGCGCGGCGCGGGTGCTGCCGGCGTCGTCGCCGTAATAAAGGCGCTCGTAGACTTCGTCGGCGACGATCCAGATGCCGTGACGGCGGCAATGCTCGAGCACGGAGCGTTGCTGCTCCCGCGTCATCACCCAGCCGGTCGGATTGTTCGGCGAGTTGATCATCAGCAGTTTCGTGTCCGGCGTGAGGGCCGCCAGCAGCCGGTCCAGATCGAGCGTCCAGCCCTGCGTACCATAATCGAGCGCAACGGTGTCGACGTGTGCGCCAAGGATCTTCGGGATTTCGACGAGGTTCGGCCACAGCGGCGTCACGGCGACGACCCTGTCGCCCGCGCCGACCACCAGTTGCGCTGCCAGCATCAACGCGTTCACGCCGGCGCTCGTCACCGCGACATGTCCGGCCGACGTCGCCCCGTGCAACGCGCTCACGTAGCTGGCGAGCGCGGCGCGAAGCGGTGCGATGCCGAGATTGTGCGTGTAAAAGGTCGCGCCATCGGCGAGCGCGGCGCTTGCCGCGTCGCGGATGAATTGCGGCGTCACGCGGTCGGATTCGCCGAACCAGAATGGCAGCACGTTTTCGACGCCAAAACCCGCATTCGCGACTTCGCGGATCTGCGATGGCCGCAGCGCGCGGACGGCGTCCCGGGCGTCGGGGGCTGAGGGTTTGCGGAAATCCAGTTCGGTCATTGTGGTGTTCACGTGGTTCGTGGCAAGGCAGGAGAACGTCAGTTTAATGGTTCACCGTTTTTTCGCGACGGCGGGCGGGCAGCGCGCCACTTAACGCAGATCCTCCGCCCTCGCCGGCAGTTGCCGGATCAGCCCCCACACGGCTTCGGCCGCCGGCGACAGCGAGCGGTCCCGCCGGCGCACCAGCTCCACCGTCCGCTCCGCGCGCGGCACCAGAGGGCGCGCCACCAGCGACGAATGCGCCGGCAATGGCAATGAAAGCCACGGCAGCACGCTGACACCGATGCCGGCCTCCACGAGCCCGAATACCGTCGCCGAGTGCCCCAGTTCCTGCACCACGGTGGCCGTGACGTTGTGCTCGGCCATCACGGCATCGATGATCGGCCGGCTACCCGACGCGTAATCGAGCATCACGAGCCGCTCGCCCTCCAGATCGATCCACGCGACCTGCCGCTGCGCCGCCAGCCGGTGATCGCTACGCGACACGAGGCAGAATGAATCGGTCATCATCGGTTCGCTCGTGAGGTCGTCGGCGGAAAACGGGCCTATGACCACACCGAAATCCACTTCACCCGACTTCACCTTGCGCACCACATCGCTCTGCACGTCGTCGCGCAGCCCGAGCGTGACGTACGGAAAGTCCCGGCCACACGTCGCGATGATCTGCGGCATCAGCCGGCAGGCGATCGTCGGACTTGCCGCCACCACGACGCGCCCGCGTCGCTGCTGGCCAATTTCGCGGATCTCGCGCAGCGCGTCGTCCAGATCCGTCAGTAACCGCGACACGCTCGCCACCAGATTGCCGCCGACGTCGGTGAGCTGCACTTCGCGGGTCGTCCGGTCGATCAGCTTGAGACCGATTTCCGCTTCCAGCTCGCGCACGCAGCGACTCACGGCTGACTGCGTCAGCCCGATTTCGTCGCCGGCGCGGCTGAAACTCTGAAGCCGCGCGACCTCGATAAACACGCGCAACTGACGCAATGTCACATTCATCCAATTGCCTCATCAATGAGCATCTTTGATGCGCATTGTATTGTTTCCCGGCGCGCTACGGCACAAAACACAAATCGCTGCAATGCAGCAATAGAGCGCAGACGCACGCTGGGCGGGCTTGATTGCACAAGATTGGTGATTGTCCCGATTTGCGAGATGGGTTTTTTGGATTCTTATACGCCACTGACTAGCGCCCGCGCTGGCCTGATGCCACGGGGTTTTGAGGCGTTCGCGGAAGAAATGGCACGCTTCATGCATTAGGGTGAATACTGGGTCGGCGCTGCTCGCCGCTTGATAAACGCTCTAGACGCCGTGGCAAGCCCGACCCCGCCTGGCACTCGAATTCGGGTGCATGAAGAGTGCGCGGCGCGGGGCAGCGCACCGGAGTTAGCTTCGCTGAGGTGAAAACATGATGCTGTTCGACGATTTGAGAGACAACGAGTGGGCGCTGGTCGAGGCGTTGTTCTGTGCGGAGCCAGCACGAAGCGAACGACGCGGTCGTCCTCGCGTGGAAGCCCGCGCGGTTGTCAATGCTGTGCTGTGGGTGCTGTCGACGGGTGAAGGCTGGTCCAAACTGCCAGGCCGCTATCCGTCGCCCCCCACTTGCCGCCGTCGTTTCGACGAGTGGCAGGCCGATGGTACGCTCGCCGAAATAGTTAAGCGACTGGGCACGAGCGGCCGCGAAATTTCGCTGCGCGGACGCATCGGAGCGACGGCGGCGAAGCCGCCCGCACCGCCGAGCCGCGATCGACTGCGCGGCGCATTCTGGACCAATCCGGAATCCTGGCGCGCGCCGGTCAAGATGGCCTGACGCCAACCCCATGCCACCGGGCGCCTTCGGGCGCCCGTTGAGCATCTGACGGCGCCCGCTTCAGCACGTCGATTTCGCTCGCTCTTCCGGCGGCCGCGACAGCGTTTCCAACGCTCTTCCCTGCATACTTCGACAACGCTGGAAGCCGGCTGGCGCACGCAGCGCCCGACCAGTATTCAGCCGCTGACGAAACATCTCTTTACCATTATTTACAGCGTGCTTTCGCTCCTGAGCATACCGTATGAGTATGCGAACAAGCCTATTCCCGATGGCTTGACGGGAGCCCCTCATGAAACCAATGTCCCTGCTTCTGTGCGGCATTGTGGTTTCAACACTTGCCGCACCCACGCTGGCCCAGGAACGGCCGCAGACGTGGAACTTGCATCCGGAACGTCCTGCCAGCCTGAAGGCATGGCAAAACGACGCGCCGGGCCGCGGCTTTACGCCGCCCACGCCGCGTGGTGACCTGCGCGGAGATATCGCGAGTAACGCGCGCGAGCGGCCCGAGCCCTCTCACGACAATGGTCAACGCCGGCGTTAACGCTACCGGATGTCGATGTGAAGACCACCGCATGCCCGAACCCGAACAGGCCACGATGCCGGGCACGACCGCAATTCAAGCCGTGATGCGGGCCGCGGCGATCGTGAGCGAAACATGCGAACAATACCGGGAACCACTTCGAAATGGGCGTTGTCTCACCCAAGCCATAAGCACAGCGTGGCAGAAGTAATTCCGGTAAGCCCGTATCTCGCGATACGGGCTTTTTTTTGCGCAATGGCTTTTCACCGACGCGGAGCGCCGGGTTCGTGCAAGCCCGCGGCAGTTACGGACGCGCTTCGAAAGCGGTGGCCGTGCTCACCTCAGGCGTGACTGCGATGTAATGGTTCATCCGGTGGGCATGCCACTGCAGCGAACGTTCGTCGCGTTCGAGCCGCGCGAACTCTGCCCTGCCCCGCTCGGTCAGCACCGCGATGTCTACCGGGGCGTGAAAGCCCGGCGCCGGGGCAACCGTGCGCTGTCGAACGGTCTCCATGAGACCAAGCGCGCGAAGATATTCGAAAACACCGGGGCGTCTGGCCCAGGGCACCTGGCGATATTGCGCCCGCCTCAGCGCTTCAAGTACCGCTTCGTTGGAATACGTGGTCATCTCACTTCTTTCTTAAAGTGCAGCCATGACACGACTTGCGCAACGCCAATCACCGCGCCACTGGTGAGATGCGAAGCACCGGATTCGCCCGATGTTCCGTTTGCCACCGGGTGCTGCCTGTTATATTCAGGACCCCCGTACGAACGCCTTGCTGACGTTCTCTCCCCGTGCCGACGATGCTTTCCGTACCGGTGCGATGGCAGGCGCGAAGATTGTCCCGAAAGTGATACGTTACCCCATTTAAATTGATTCTATTCACTTTATTGGCGCTTTTTTTTGCAGCTTTCCTGCTTTTGCGCCGGTTGCGTTCGATCATCGCCATTATCGCGCTTACGCTCTTCTGGCTGCTCTCGTCCGGATGGCTAACGGCACCCTTACTGGCGTGGGCGCAACACGGCGCCTGTCCCGTTGCGCGCGCAACTTTCGCCGGACACACCGCGATCGTCATGCTCGGCAGCGGCACGGAATACGACGATCACGATCGCCTGATTCCGAAGCGCGATGCCATCGCCCGCATAGAGAAAACCGCCGAACTTTACGCGGGCTGTACACGCGTCGCGACGCGCTGCGATGTCATCGTCAGCGGCGGCAATCCGCAGCATCACGAAGCCACCGAAGCCGACACCTATCTGCCCTGGCTTTTGCAACGCGGCGTCTCGCGCAACGACATCGTGCTCGAAAACCGCAGCCTCACGACTTACGAAAACGCGAAGTTCGTCGTCACCATTCTGCAACACGTACATTACGATTCGTTGATACTCGTGACATCCGCGCATCAGATGCCGCGCGCGTTGCTGGACTTCCACCGTTTCGGCAGTTTTCCGCAGCCGGTTATTTCAAATACGCGACGCGCGCAAACCGGCGTGCTGCCGCGCTATATCAACCTCGTCAATGCCAACATCGCGCTGCACGAATTGATCGGGATTGCACAATTTCACGTCTACCGCGCGATTGGCTGGTTCTGATCAACGCGAGGCACGGCGAATGCTGCTTTAATTAAAGGACTCGCTGGTCGCATCGGCGCTGGCACAGCCGCATCGACCGCATCGGCGCGCCATGTAACCGAATGTAACGAACTGTCAATTCTGTTACGGGTTGTCCGCGGGAGCAGATATTGCTCGCTAGAATGCAGTGTCTTTCCGACTGGACAGGCATTACTCGGGTCCATAAACCACTCTACGGAGGTAGCGATGAAAAAAGCGTCCCTGGCAGTCCTGGTTGCCCTTTCCGCGTTGTCGACGGGCGCGGCCTACGCGCAGTCCGACAGCGGCGTCACGATGAGCACCGATCCGGCGAAAGCCGCTGACGTCGAGCAACGTGCGCAGGATTTGCAAGCCAAACAGCAGGCCATGGAAAACGCGCCCATGCCGGCTCATCATGGCAAGTCGATGAAACACAAGAAAGCGCCGAAGGCCGAATAACATTTGCTCCGGCGTCGCGGCAAACCATGCCGCATCGAGGAGGAAAAGCCGAAGCCGGCGTTACCGGCTTCGGCTTTTTTATTGCCGGCGGCCCGGCAACGGTATGCTAAAGTCGCGCACCCACCCATCCCAACCCGTGCGCACCCTGGTGCGGAGGACAGAATGAGCAACATCCAGCTGGACATCGAATGGACCGAAGCAGCGTCCCGCAAGATTGAAAAACTGATGCCACGCGGCAGCCAGGAAGCATTTCTCGCGTTGCCGCCGGTCGAATGCCTGCCCATGGAAGGCGACGTGCTGTTCCTCGGCCCGGCTGGCAAACAGCAGCCGTTTATCGTCGCCGAGCGTCAGTATCATCACGAAGGCGACGCGGACTGGACCATCATCCTGATTCTCGACGTCCCACAGGCGACGCACTAAAGCTTCTTTCGCACGATCAAGCGACAAGAACCACAGACGGCGGGCAAGTGCCCGCCGTCTTTCCATTCGCGGATCAAATAATCGAGCCAGCACGCGAAAGCCGAAGCGCCAGCTGCGCCATCACGCGATCTTCGACACCACGCGAATTTCCGAGTGTTCGACCCAGTCCTTCACCGCCTGCCCGCAGGCGGCGATGTGCGCGGACTTCGCGTGTGCGGCCAGCGCCGCCTCGCTTTCCCAGCGCTCGACAAACACAAAACGGCGCGGCTCGCTTACATCGCGATGCAGGTCATACTGCAGCGCGCCTTGTTCCTTGCGCGTCGGACCGACGATGCCTGTCAGCGCTTCACGCAACTGCTCTTCGTAGCCCGGCTTTGCTACCGAGATTGCAACCACTGCTACTTCCGACATATCGCTCTCCGTTTCAGAAAGACAGCAGGATACCCGCCGCGCCGCGAGCGCGCTGGGCACCTCCCATTCTGTGATTCGCCGAACACTCGTCACGCAAATGACCTGATAGACTGTTTTCGACCCAGGGTCTGCACGGCGCTCTGCGCGACGGTGCTGGAGTACGCCCTCGGACACAGATTACGCAGCCCCGCTCGCGCGAGGCTTTTCGCCGGTGAAGCGCGCTAAGAGTCCGCGGCCGGCAGCATGTCGAAGCACGTTGCCCACGGCAAACCCGGATGTCCACCGTCGACGAACTAACACTCAGCCGCCTCCTGCCCCGCATCGTCCGGGATGGGGACGGCTGGTCGGCCAACTGGCGGTCCATCACACTGCATAGCGTGTTCCAGCCGGTGCTGTCGATCACGCATCAGCGCATCGTCGGCTATGAGGCGCTGCTGCGCGCAACCGATTCGGCCGGCAATCCCGTGACGCCCGACGCACTCTTCTCGCAGGCGCAGCTGCATGCGAACGCGCCGATTCTCGATCGGCTCTCACGCTGCCTGCACGTCGCAAATTTCGTCGAACAGAAGATCGACGCGTGCTGGCTTTTTCTGAACGCGCTGCCACAGGTCTTCGAAACACGCTGGCCGCATCGCGCGTTTATCGACGAGTTGTCTGCGCACTTCGGCCTGCCGCGCGAGCGCATCGTGATCGAACTGCTGGAGCAACCTGCGGGCGATGAAGAAGCCGTGGCGCGCACGCTCGCCGCGACCCGGCCGCGCGACTTCCTGATCGCGATCGACGACTTCGGCACCGGCTTCTCGAACTTCGACCGCGTGTGGCGACTGCGTCCGGATATCGTCAAGCTGGACCGCTCGCTGATCGCGCGCGCCGGCAAGCGCGAGGGCGACGAATCGCTGATGACGCATCTGATCGCGATGCTGCATCAGGCCGGCACGCTGGTGCTCGCCGAAGGCGTCGAGACTGACGACGAACTGATGATCCTGATGCAGGCCGATGTCGATTTCGTGCAGGGATACTGGTTCGGCATGCCGCAGGCGTCCGTGCGCGCGGCGGGTGCAGGCGCGCCGGAACTGATCGAATCGATGTGGCTCAAGTACGACGCCTACGACCGCGCGAATGCGCATCACCAGCAGCTGGGTTTCGAAAGTTTCGCCGAAGCGGTCCGCGCGGGCGCACACGTGTATTCAGCGACCGGCGATCTGACGCAGGCGGCCGAACAGGTGTTCAACGTGGGCGAAGCGCGACGCGTGTTCCTGCTCAACGCGCGCGGGTTGCAGGAGCAGCCGTCTGTGACGGCGAAGGATCTCGCGCCGCCGCCGTCGCGCCTCGCGCCGCTCTTTCCCGATACGCATAACAACTGGTCACGGCGCGCGTATTTCCGGCACGCGATGGCGTCACCGGGACACGTCGCGATGATGGGACCTCATTACTCGCTGACCGAGGGTGAGGATTGCTACACAGCCGCGATTGCTATCGAGCGCACTGACGGGACGGAAGGCCCGGAGGTATTCTGCGCGGATTTTCTGCCGGACCGGTCGCACGGGGGTGCGCGTTGAAATTGTGTGCGCATCTGCGTTCGTGGGTGTGCGCTCCGGTGGCATGGAAGCGTCCCTTGTGTTTCGGTCAACCACAGGGAAAGATCAGTCCTCCACGCGTCCGCGGCCTGCCTTGATTTCACCGCGTTTCGTTTTCCCGTCGAGCCTGCGCAGATTCGACGCCCGCGTTGGACGCGTGGCGACCCGCGCCTTGCGGCTGACACTGACGCTTTCGATCAGCTGATCGAGGCGCGCAAGCGCGGCGGCACGGTTCATTTCCTGCGTGCGATGCTCCTGCGCCTTGATGATGACAACACCATCGCGCGTCAGGCGATGATCCGACAACGCGAGCAGGCGCATCTTGAGCACCTCGGGCAACGACGACGCGCGTACGTCGAAGCGCAGATGAATCGCACTCGACACCTTGTTGACGTTCTGCCCGCCTGCTCCCTGCGCGCGCACAGCCGTCAATTCGATTTCGTTCAGTGGGACCGGGTAACGTGAAGTCATGGCTCGGGTGTTTTGCAATCAGACGCGGGAATAGCCGGATCGATTCCAGTCGTTCGGGCCGCGTGCCAAATGCAGCCCGGCCGGACAATGAACGATAGAACGACCGACAGCGGCGACGCCATGCCGCAATCCGGGCGCCACCTGCGCGGCACTTTACCCGCGTCCTCGGCCGGGCGCATCGAATAAAAAACATTTGCCTGTGTCCGGTACCCTGACGATACTTGTGACACTTCGACATCACACCGATCCGCATGAAAATACGCGCGAGTTTTTTCCTCGAACTGGTGGTCAACCTGCTGTTGCCATGGCTCGCGTATCGCCTCGCCGCGCCGCATTGGGGCGAAACGGGCGGCCTCATCGCTTCGGCGGTGCCGCCGGTTGTCTGGAGCCTTGTCGAACTGGCGCGCTTTCGTCGCGTCGATGCGCTGAGCGTGCTGGTGTTGCTGGGCATTGTGCTGTCGATCGCAGCGATGGCGGCGGGCGGCAGCCCGCGCATGCTGTTGCTGCGCGAGTCGCTGGTGTCGGGCGCGATCGGCGTGGCGTTCCTGGTTTCGCTCCTGATGCCGCGGCCGCTCGTGTTCTATCTCGCGCGGGCAACCGTTGCCCGGGAAAAGGCAGACGGCGCCGCGCACATCGACGCGTTGTGGCACGAACGCCCCGCTTTCGCGTCCGAGCTTCGACTGATGACGGCCGTATGGGGCGCGGGCCTGACGCTCGAAACCGCGCTGCGTGCCTTCATGGCGATGACGTGGCCGATCGAACGCTTTCTCGTCATATCGCCGTTTGTGAGCTACGGCATCTACGGCGCGTTGCTGCTGTGGACCGTGTGGTACCGAAAAGGCATGCGCCGACGCGTGACAGACGCCAGCGAGGCCGATGGCGTCGCCGGGTAGCTGTCCAGTCTGTTTGCGCTGCCGGGCCGGTCGGGTCTGACTGGAGAGCCTGGTCTCTCCGGCACGCGTTTCGACAACGCCGGTCATGCGTCACGCTCCAGCGCCTCCGCGATTCGGGCCGCGAGGCCCGAGTCGCGCTGCGTAGGCGTTGCGACCGCCTGCGACAACACTGCGCGCGAACCGATCACTTCAACCCGGTGACGCGCGCGCGTGATCGCCGTATAGACCAGCTCCCGCGACAGCACGCGGCTGAACGTCGAAGGCAGAATGAGTGCGGCGTGCTCGAATTCCGAACCCTGTGACTTGTGGACCGTCAACGCGAACGCGGTATCGTGCGGCGGCAGCGCGGCTGGCGATACCGCGCGCAGGCTGCCATCGCCGGTGCGGAAGTACACCCGCAGTGCGCCGTCCGCGCCCGGCAGTGCGATGCCGATGTCGCCGTTGAAGAGACCGAGCGCGTAATCGTTGCGCGTCACCATGACCGGCCGGCCCGCGAACCAGCCCGCTCCGACCGTCAACGGGACACGCGCCACACGACGCACCTGCGCGGCCATCAACGTATTGATCTGATCGACGCCGCGCAGCCCCGAGCGCGTCGCGCACAGGATGCGAAACTGGTTCAACGCATCGAATAGCGGCGCCGGGTCTGGCAAGCGGGCGGCAAGCGCGTCTGCGAGCGCGTCGGCATATGGGGTGAAACCGGCCGCGAGTCGTGCAACCGTGCGGTCACTCAAAGTGGGCGACGCATCTTCGTAGAGCGCGGCCACGCACGGTGAGTCAGGATCGGTTGTCAGCGTATCGAGCACTGCGTGCGGGTCGCCGCCACGAATCGCGAGTGACAGCTGACCGATCGCCGAATCCAGACCGAAGCGGTAGTTGCGTTCGAGCCAGACGACGGCATCGGCAAGCGGCGCGGCTGTTTCTCCAGGCTCGCGGCTGGCGCTGCGCTCTTCTCCGTACGGCGGCGCTCCGAACAGATCATCGTCGAATGGCGAAAGGGGCGATGTATTCGCCTTTGCTGACACCACCTGCGAAGGTAACGACGCCACAAGTTGCGACTCGTCGATATCCAGCGCCGCGGCGACCCGCGCGATACCTGCAGCGCTGAAAGCCGGACGCGCGCTGAGTTCCGCGAACACGGCGCCTGCCTCGACCGCCGCAAGCTGATCCTTGTCACCCAGCATCACGAGACGCGTCTGCGGTGCGATCGCGTCGAGCAGATGCGCGGCCATGGCGACGTCGATCATCGACGCTTCGTCGATCACGATCACGTCGTACGGAAGGGGATTGTCGCGATGATGTCTGAAGCGGCCACCCGGTCCACTGCCGAGCAGACGATGCAATGTCCAGGACGTCTGTGGAAGACGCGCGGCAATATCGGGCGGCAGATCGCCGGCACGGGCAAGGAGTGCTTCCTGCATGCGCTGGGCCGCCTTCCCGGTGGGCGCGGCAAGTGCCACGCGCAGATCCGGCGCGGCGTCGAGCAGACACGCGAGGACGCCTGCCACGGTCGTCGTCTTGCCGGTGCCCGGGCCGCCGCTCACGATGGTGAGCCGGCCCGACAACGCCATGACTGCCGCGACGCGCTGCCAGTCGACCGCGTCATCCCGGGAAGGACCGAAATATCGCAGCAGACGTGCACGAAGCGCGCCCGTGTTTTCTGCTGCGTTGTCGCTGACGGGCGCAGGCGCCTCGCCGTTTCCATGCGCCTGCGCCTGCGCGTGCGCGACGAGCGCGCGGGCAAGCTGCCGTTCATAGTCGTAATAGCGCGCGAGGTATAGCCTGCCCTGCCCGTCGATGACCAGGGGCCGCAGCGCTGCGGCCTCCTGCGAACCGTCGCAGGCAATACCGCTCGCCGATAGCGCCGCGCGCGCATCCGCTTCCGATGTTTCGTAGCGCCTCGCGAGCACATCGAGCGGCACACAGACGTGACCTTCGGCCGTCGCGCGACTGATCGCGAACGCCGCGCGCTGTGCCCAGCGCACGCTCGATGCGTTGCCGCCGAGTCGCCGTGTCAGCACGCCCAGTCGACGCGCGAAACCTTCGGCGAGCGCCGTGCTGAAATCCGCGGGTGTCGGCAGCGTGACTTCGATGTCGAGTGGCGGTTGTTCAAATGCGCTCATGCCGCGCCTCCATCCATCAAGGCATCCAGTGCAAACACGAGCTCCGCCTGCGGCGTACGTGCGTGGACACCCGCTGCGCCTTCCGCGTGACGCCATTGCGGCCGTACACCCCGCACGAACAGATACAGATAGCCTCCAATATGCGTGTCGTAGGAATAGTCGCGCACGCGTGCGCGCAGATACCGGTGCAGCGCAACCGTGTAGAGCAACGCCTGAAGGTGATACGCGTGACTTGCCATCGCCGCTTCGAGCGACGCCGCAGCGTAGTCATCGGGCGTATCGCCGAGATGGTTCGATTTCCAGTCGACGATCCAGTAGCGACCGCCGTGCTCGACGATCATGTCGATAAATCCTTTGACGAAGCCGCGCAATACACCCGGTTCCAGCGCGACGTCCGGGTAACCGTGCGATATCAGCAGCGCACGCAACGCTGGAAAGTCGAGCGCGTGTGCGGGAAACAGAAACTCGAGTTCGTTCAGGCGCCGCAGCGGATTCAGCGAGGCGAGCGTCATGCCCGGCACGAGTTCGGTCGTGACGACGTCGGTCAGCAGGTTGTGCATCATCGAAGGCATCTGCCGCGCGAGTTCAGGCAGTGCAGGCGCAGGTCGCTCCCGCAATGCCCGTTCGATCGCTCCCGGCCAGGTCCCGGCATCGGTGAAGTCGGCCAGTTCGAACATCCGGTGCAGACATTCACCGGCCGCCGCGCCGCGCGGAAAAGCCAGGATGTCGTCCGGCGCGTGTGCCGGGCGCTGCACGATGACCGGCGCGGCGTTCACGTCCACAGCGACATCGACGATTTCATCGTGATCGGGACGTGCATCTTCCGTTTGCGTGAAAGCTTCTTCGGTGCGCGCGCCGGCCGCCACGAGCCCGCTGAAGCTGGCCATGCGCCATTGATCGCGCAACAGACGACGGTTCATCCGCGACTGCATTTTCGTGCCGTCAGCCTGCTGGTTTTCCAGTGGCACGCGACGCGTCATTGGAGGCAATGCCTCGATCGATACGGGACCGCCCGACAACGCACGCCAGCGCGTCTGCAACACGCTTTCATCCGGTGGCCCGGCGAGCCAGGTGTCGAACGTGTGACCGCTACCGGCAACCAGCCAGTTCAGCACGCTGCGGCGCGACTCTTTCGTCGAACGCGACGAAAGGTAGACGCCACCGACGAGATAGCAGCGATACACAGCCCGTGTAAGCGCCACGTAGACGAGCCGCGCGCGTTCCGCCGCCTGTTCGCGGGCGGCAAAACGCTGGGCGCGCTCCGCTTCGTCGTCGTCGCAACCGTAGTGCAGCACGGCCGCGCCTTCATCATCGTGATATTCGCGTGCGTCCGGCAGACCCGATGAAGGCGGTTCGCGCAACTTGCCGTCGTTAAGGAACGGACAGAACACGACCGCGTATTCGAGCCCTTTCGACTTGTGGACTGTCACGATCTGCACGAGATTGCGGTCCGATTCGAGACGCAACTGTGCTTCCTCGCCACCGCCCTGGGTACGTTGCGCCGCGAGCCAGCGCAGCGTCGGCGCAATACCGGGCTGCGTCGCGGCGCGCGACTGCACGAGTTCGGCGAGATGGTTGACATCGGTCAACCGGCGTTCGCCGTCCACGCCTGCAACCAGCCGTTGCGCGACGCGCAGTTCGCGCATCAACGTGCGCCACATGACTGCGAAGCCGCGCTCGTGCCACAGCATCCGGTAACGCGAAAAACGCTCGACCCAGCTCATCGCATCGGCCGCGTGTGCTGGGTCATTCTGCGTCAAGGGCGCCTCGGCGATCTGTTCGAGGCGCCACAGCGCGGCGGCATCAAGCCCGAGCCAGTCCGTCGCGAGGGCGGCCCGCAAGCGACGCAGATCGCCGGGTGTGTCGACCGCCGCCAGCACGCGCTCGATCTGCTCGGCATCCAGCGTCGAAAACACCGAAGCCTGTGCAAGTTCGACGCTGCCGACGCCCCACGCGGCAAGCGCCCGTTTGACGAGACTGCCCTGTCGATGCGTCTGTACGAGCACCGCAATATTGCCCGGCGCAAGCGGCACATCGCCGATCGACACCGTGCCCTCCCGCGCGCCGCGCAGCAGGCGCACGATCTCCGCGGCGCACGCTTCACTGGCCTGACGCTGAGCCTCGCGTTTAGCCAACGCGCTTTCGCCTTGCGGCAGCATCCAGATACGAAAGTCGCCACCCTGCCAGTCTGGATCGATGAACGGCGCACGTTGCCGGGCGCCCGCGCGCACGGGCTGGTAATCGAGACCTTCCAGCACGAACGCCTGTGGATTGGCCTCGAAGATCCGGTTGCACGCCTCGACGATCGGCGACGTCGAACGTTGATTGACTGCCAGTGTGTAGCGCGCGGACGCGGCATCGCGCGCAGCGAGATAGGTGTGCAGATCCGCCGCGCGGAAGCTGTAGATCGCCTGCTTCGGATCGCCGACGAGAAAGAGCGGCCCTGCCGGCGCGAAAATGCGATTGAAGATCGCGAACTGGAGCGGGTCCGTATCCTGAAACTCGTCGATCAACGCGGCCGGATAGCGGACGCGCAATGCATCAGCGAGCCACGGATGGTCTGCGAGCGCACGATACAGATTCGACAGCAGATCGTCGAATGACACCACCCGACGCGTACGTTTGCGCGCACTGAGTTCGGCCGGCGCGGTGTCGAGCCACGACTGGACCAGCGTGAGCCAGCGCGCGCGTTGCGTGGCCTCCGATGCGACGACGGCTGCCGCGAGTTCGTCCGCCAGCGCGAAAAACGGATGTTCAGGTGGCTCGAACCTGACCTTTGTCGCCTTCTTTAGCGCGGACGCGGTCAGCTTCAGCGCGGTGCGCGGCGGTGCTTCGTGAGGATCGTCGCCGGCGAAGTATTCGGTCCACGCGGAGATCGCGGCGCTCACTGCATCCGGCTTGTGCGACGTCTTGCTGAGACGCTCCTGCACATCGGCGAGCAGGCTCGCGATCGCATCGCGCTCCGTGCGCCAGAGATCGCTGGCGCGCTCGAATCGCGCCTGTATCTCCTGCACGCCGGACGCTTCGCCCGTATCGAGGCCGCCCCAGCGCAACTGCGCGAGCGGCTTTTTGAGGCGTCGTGCGAGTTGCTGGTCGAGAGAGACCGGCCCCGCGTGCTTCGCCACGAGCCACGAAGCGAACGCGGGATGCGCGGCCGCGACCGGCTCGACGCGCTGTCGCCAGAAATCAGCAGCGAGTTCGAAGCGCAACGCGGCATCGTCCGCTTCCATATCGAAGGCGAACGGCATCGCCGCCGCGAAAGGCGCTTCCTGCAAGGCCCGCTGACAGAACGCGTGAATGGTGTGAATGGCCGCCTGATCGAACGTCCGTAACGCGCGACGCACGACCTTCGCCGCATCGCCCAGATCGATGCCGTTCTCCGGCGCGAGCGTGGTCTCGAACAGTCTCGCAATAAACGGGTCGCCGCCATCATCGCCGGTTTCGATCGCGCGATCCAGTTCGGCCAGCCGCCCGCGAATGCGTTCGTGCAGTTCCGCCGTCGCCGCCTTCGTGAAAGTGACGACCAGGATCTGGTCGGCGTTCAGATTCTTCTCGAGCAGGAGCCGCACGTACAGCGCGCAGATATTCCACGTCTTGCCCGTTCCCGCCGACGCCTCGATCTGGTTCACGCCATCAAGCGGGCACGCGAAGACATCGAGTTCTTCCGCCGCCGTTGCATGCGTCCACGATGCGCCGATCATGATGCGCTCCGCAGATGCTGGACAAGCGGCTTGAAAACGATCGCGGCGAGCGTGCCGAACGGTTCGTCGAGCGTGAGCGGCGTGCCGCGCAAGGCGATCCTCAGCGCCGCGTCGTCGGATTCGCCGCGCACGCGGTCGTTGATCCATGCGCCCTGCGCGGCTGAATCGCTGTCATTGATTCTGGCCCACGCGCTTTTTGGGAAAAAGCGCAACGGCATCATGCGTCCCGCCCGATACAGCGCGGCAAGCGGCGCAAGTTCATCAAGAGGAGCCTCGACGGGCGCGAGTTCGAATGTATCGCCACTGCCATGCCAGACCGTGCGCCGCGGGCCGGACGGATCCTGCGCGCAATAGACGAGGTGTGCAAGCCACGCGGACAGATAGTCGCGCGCCGTGGGCCGCGAATAGCGAAAAATCACCTGACCGGTTTCCGTCAGGAGGTTGAGCGTGCCATGCAGCTGGAACGGCGTTTGTTCAGCAGCCTGTCGTAGCGCGGCGTCGGATGCGCTGAACAACGCCACGTCACCGGTATCCGGCCAGCGCGGTGTGATGTCGAGCGCGAAGTGCAAACGCTCGACGCCCGCCGTGAGTTCGCGTCGTACGTTGTCCGCCAGTTGTCGCAACGCGCCGAGTTCACGCGCGCGCCAGACGGCCCCGGTCGCGCCGCCTGGCAACTCAGGGCTCGCCTCTGCCACGCGACGCGCGCGCGCAAACGCGTCATCGCCCACATCGCGTTCGAGGAGACCGGGCAACAGACGGTCTGCGAGCGCGTCGCGGCCCGCGTAGTCGAGTTCAAAAGGTTCGATATCGAGCAGTTCACCCTGAGCGTCGGACAGCACGATGCCGAGCCGGTCGCGCAAAATCGCGCGCGCTGGATGGCGCCAGAAATGCAGAAAACTGTCGAACGCGACGGGTGCTGCCGGCTCGGCCGGCAACGGTTCTGCAAAGAATGGCGCAACGGCTGCGCCACGCGGCGCTGCCAGCAAACCGGCGAGTTCCGCGCGATCCACATCGTACGTAAAGAGCCCGCGGTTCGACTCGAAATAGTCAGCCGCGAACGGCTGCAAAGGATGCTCAACGATGAATGCGCGCCGCGCGAGATCCGTTTCGGCAGGGGTCGCATCCGACCCTGACGAAACACGCGCCAGATGATCGAGCAGCTCGTCGACCAGCGCTGCCGGCGGCAACGACGCGTTATCGCGAATGCTGCGCCCCGTATAGGCAATCAGCAGACGGTCGCGTGCGGCCAGCAGCAGGTCGAGGAACAGGTTGCGTTCGTCATCGCGCCGCTGGCGGTCCCCCGCCTTGCCGAACGCAGCCATCAGATCGAATTCGTCCGCGCGCGCAAGGCTTGGCAGCACGCCGTCGTCCATGCCTAGCAGACACACGACGCGATACGACAGACCGCGCAGGCTGGTCAGCGACGAGAACGTCACGCTACCCCATGGCACGCCACCGCGCGCGGGATCATCGAGCGCTTCGGCGAACGCCGCGCGCACCACTGCCGCCGGCAACGTCACGTCCCTCGCGCCCGCGTGCATTGCTTCCCCCATGGTGTCGAGCGCATCGCGCACGTCCGAGAGCGCATCGGCGAACAGCACGCCGCCATCGAAGCACTGACCCAGCGTTTCCAGCAATAGCTGGGTCCATTCCGCCGGCGTGTGCTCCGTCTCGCAAAGACGCGCGAAGGCGTCGATATCGTCGACAAAGCGCGCGAGCCGCCCCAGCAGTTCCGCATCCGAACCATCGGCGCCTTCCACCGGCAACCAGGCGTCGACGGGATCGCCGCCGTCAGGCATTGCGTAGCCGAGGAACAGGCGCGTAAGTGCATCCGAGAACGTGTGGCGCGCGATAGGCACCGCCGCGTCGTCCGGCTCGACGGGTGCGAGACCGCGACGCGCCCCGGCGGCTGCCAGCCATTCCTGCGCTGCTTCGAGCGCAACGGCGTCGATGCCATAGCGCGCGCCGATCGCATCGACGCGCAGCCATTCGATCAGTTCCGGCGCGCCCACACTGCGGTCTGGCAATGCAAGCCAGTCGAGCAGCACGCGCGCGACCGGATTGGCCTGCGAAGGCGGCAAGCCGGTGATGCGATAGGGAATGCGCCGCGTGTCACCCGACGGCGCCGTGCCGAACACCGCATCGATCAGCGGACCGGCCGCACCGAGGTCGGGAAATGCGACGAGTACGTCCGACGGCTGAAGGTCGTCGAATTCGTCGAACCAGCCTAGCAGCCGGTCGTGCAGCACTTCAAGCTGACGCGACAGGCTGTGACAGACGTGGACCTCGACGCCATGTTCGACGGGCGGCTCGCTTCCCGCCTCGTCGTGCAAATCGAGAATCGCGTTCTGTACACGGGCAAGCCAGCTCGAGGCAGGGTTCTCGACGAAGTACGACACTTCGCTCGACGCCGCGCTCTCCGTCAGTTCATGAAGCATATGCAGTTGCGCCTGGGTCTGCCTGCCCCACTCCGCGAGCAGCGGATGACCCACTTCCTGGAAATCGAGTTGATCTGCGGCATCGAGCGATTCGATACGGCCTTCGCTGACGAGATCGAACCAGTACTCGCGGCACGGGTTCATCACATAAAGACGCACGTCGACCCAGCGCGACAGCTCACGCAGGAGCGCGACGTGCAGCGGCGGCATGGTCGGCAGCGCAAACACGCTGACCGACTCGGGCCAGTTCGCCCGCGCGACGGCGTCGAGATCGAGCCTGCGCACTTCGTCAAGAAAGCGATACGCGGGCGGCGTTGCGTCGGACGGCGATTGAACGTCGCCCGCGACCTCCATCGACAATGCGCGCCAAAGCGCAGCCTGCCAGCGTTCGTCCTCGCGGATGGCGTCGCTGCCGCCCGTGAGCCGCGGACCACGATCGTTCGCCGGACCGGAAGCGCCCGCGAAGATCGAACCGCCCGCCTGCCATTGCGTGAGCCACTCCGGCCGGTAGGTCAGATAGTGGTCCAGCACGGTGGCGATGCGACGTGCCAGTTCGTAACGCATCGGTGAATCGGCCGCATCGAGATAGCTGCGCAGCCGCGGCGACGCGCTCCATGGCGCGCCGTCACCCTCGCCGAGCAGACGATAGCAACGCCACACGAGCCGGTCAGGCGCGAAAGGCGAATGGACAGGCACGGGAATCACGCCATCGATGCGCGCCCACAGCCACTGCGCGAGATAGCCAAAGTTGACATTGGCGCAGACGCCATGCCGCTCTGCAATATCGATTTCCAGCTGGCGGCGCACTGCGGCGCTCGGGACGATGACGGACTGCGCCGTCCACGGATCGGACGGTGCAGCGGACAGATCGTCGAGCAACGCGGCCGCGAGCGTCTCGTATCGGTTCGAGTAGAAGAGCTGGAGCATGGAGCCTATGGAAACGGGCGCCGCCGCCCCGACAGAAGACGACGACAGACATTGAGGCAACAGCATAACAAAGGCATCGATCGCATAGAACCTGGCCGGACGGATGAGGTCAGAGCACAGGCAAAATCAGTTAGACTCGACGCAGCTTGAGTCTGGCCCCTCAATCGTTTTTACGTTTCCCTCAACTCAGGAAAACCCAGGCAGTCGATGCGCTATTCGGTCGAAATCAAGAAATTTTTGTACAGCCAGTACTTCTATGGCGGACTGCGCATCGCGGTGGGCGTGTCGTTACCGGCCGTCCTGTGTCTCGTCGTGTTCCACAACCGCGATCTGGGGTTTACGATCGCGACCGGCGCCCTCGGCGCCTGTGTCGTCGACATGCCGGGGCCGCTCAAGTACAAGCACAACGAGATGCTTGCCTGCAGCGTGATCGGGTTTCTGTCCGCACTTGCCACCGGGCTCGCCACGGTCAATTCTGTCGCGCTCTGGTGCACGGTCGTACCGCTCACCTTTGTGCTGTCGTTAATCGTTGTCTACGGCAACCGCTGGCCGCAGATCAGCTTCGCGACGCTGTTCATGATGATCATGACGCTCGAGGAGCACTTCACGCCGCTGCAGGCGCTCGTCAATGCTTCGTGGATTCTGCTGGGCGGGCTCTGGTACACGTACTGGGCAACACTGGTCAGCCACTGGATGATGCATCGCATTGAACAGCAGGCGCTGGCGGAGAGCGTGTTCGCGTGCGCCGATTACCTGCTGGCCCGCTCCGATTTCTATGATCTCGATCACGACCTCGATGAGTGCTATCGCAATCTGGTCGCGAAGCAGATTGCAGCGGTCGAACGTCAGGATGCCGCGCGCGACATCGTGCTGCGTAATCTGCCGAAACTGAAGAGCGGCAAGCTGGATGGCCGCCGGGCCTCACTGTTCAACCTCTTTATCAATACCGTCGACCTGCATGAACTGATCGTTGGCGCGCACACGGACTATCCACTGGTGCGCAATACGTTTGGCGGCTCGGACCTGCTCATCTTTTACCGTGATCTGATGCGAAAGGTCGCGGCGGATCTCGAGGACATCGGGCTGGCCGCGTTGCGTAACCGGCCGCCGCGGCTGCGCATCAGCATGAAGGCTGAACTGCGGGCGATCGAATTCGAGATCGAACTGCTGCGCAAGAACGATCTGCCATCGAAGAACCCGGAGGCCTACGCGGCGGTGTCCGCCACCTTCCGGCGCGTCTGGAGCGCGACGCGTCTGATAGACAAGATGCGCAGGAGTCTCTCTGACGACGCCGACGTGACAGAAACAGAAGTCCGCGTCGACCAGGCGCTGTCGCGTTTCATTTCGAGCCGTCGCGTGCCGTTCCGGCAGATCTTCTCGAATCTGACCATGGCGTCGCCGAGTTTCAGGCATGCGCTGCGCGTGACGATCGCCGTGGCGGTTGGCTTCTGGCTCGGCCGGTTATTGCCGCTAACGAACGCGTACTGGATCGTGATGACCACCGTCATCATCCTGAAGCCCGGTTATTCGCTCACCAAGCAGCGTAACGGACAGCGGATCGTCGGTACGATGATCGGCTGCGGCGCCAGTATCGGGCTGATGATCTTCGTCAAGGAACCGCACGTCCTGCTGATCGTGATGTTCGCGTCGATGGTGATGAGCTACAGCCTGCTGCTATTCAACTACACGGCAAGTGTCGTGTTCACCTCGTCGTACGTCTTGCTGATGTTCCATCTGCTGGCGCCGGGCAGCCTGCACATCATCGGCGAGCGGGCGATCGATACCGTCGTGGGGTGTGCGATCGCGATCGCCGCGAGTCATCTGTTCCCGTACTGGGAATACCGGCTGATGGGCAAGCTCGTCAACGACATGATCTCGGCGACGCGGCAGTATCTGGAAGCCAGCTGGTGGTGGAGCGGCAGGCCCGGCGCGGCCGCCGCCGGCATTTCCGCAGCCGCGGTGACTGAAGCCGGCGCACGGGCACCCGTCGCGGCGATGGCTGAAGCGTCGGCAGGCGGTGAGGCGGTTGTGCTTGCGCCGGCAGGTGGCGACACGGCGGTGCTTGCGCCGTCCGTCATCGGCAATGCTGCGCTCAACCCCACTGCCGGCAGCGCGGCCGCCGTACCTGGTGTGTCCGCGAAAGCATCCACTACGCCTGCTGCAGCGGCTGCCGCCAGCGCGCTCGATCGTGACTTCCGCTATCGTCTGGCGCGCAAGAACGTGCACGTCGCGTTTGCGAATCTCGGCCAGGCATTCCAGCGGATGATGCTCGAACCGAAGTCGGCGCAGAAGTTCGTGCCCGAACTCAACGATCTGCTGGTTCGCAGTCACGTGCTTGCGTCGCATATCACGGCCGCGGCGCCGCTGCTGCGCACGGCCGCGCAGCAAAAGGACGGCGTGTCGCTGCAGTCGCTGCAACGTGCACTCACCGTCGTGCGGGAAAGCCTGACAGAAGCCGAAACGGGTAACCCGCCGCCGTCCGATCAGACCGACATCGTGAAGCAGCTCACGCGCGAACTCGATGCAACAGTGGTGGCAGCGGGACAGTCGCCGGACTATTCGGCGGATGCGGTTCACGACCTGAAACAGCTCGCGCATCAATGCAAGCAGATGGTCGCCGCGTCGTACCAGATCCGCAAGGACGCCAGCGTGATCCGATTGCCGGAAGACTAGATGCAAGACCCGGCGCAAGTGATGCGCAGTTGAGGCGCCGTTCCGGCCGGCTCAGCTGCAAGCTGCGTGCGCCGGCATCAACGTGCGGCGCGACATCCCGAAACCTGACACTGCTTTACTGCGACGCGCCCGTTGCAGCGTTCGGGCCCGTCGTCGTTGTCAGCGAAGCTGCCTTGGGCATGGATGTGCTTTGCTGATCGAACTCACGCTTTTCTTTGGTCGCGTTGTAGGCGACCGTCCCGATCACCATCAGCACGACGACCACGATAAAGACGGCAATGCCAAAGGTCGGATTCTTCTTGCGCGGTTCGTTCATGGGTATCAGATTGCGGGTTGTGTCGAAGGAAGCGGCATTCTACGCCCGCAGTGCTTGCACTCTGCTTGCAATGCACCTGACATTGCGCGTGAAGGCACCCACTACACGTGCCGCCGCATCGGCAGCGCCCCGTGAAACCTGCCAGGCGCACCGCGTCATCTCGCGCGAGGCAACTTACGTGATCGCCGCAGCGCGCACCGGCAGCGCCGTCGAATATTTGATCTGCTCCATCGCAAAACTGGAGCTGACGTCGTATAGCGGCACGGCGCGAATCAGCAGCTTGTAGACGCGATCGTAGTCGTCGATATCGGACACGACGACGCGCAGCAGATAGTCCGTCTCCCCGCTCATCCGGTAAACCTCGACCACCTCCGGAATGTCCTGCACGGCCCGCGTAAAGGTCTGCGCCCATTCTTCCGTGTGCTGGTTTGTGCGCACGGCTACAAATACCGTCGTGCCGACGCCCAGCTTGCGCGGATCGCATAGCGCCACCTGCGCCCGGATCACGCCGGCTTCCTTGAGTCGTTGCACGCGTTTCCAGCATGGCGTCTGCGACAGGTTCACCTGCTGCGCAAGTTCGGCGATCGGCATTGTTGCGTCGGCCTGAAGCAATTCCAGCAGCTTCCGGTCGATGAGGTCCATTCCCATGAGAGCACCCAGGTAGAAAATTATTCTATTTTTAAGCTATTGGATGAAATTATATGGAAACTCTTTCTCCGTGCAAACCGGTATAAATGTCATTGTCCGATCACCACACAACAACGACTTTCCACTCCGCCATGAGCCACCACGCCGACCTGATTCTCCTCGACCGTGCCGCCCTCGCCACCGTCGCGGCACCCGCCGCGGACGCCGGATATTTCCGTTCGCACGCGACGCAGGCTACCCGGCCTCGATCAGCCATCGATCAGCTGTGTCGTTCGCTTGACGATGCCTTCGAAGAATCAGTCCAGTCCGGTGACAACGCCGAGCCATCGCATCGCGCAGCCTTCGCTCGCGCCGTGCGCGCCGCGCTGGCCAGCGCCATCGCCGATGCCACACCGTTGACGGCCGCACAGCGCGAAGGCTCGGCCGATTCGTACTGCCGTCATCTGCTCGCCGCCGATCCGCTCGGCCGCTACGCCGTCGCCGCGCTCGTGTGGATGCCCGGTCAGATGAGCCCCGTGCATGCGCATCACACGTGGTGCGGCTATGCCGTTATCGAAGGCACGCTGACCGAGAAGGTTTTCGAATGGAGCGAAGCCACGCAGTGCGCTTCCCAGGTGCGGACGCACCCGCGCGCGAGCGGCGCCGTCTCGTTCACACGCGCCGGTCGCTCGGGCATTCATCAGCTTGGGAATGCCAGCAACGCACGCGCCGTTTCGCTCCACCTGTACGGCGTGCCGGGCGAACAGATCGCCACGCATGTGAACGATCTGTTGCGCGTCGCTGCGGAGACCGCGGGCGCAGTTGATCGCACCTTCGCCTGAAACTAGCTTTTGCCGGCCTCGCCGGCAGTCGGAATCTGCGGCGCGACGGGCGCCGTTTCACCCGTGGAAGGCGGCGCCGGACGCGGCGCATGCGAAACATCGCGCGCCGGCGCGCCAACCGGTCCCGCCGGACCGCCGGGCCCTGAACCCGAACCGGACGGCCGGCCAGAACCAGAGCCAGAACCCGCGGCATGCATCGGCGCATGCAGCTCTTCCTGCGCGACGTCCACCCCGGCTTCGTCCTTCGTCGACGTGTACACGCGCATTTGCGGAACCGGAATCTCGATGCCCGCGTCGTCCATCTTGCGTTTGAGCCGCAGGTTGAACGCCCGCGCAACACTCCATTGCTGCAGCGGCCGCGTCTTGATCTGTCCTTTGACGACCATCCAGTTCGGATCGAACCGGTCGAGCCCCCACACTTCGACCGATCCCAGCATTTCACGCCGATAACGGAAATCAGCCATCAGATCGGCGCCGACTTCGCGGATCAGGCGCGTCACCTGATCGACATCCGCCGAGAACGGCACGCGCACCTCGAACACCGCATAGGCGAAATCGCGCGACAGATTCTTCACGATCTTGATCTGCGAGAACGGAATGGCGTGAATCGCGCCCTGCCCGTCGCGCAGACGGACGGTGCGGATCGTCAGATGCTCCACCGTGCCCGCGTGACCACCGTCGACGTCGATCCAGTCGCCCACTGAAACCGTGTCTTCGAGGATGATGAAAAGGCCCGTGATCAGATCGGTCACGAGCGACTGTGCGCCAAAACCGATCGCAAGCCCGATCACGCCCGCGCCGGCCAGCAGCGGCGTCACGTTGATGCCGAGATTCGCGGCCGTCACGATCCCGGCGATCGTCAGGATCGAGACCAGCAGCGCGTTGCGTACGAGCGGCAACATCGTGCGCGCACGCGTGCTCGGGTTGCGCCCCTTCGTGCGCGGGCTGCTCGGGTTGAGCGCATCGAGAATCGCCGTATCGACCAGAATCCAGATCAGCCACGCGACAAACACCGTCGTGATGATCGCCGTCGCCGCGTGCGCGACGCCCCGTGCAGTGACGCTTTCCTCGACGATTTGCGCGAGCGAAACGTCCCACAATCGCGCGGCGAATTCGAGGAACGCGAGCCAGATGAAGAGCACCATCAGCGTGCCGACGAAGCGCAGCAGCCGCGTCACATAGGGTGAGCGACGCCGGCGCCGCGCGTCGCCGGGACGTGTGATGCGCATCACAATCGCGCTCAGGAAGAATGCCAGCACCAGCAGGAGCGCCGTCAACACCGAAATCTGCAGCACGTTCTCGCTGGTGCCGATGCCCGCGATCGTCGCGACCACCGAAACGGCGGCGAGCATCAGCATCGGTAGATGCCAGAGCGATGCGAGCACGTCGAACGCATCGGTGGCGGCTTTATGGCTGTGCCGCTGCTCATACGAGCGGTTACGGATCAAATGCGCGACCGGACGGCGGAATGCGAGCGCGAAATAGCCCGTGAGCACCGCGGCCGTCATGTTCGCGGCGGTCGAGACCAGCGCCGCGAGATTCGAGCCGAGCTCATGCGCGACGTCGTAATTCACGGCCGCGTCGCCAAGCGCGCTGCAGATGCCGATCACGAACAGCAACCGGCGCCCACGCTCCAGCAGCAGCCGCACTGCGACACGCCGGTGCCCGGAGCCGAACAGCGAAAACATGATCAGACAGATCGACGAAAACACCGCACCGGCGACGATCGCATACGCGATCACCATGCCGAGCGTGCGCCCCAGTGCATTCGGCATCGCGCGCGCAAACAGCAGCGCGGCAACGAAAGCAACGATCCAGGGCCCGACGCGCCGTAGCGCGAAAACCAGCAACTGGCGCGTAGTGGGATTCGGCTTCAGTTCGTAGACGATGCCAAAGCGCGCATACAACCGCTTCTGCACGAAAATCAGGCCTCCCGCGCATGCGCCCCAGCCCGCCAGCATCGCAACCATATCGAGCAGCACACGGCCGAACGACTCGCGCCCCTGACTGGCGACGATCGTATAAAACTCGTTGCCGGCCGCATTGAAGCGCCCCGCCCAGTAACGCAGCGGCGTGCGGCCATTGTTCACGTCGGTTTCGACCGATGCGATGCCCGACGCGATCGCGCCGAGCAGACCCGGGCCCGGCTGCGCGGGCGCGGCGGGGCCGACGGTCTGCGATACGTCGCGCAGCTTTTTGAGCTGGGTAACGAGTGCGGCGCGCTGGCGGTCGTTATCGAGCGTCGAGATGACATTGTCGAGCGAATGCGACAGTTCGGCCTGGCTCGCCGCTGAGGGCGCAGACGCCGCTGCGGGCGCCGAACCCGCGGACGCCGACGACGCCGTCGCACTGTTGATCAGGCTCTGCAACGCGGGGATCACCGGCGTACCGGCCGCCCGCGCCGTGCCGGGCGCGGCCGTCAGCACTACGGCGCACAGCATCACGGCCAGCCACATGTACGCGGACCACGCGGCACGCCACAATGCGGTGCGCCCGGAGTCGGAATGGCGGCGGGAGGAAGGACGTGCCGGAAATGCCGGAAATAGCGGAAGTGCGGCGTGAGCGGCCGGTCGCGCGTCGCCTGACGGCGCGGCCCCGGGTTCACGCCGCGACGGGCATGACTTCATGAGATTCAGTGACAAAACGGGACACGTCAGTGTAGCCGTAGTTGCGGCGCAACCCCATTTACATGCGTAACCGGATGTTAGGACACTTGCACATGTCGGCGCGATCTGGCGTTCGCCTCAAACCCGCCAGATCACGCCTGTCAGCCCACTGTCAGCCCACCGTCAGCCCAGTCAGACAAGCGGCCTGTCAGTAAGCCACCGTCGCGATCTGCCGGACGAAGCGGCCCTGTTCGAGTTCGTCGACGAATGCGATCGCGTAGTCTTCGGCGGAAATCTGGCTGTTGCCATCCTGATCGACGACCAGTACGTTCGCGGCCGTGCGGAACGTGCCCTTCCGCTCGCCCGGTGCGATCAGCGCGGCCGGCGCGAAGAACGTCCAGTCCAGGTCGCTGACGGTGCGGAAGTACGCGAGGGCGTCGCGGTGCGCGAGGGCGATCGCCTTGTACGCGTCCGGGAAGCCGTCCGTGTCCACCAGTTGCTTGCCGGGCGCGACTTCGAGCGAACCGGCGCCGCCCACGACCACGAGGCGCTTCAACCCCGCCTTGCGCACGCCCTCGACCAGCGCCTTCGACGCCGTCACGATCGCGCCCAGATCCGACTGCGGCGGTGCATAGGCGCTCGCGACGACATCGACGCCGCGGAGCGCATCCGCAACACTCGCCGCGTCAAGCACATCGGCAGACGCTGCCTTCAGGTTCGCCACACCCGTCGGGACGCGCTCCGGATTGCGCGACAGCGCCGTCACCGCGTGCCCGCGACGCGCCGCTTCCGCCGCGATCCGCGAACCGACCATGCCCGTCGCGCCAAAGAGTGCGATTTTCAGTGCCTTGCTCATCGTGATACTCCTTTGAAATGCTTATATGTAACCATGTCGATTACATATAACGCGGAAAAAAGAGGGGCTTCGCCCCCCGTCTGAATCGTGTGTCTTCGAACTTCGGTTTGAATATCGCTTCGAACTTCGCTTCGAACATCGCCTCGCGCTATCGGCCCCAGCGACCCGGCGCCTCAGCCGCGCACACGCTTTTTGCGTTCGCGTTGCCGCTCTGCCCGCTCGACGTCCGCCGTCGCGTCCGCGAGCGTGCGCGACGCGAGTGAGGCTTCCATCGCCTGCTGCGCGTCGTCGATGATGTCGCGCAGCACAACCTGGATATTGCGCCCGACCATGCACGCCGGGTTCGGCTCCTCGCGATGCAGCGCGAACAGCTGCGCGTCATCGACGGCTCGATAAATCTCCAGCAGCGTGATGTCTTCCGGCGCGCGCGCCAGCAGCGCGCCGCCGCCCGCGCCGAGTTGCGACGTGGTGAGCCCGGCCTCGGACAGCATCGACAGCAACCGGCGAATCAGCACCGGATTCGTGTTCACGCTACCCGCGATGATGTCCGACGACAGCGGCACGCCTTCCTGTAGCGACAGCAGCGCCAGCACGTGCACAGCAAAGGCAAACCGGCTACTCGTATTCACAGCAACTGTATCCGACGACGATGTGTAACCATGGTAATTACATTTAACGGCTGCGTCAAATCACACTCACTTGTCCATCTGCTTCTGGGCGTCGGTCGAATCCGTCGAGGTGGACGTCGACGTCGAAGCCGACGACGAAGTGCCCGCGCTCTGATTCGACCATTGCTGAAGCTTGCGTCCCGCCGTCTGCAGGCCTTCCCCCGTCATCGAAGCCGCGTGATCGATCGCCGCGCCCGTAGCGCTGGCGGCGCCCTGCAGGTTGGCCTGCGCCGACGAAGCGAGACCGGCAGGATCGATCCTGATTGTCGGTGCCGACGCGGCGGAATTGAGATTCTGCTCGGCGGTCGCGCGCGTGGCGTCGACCTGCTGGCCGACATAGCTCGCGGCCTGGTCGAGTTTCTGGCCCGCGGCCTGCGCTGCGTCGTCGAGCTTGCCGCCGACCTGCCCCGCCGACGCATCGTTTTTCTGACACGCGGCAAGCGCGCCGAGCAGCGCCAGTGCAAAGGCCGTGCGGCGAATCACAGGGTGGGTGTAAATAGAGATCATCACAGGAGTGAGCCGCGTGGCGCGGCTTCGGTATGCGGAAACGCCGTAATGATACGCCGTAGCGCGAACGGCCTGTAACACGCGCTTTTCGCCCCGCTTTTCGCGGGCTTTTCCCGCTGTTCATTGCGCCCGTCCGTCGTGGTTCTGTCAAGGACGATGGAGTAGACTGCGTGAACGTTCGATGTGTTCCACCCACAACTGGAGGCATGCGATGGCAGCGAAGAAGATCCTTTTTCTGACCGGTGATTTCGCCGAGGATTACGAAACGATGGTGCCGTTCCAGGCGCTGCAGGCAATTGGCCATGTCGTTGATGCGGTGTGCCCCGGCAAGAAAGCCGGCGACCGCATCAAGACCGCGATTCACGATTTCGAAGGTGATCAGACGTACACCGAGAAGCCAGGCCACCAGTTCGCACTCAACGCCACCTTCGACGACGTCGATCCGACCCAGTACGACGCGCTCGCGATCGCCGGAGGCCGTGCGCCGGAATATCTGCGGATGAATCCGAAAGTGATCGACATCGTGCGCCAGTTCGCCGAAGCGAAAAAGCCGATCGCGGCAGTCTGTCACGCGGCCCAGTTGCTCGCCGCCGCCGATGTGATCCGCGGCAAGCGGATCTCGGCTTACCCGGCCTGCGCCGCCGAAGTGAGAATGGCCGGCGCTGATTACGCGGATATCCCGATCGACGCCGCCGTGACCGATGCGCCCTTCGTCACCGCGCCGGCCTGGCCGGCGCATCCGGAATGGATCCGCCAGTTCCTCGTGCTGCTCGGCACGCGTATCGAACTGTAGAACGCCTCAGTCGGGCTGCGGCCGGACCGCAGCCCGGCCGCCGTCATCTTCCCTGCCCTGCCATTTGAGACCCGTCTGATTTTTCCGAAGAACGCGCTTGCCTATAGTCGCCGGTCGACTTTTGAGAGCCTTTCGATGGAACTGACAGTCTGGATGATCATCCTTGCGGTCGCGTTGATGACGATCGCATTTTTCTGCACGCGCGCGCCCGCCAACTGGTCGCTTGAAAACCGTGTGCGACGCCTGACCGGAACGCGGCTGCTCGTGCAGGCCGCCCTCGCGCTGTGGTCCGCGCTGCTGCTGCTCCAGCGCGGCGTTTTCTCGCTCGAAGACATTGCCGGGCTGCGTCTCGCGCCGCATACGGTCATGGCGGGTGCCCTGATGCTGATCGCCGTCGCCTGCTACTGGTCGGTGCGCGGCAGCAGGTTACTGAAACCGCGCCGGCTCTTCGCCGCGTCCTAGCGCCACACCCTCGGGCCACGTCCCAGGGTCGCGCGTGAAGCCGCGTCCTAGGTTTTCGCTTCACTGACGGCGACGTCAGGCACGTCGCGCGTCTCCCTTGCGGCCTCCGGCAACGACAGATAAAACGTCGTTCCGGCGCCTTCCACCGACTCCGCCCAGACGCGGCCGCCGTGCCGCTCCACCACCCGTCGCACGAGCGCGAGTCCGACCCCTTCGCCCGGCGCCACGTTGCCATGCAGCCGCTGGAACGCGTTGAAGAGCCGCGGCAGCGCGACTTCCGGAATGCCGAGTCCGTTGTCCCTCACGTAGAAAATCCGTAGTGAATGCACGCCGGGGGGCGCCGGCGTCGTGCCGATCTCAATACGCCCTTCGCGCGACGGATTCAGATAATTCACCGCGTTGCCGATCAGATTGCCGAACACCTGTTCGAGCGCCGTCGCGTCGCCCCATACCGTCGGCAGTTCGCGCACGATGACCTGCGCGCCGCGCGCCCGGATCGACACCTGCATCGCGTCGATCACGCGTTGCACGATATCGACGACGTCGACATGCTGTTGCCGGTACTCCACGCGTCCGACGCGCGACAGGCGCAGCAACGCGTCGATGATGTGCGATGCGCGCAGCACGGCCGTCTGCAGGTAGCGAAGCGCCTCGCTGATGTCTTCGTCGATGAGCCGTTCGATGTGCCCGCGCTGCGTCGCGGTCAGCGACGACGCGCGCACCGCCGCGCGCAGGTCGTCGCACGCGTGCATCAGCTCCTTCGAAAAGCCCTGCAGATTGACGAGCGGCGAGCGCAGATCGTGCGACACGCTGTGGATAAACATCTCGTTTTCCTGCGTCTGCTGCCGCAGCGTCTCGTTGATGCGTGCGAGTTCACCTGCGCGCCGGGCGAGATCGGACTGGAAACGCGCCTGCAGGCGATCGGCTTCGAGCAGGCGCCGGCTGGTTTCGTGCAGCGTCACGTCGAGCCGCGCAATCTCGTCCGTGCCTGGGGCAAGCGGCGCGAGCGGCTCGTTCCGCGCAAGACGTTGCGCATTGCTGGACAGCGCGGCAAGCCGCCCGCGCAGGCCGCGCGCCAAAAGCCCAAACGCAATCCCGGCGAACAGAATCGAACCGAGCACCGCCGCGACGACCAGCATTTGCTGACGCTCGCGCGCCGTCTCAGCGGCCGCTGTGCGTGCGATATCGAGACGCCGCTCTTCCTGCTGGAACGCAGTGATCCGCGTGCGGACGCGATCGAGCACGGCTTCCGCCGTCGGGTCGCGAAAACGGTCGAGCACTTCGGCGCGTCGCCCGGAGCGCAGCAGATCCTGAATCCGGTCGGACCATTGCCGGTAAGACTGGATCGCCTGGCGAATCTGCACGGCGCGCTCGACCTGCGACGGGTTATCCGCGACCAGTTCGACGAGCTGGTCGATCCGTCGGTCGATGTCCATCCACATCGCGATCGGTGTGGCCGCGCCGGCGTCGCCGGAGACGGCCGAGCCGCGTAGACGCACGGATTCGAACTGCACGGGATCGAGGATCGCGGTGGTGTGACGCAGCACGTCCTGGCTGTGAATCGCCCAGCGCTCCGCATTGGCCGCGTCGGCCTGGGCCTCGACGACGCCTGCCAGCAGCGCCAGTTCGAACAGCGCGGGAATCGCGATCAGCAACAAGCCTTTGGTGGTCAGTCTCATGCGCGCGAAAGGAAGGTCCAGATGCGGCGGACGCCGCTCCGGGACGGCCATTATGTCGGCGTTTGCACGGGATGACAAAGGCGCCGTTTCGTCTCGTTTGGAGACAGGCGGTCGTCGGCTTCACGTAAGCGCGAAAGGTGAAGCGTCGCTGAAATGCTGTCGTCAGCAAATCGAATCAGCGCGTAAACGAAATCGAAGATATTGCCCCGATACGAGACACACCGCGCCCACTTATAAGCCTAAAACACCTTCATGGTGCATTTTAGTTTCGTTTCAAGGTCGTCTTCGAAACGAAGAATGCTGGCCAAAAACCATACTGGTGCCAGCATGCACCGCGATAAACCGCAACGGGCCCCTATTTGGCCCACTTCTTGCGTTCCGTGCCCGGTTTTTGCGCAAAGCGAGACTTACGGATGGAAAGCTTGAAGACCGGCACCGATACGCTGTTTCTGTTGATCGGCGCCGCCATGGTGCTGGCGATGCATGCGGGCTTCGCATTTCTCGAACTGGGAACCGTGCGTAAAAAGAATCAGGTCAACGCGCTGGTGAAAATCCTCGTCGATTTTTCGGTATCGACGATCGCCTATTTCTTTATCGGTTACACGATTGCGTACGGCGTGCAGTTCTACGATTCCGCCGATGTCCTCGCCGCCCACAACGGCTACGCGCTCGTGCGCTTCTTCTTCCTGCTGACCTTCGCGGCCGCCATCCCGGCGATCGTTTCAGGTGGCATCGCCGAACGCTCGAAATTCAACCCGCAACTGTTCGCGACGTTCGTGCTGGTCGGCTTCGTCTATCCGTTTTTTGAGGGTATTGCGTGGAATGGCCGGTTCGGTATCCAGCACTGGATCGCCTCGACGTTCGGCGCGCCGTTCCACGATTTCGCGGGCTCCGTGGTGGTGCATGCGTTCGGCGGCTGGGTCGCGCTGCCCGCCGTGCTGCTGCTCGGCGCGCGCCACGGCCGCTACCACCGCGACGGGCGCATCGCCGCCCATCCGCCGTCGAACATTCCCTTTCTCGCGCTCGGCGCGTGGGTGCTGGCGGTAGGCTGGTTCGGTTTCAACGTGATGAGCGCACAGACCATCGACAAAATCAGCGGCCTCGTCGCGGTCAACTCGCTGATGGCGATGGTCGGCGGCACCTTGACGGCGTGGGTCTCGGGCCGCAACGACCCTGGCTTCACGTACAACGGACCGCTCGCCGGGCTGGTCGCGGTCTGCGCCGGGTCCGACGTGATGCACCCGCTCGGCGCGCTGGTGACGGGCGGCATCGCGGGCGCGCTGTTTGTCTACATGTTCACGTGCGTGCAAAACCGCTGGAAGATCGACGACGTGCTCGGCGTCTGGCCGCTGCACGGCCTGTGCGGCGCGTGGGGTGGCATTGCCGCAGGGATTTTCGGACTGCACGCGTTCGGCGGACTCGGTGGGGTATCGCTGGGCGCGCAGATCGTCGGTACGCTGGGCGGCGTTGTCGTGGCGTCGCTGGGTGGTACGGCCGTCTACGGCGCGATCCGCGCGACAGTCGGCCTGCGGCTCGACCAGGAAGACGAATTCAACGGCGCTGACCTGTCAATTCACCGGATCACGTCGACGCCCGAGCGTGAAGCGGTCGGCTGATTTCTGGCTGAATGTCGGCTCAACACCGGCCGGCCCGGTTCAATGCGCCGGACGGTGTACCCGATGGAACAGTGAAAAAAGCTTCGCCCTGCGCGGCGCCGGCTGCTCGCCGCCTAGCAGGCCGAACTCTATTGGACAGCGCGTGTAGAACACGTGTACGTTTTCGCGTCGGATTGCGTCGAGCATCAACTCCGATTCGATTTCCGTGACCGCGAAAATGACCTGCATCGGCTGATCGGTCAGCTCGAAAAAACGCGCGGCGTGATGGACGCCCGCATGACTGACGCCTTCGGTGGCGGCGATCACGGTCGCGCCCTGAATGCCGGTATGTTTCGCCTTCGCGAGTAGCCAGTCGATCACGGTTTGCCGGCCGTGCCGCCGGCTCTGTTCCGTGTAGAACGTGAGTTGGTAGCCCTTCATGAGTGGCCTCCGGCGAGGAGCGAGGATACGACGGCGCGCCCGTCGTCGAGGCGTGGATCCTAACGGCGGCAGGCGTCTCGCTTTATTCTAGTTTAAGCCGTTCACGACGCGACGCCTTCGCGCGCGAAGCCCACCGCCGCTCGCCGGACAGCCGCCCCGGTGATAGACTGCCGGCCGGAGATGGCATTCTCCGTTGTCCCTAAACCGCCCTCGTGGCTGATGATGCCTGCCCTCGCCCGGGAGACCGGCGGGCAGCGCCATGTCTGCCCGCAAACGATCCGGTTTATCGACCTGCCAGGACCTCTAACAACAATGTATCTGTCCATTCTTGCCGTCGGAATCGGCGGCGCACTTGGTTCACTTCTTCGCTGGTTTCTGGGTCTGCGGCTCAACGCCGTGCTGCCTGTATTGCCGCTCGGCACGCTCGCGTCGAACATCATCGCGGGATATGTGATCGGCATCGCGGTCGCGGTGTTCGCACGTTATCCGGGCATCGCGCCCGAATGGCGGCTGTTCGTGATCACCGGCCTGATGGGCGGACTGTCGACGTTCTCGACCTTCTCCGCCGAGGTGGTCGCCCATCTGCAGCTGGGCCGTCCCGGCTGGGCCGCCGCCGAGATCGCGATTCACGTCGGCAGTTCGCTGGCGATGACGCTGCTGGGTCTCGGGACGGTTGCGCTGGTTGCGCGGTGAGTGCGTTGTGACGCGGTCGGGCGTTGGCGCCAATACGGATATCGGTGAACATCAAAGTCTGCGGGAGATAATCGCCGCATCGCAATGCCCACCGCCATAATTGACGCCTCATTCAAAAGCAAAGTCTGCCGGGAACGCGAGCACGGCTGGCTACTCATCAAATTTCGCGCATCCAGAAGGACGGAAACAAGCCCGGCCTCCTGCAGGTCGGACGCTAGCCATCGAATCAAGGTATCGCCTCGGCCTGATTGCGAACGCGGAAGAATTTTTCCACCGGAATGACCGCGACCACTCCGTCTCCAATTGCGCCGACATGTGCGATATCCATGATGGTCTTCACGAGCGCATCGACGTTTTCCGCCTGAGCGAAGATTTCGATTTTGACGTGCTCAGTCGTCCAGTCGTCGGCAAAAATATTCGGATGCGCGCCGAATCCTCGTACCCGCGTAACAGTGACGCCATGGATGTGGATGGCTCCAAGCTTTCGCTCCAGAACTTCCACGGCATCAGGCCTGACTATGGCAACAACGCATTTCAGTTCCATGTCTTTCTCCTCGCAGGTTGATTGTTGACGAAGCCGTGCCTGCTATCCGTTTGATTCGCGGCGCAGCACGACGGGAAGTGAGGTCGTACTGCTCCGTGCGGTTTAGCTATGCCTCGCGCGAATCAGGTCATGAGTTCTGCTCCCTTACCGATTCAACCCGCGCGTCCGGCCTGTCGGCACCAGACCGCATGCCTCGCATCATGAATAGCATCGACAACGGGCACGCCAGCGAGCAAGCGGCCAGGATGAATGTTGTGAGGGACCCTCGGAACTGGGGTAGTGCCCAGTATCCGACGGCGAGAACCAGCGCGAAAGTAAGCGCAATCGTCAACATCGTCTTCGTATTGCATTTCACGGTCGAAATCCTTATGGAAGTTGGACTGAATGTTCGTGTTCGAGAAGCGAGCTCGTTACTTCGATGGTGCCGTTCCGGCCTGGTCGGCATACTTGAGCATGATGTCGCCCATCGCCTTCATCATTTCCCCATGCATGCGCATCGCTGTCTTCGGGTCCATGCCCATATTGCCGCCCATCATTGGACAGCTGCCCATCATGCCGCCGCCCATTCCTCCCATTCCCATCATGGAAGAGCCGTGTTCTCGTGTTTGCGCGGGTGAGCCAGGGTTGTTGCCCGTACCACCTGCCGCCATGGCGACAGTGCCTGTGGTCAATAGCAGTGCCGACAGCGCTGCTGCTCGTAGAAATTTCGCGGTCATGTAACTCTCCGGATCCGGTTTAATCGTGTCGCTGAGAATGCGGTTTCTAACGCGCGGGTCGACGTTCGTCACGTTCGTGGCAGACGTGCGTGAGCCACGGTGTGAAACCGTTCGAACCTGGTCAAAGAAGAAGTTACAGAGAGCGCGGCGGAGGTGCCGGCAGTTCGGGAATGAACTGTTCTGCGAAGGTGTGGGCGACGGCCCCATAGACAGGCGAGGAAGGTACAACCATAACGGCGTACGTCACGGGTATGGCAGCCACACCGCAGACGAGGCCGCCCATGCTGCCGTGACATGCAGGCTGGGCGTTCATGGTGTGGTGATTGGTACCCTGCT
This sequence comes from Paraburkholderia sp. GAS42, assembly GCF_050436565.1. Lineage (NCBI taxonomy): Bacteria > Pseudomonadati > Pseudomonadota > Betaproteobacteria > Burkholderiales > Burkholderiaceae > Paraburkholderia > Paraburkholderia sp. GAS42. The sequence continues at coordinate 190,015 of NZ_JBNDML010000005.1, read as the reverse complement.
CGCACGTCACCATGTTCGACACGTGTGAAGCTTTCACCTGCTGATGCGCGGCCACCGACGAAGTGACTGGACAAAGCGCCGCATGCGCCGGGTAGCCGAGCATTGGCAACCACGCAATCAGAAAGCACGCGACGAGTCTGGTCCAGAATTTCATAAATTTCAGTATAGGCGCTGCCGCGGCACACCGCCACGGCTGACCGTCGAACTCGTGTACAGGTTCACGTTACTGCCCCCATTGCTTCAGATGCGCGAGGAACGCATCGGCTCCAACGAATCCTTCGAGTTGGGCATCGGGCTGTTGCCGCCCGCTCCTGTCATAGAAAATCAGGGCCGGCGGCCCAAAGAGACCAAAGCGCCGCAGCATTGCAGTGTCCTCTGCAGTGTTCTTCGTCACATCGATGCGCAGTAGCTTCCAGTGCGCGAATTCGCTGACCACGCGCGAGTCGGTAAAGGTAAAGCGCTCGAGTTCCTTGCAACTGATGCACCAGTCCGCGTAGAAGTCGACCATCACGGGCTGACCACTTGCTGCCTTGAGCGCCTGGTCCAGCTCGGCATTCGTCCGTACCGCTTCAAACCGCGCGGTTGCATTTTCGTCCGCGTTTCCGCTCGTCGATGACGACACGCGCATCACGCCACCGAGTGGTTCCAGAACGTCGAAGTTGCCCGATGCAACACCAATGAATTCAGCGACTCCTGCAACCAGCAGCAATACGCCGAGAGCCTTTCCCACACGGGAAATACCGGGTGCATCAGGCGGTAGCGGGTCGATGGCGCGGAGCATCATGCCGCAACTGGTCAGCAGCAGCGCGACCAGTACCATCAATAGCCAGCCTGGTAGCAGCGAGTAGACGAACCACAACGCGGCTGCGAGCAGCATTACGCCCAGCGTATTCTGAACCGCGACCATCCAGTGGCCTGACCTCGGCAGAATACGCGCGCCGAACGTGCCGACGAGCAGTAGCGGAATGCCTATTCCTACGCCCATCACATACAGAGCCAGTGCTCCGCCGACGACATCACGGCTGTTCGCGATATAGAGCAGCGCACCTGCCAACGCTGGGGTCGAACACGGCCCAACAATCAGTGCGGATAGCATACCCATCACGAACACCGGAACAATCCGCCCGCCTGGCAGACGATTGCTCCAGCCGGTAAGTCGGGTTTGCCAGCTGGTTGGCAGTTGCAGCCTGAACAGGCCGAACATCCCGAGCGCAAGGATAAACATGAGCAGGCCAAAGACAGCCAGCACCCACGGCTTTTGCGTCACGGCCACCAACGGGATGCCGATGAGTGCTGCAATGGTGCCGGCGACCGCATAGGTAATTGCAAGCCCTTGCATATAAGCGAGCGACAGCGCGAAGCCTCGTCCCAGGGACGGCCGTTCCCGGGTTCCTCCGATAACGGCCGTTACGATGGGGATGAGCGGATACATGCATACCGTGCCTGCAATCAGCAGGCCGGCGAAGAGAAAGCCCAGCAGCTCCGGTAAGGAAATGCCGTTCGCTGGATGCAGGTTGATTCCAGACACGGGTGTTGACTGGCCCCCGCCAACGCTCGGGAATTCGGTAACTCCAGCCGCAGCGTTGTTCCCAACTGCGACGGACGTGACGGAGCCGTCGGCCGCCACCCGATAGTTTCGCGTCTGCGGCGGATAGCACACCCCCAGGTCCGCGCATCCCTGCGATGTGACGGACAGCACGACGCTTGTCGCTATTGGGCGAGGCAGAGGAATGCGGACTTGCACCGGCCGGTGGTAGACGGTGACCATTCCGAATGTCGGGTCGTTTTTCACTTCCCCGGGCGGCATCTGGTCCGGCTTTACCGGTGTGCCGTCAGCCGCAAAGCTGAACCTGTCACGGTACAGGTAGTAGCCAGGTTGTATGTCGAAATCGAGTGCTACCAGTTGTGGCGCACTGAGCGTGACCTTCAAGGGGAACGCCTGTTCAGGCGGCAGCAAGTCGGACTCGTTCACCGCGTGGGCCGCCAGCGACGTCAGTACAAACAGCAAGGCGAATGCGACGCGCAACGCACGGTTGAGCGCCTCTTTCAGATAGCAAATGCCTCGCTGGGCGGTGATTGATGTCGTTTGCATCGCTGACCTCTATCCATGCAAGCAGGCTCACCGTGCACGGTAAGCCTGCAAGTACAGCATCAGTACCGCATCAAGACTGCTTTTCCAGCTTCACGATGGTCAGCGTCCCGTTGACGCTTTCGACGCGAACCTTGACCTTGTCGCCCTCGTGAACCTGCTTGACCATCGCAGCATCCTTGGCCTTGAACGCCATCGTCATCGGCGGCATCCCGACGTTCTCGAGCGCACCGTGCTTCAGCGTGACCATACCGGTGGTCGGGTCGACTTTCTTCACTTCCGCATCGGTGAGCGTCGCGTTCGGTGACGCCTTTGCAGCCGAAGGCTTCATGGACATGTTCATGCCGGCCATGTCATCGCCCGCGAACGCCGGTGCGGCAAACATGCCAATTGCGCAGAGAGCAACAGAGGTAACAATTAACTTCTTCATTGGGTTTCTCCAGTCTGGATAGATGGCACTTTCATGCCGGAAGGTACTGCATGAGGAAGCCGCTCATGGCCCAGCTTTCGCGCACGGCGGCGCTGCAACAGGAACCAGGCTGCGGGGATAACGAACATCGAAAGGATTGGCGCCGTGACCATACCCCCGACCATCGGCGCGGCAATGCGCTGCATGACTTCCGAGCCGGCGCCGTGTCCGACCATGATGGGTATCAGGCCGGCCAGAACGACCGCAACTGTCATTGCCTTGGGCCGCACACGCAAAACGGCGCCTTCGCGAATCGCATCGAACAGGAGTGCCTCGGTCAGTAGCTCACCGCCTTCCAGCCTCCGATTCAAAGCGCCCTTCAGGTACAGCAGCATGACGACGCCGAACTCCGCCGCCACGCCCGCGAGCGCGATGAATCCGACTGCGGTGGCGACAGATACCGCGTGGCCCAGAATCCAGATGAGCCAGAATCCACCAACGAGTGCAAATGGAACCGTCGACATCAGCAGCAACGCATCAGCCGCAGAGTTGAACGTCAGGAACAGCAGCACGAAGATGACGACGAGCGTCACCGGGATGACCGTGCGTAACTTTGCCGCCGCGCGCTCCAGGTACTCGAACTGTCCGGACCAGGCAATCGAGTACCCGGGAGGCAGTACGACCTTTTCCGCAACAGCACGCTGCATCGCTTTCACGGCCGACTGCAGGTCCGTGTTACGGATGTCCACGTAGACGTAGCCAGAAAGACGCGCGTTCTCGCTACGAATCATCGGTGGACCATCGGCAATCGTGATGTGCGCGACATCGCCGAGCTGGATTTGTGCCCCGCGTTCCGTGACGACCGGTAGCCGACGCAGCTTATCGAGCGAATCCCGGATTTCGCGCGGATAGCGGATGTTGATGGGGAACCGCTCACGGCCGGCAATGACCTCGCCGACGTTGTCACCGCCCACTGCCGAGGACACGACCGACTGGATGTCCGCCACGGCGAGCCCGTAGCGGGCCGCCGCCAGCCGGTCGATGTCGACGTCGATATAACGACCGCCGTTTAGTCGTTCGGCCAGCGCCGACGTCACCCCCGGAACATCCTTGACCGCCGTTTCGACCTGCTTCGCGACCCTGTCGATTTGCGTAAGGTCCGGGCCCGAAATCTTGACGCCAACCGGCGTCTTGATGCCCGTCGACAGCATGTCAAGGCGATTGCGGATAGGCGGTACCCAGACGTTCGACAGCCCCGGCACCTTCACCGTCCGGTCCAGTTCATCGACCAGTTTTTCCGGCGTCATGCCGCGGCGCCACTGACTGCGCGGCTTGAACTGAATCGTCGTCTCGAACATCTCGAGTGGCGCCGGGTCAGTGGCCGTGTCGGCCCGGCCAGACTTGCCAAAGACGGTCTCCACCTCCGGAACTTTCTTGATGAGCCGGTCCGTCTGCTGCAGCAGTTCGCTCGCCTTCTCCGCCGAAATGCCGGGAAGCGCGGTCGGCATATACAGCAGGTCGCCTTCATCGAGCGGTGGCGTGAATTCGCCGCCTAGCTGGGAAAGCGGAATCGCCGAAGCAGCCAGTGCAATCACCGCCAGACCAATGGCAATCCACGGCCGCCGCAGCGTGGCTTCCAGCAACGGCCGGTACAGTCGAATCAGTACGCGATTGATGGGGTTCGAGTTCTCGTGAGGAATACGACCTCGAATCAGATAGCCCATCAGCACGGGCACCAGCGTCACCGACAACCCGGCAGCAGCGGCAATGGTGTAGGTCTTCGTGAAGGCCAACGGAGAAAACAGCTTGCCTTCTTGCCCCTCGAGCGAGAACACCGGGATGAACGACAGGGTAATGATGAGCAGCGAGAAGAACAGTGCGGGCCCCACCTCCGCAGCCGATGTCGCGATAAGGTCCCAGCGCTGTGCGGTCGTGATTGGTTCGCCCGGGTGGTCATGGTCGAACGCTTCGAGATGCTTGTGAGCGTTCTCAATCATCACGATGGCAGCGTCAATCATCGCGCCGATGGCAATTGCGATGCCTCCCAGCGACATCAGGTTCGCGTTGACCCCCTGATAACGCATCACGATGAACGCGGCCAGCACACCGAGCGGCAGCGACAGAATCGCGACAAACGCACTGCGCAGGTGGAACAGGAACACCGCGCAGACCAGCCCAACGATGATGAATTCCTCGATGAGCTTGTCTTTCAGGTTGTCCACCGCACGTTCGATGAGCTGCGAGCGGTCATAGGTCGTTACGACCTCGACTCCGGCCGGCAGTGAACGCTTCAGGTCAGCCAGTTTCGCCTTCACCGCGTCGATAGTCGTCAGCGCGTTCTTGCCTGAACGCATGACGATGACACCGCCCGCGACTTCACCGTCGCCATTCAGTTCCGCGATGCCGCGCCGCATCTCGGGCCCGATTTGAATCCGGGCAACGTCGCCAAGCAGAACCGGTGTGCCGGTGTCATTCGTCCGCAGCACGACGTTCCGAAAATCATCGAGCGAGTGTAGATACCCCGACGAGCGCACCATATATTCGGACTCGGCCATCTCTACCACCGAACCGCCCGACTCCTGGTTGGCTTTGCCCAGTGCATCGGCCACCATCGCCTGGGTGATGCCGTACGCGCGAAGTTTGTCCGGGTCGAGGACGACCTGATACTGTTGAACCATGCCACCAATGGACGCGACTTCGGAGACGTCTGGCACCGACTTCAGTTCGAACCTCAGGAACCAGTCATTGAGCGCGCGCAGTTGTCCGAGGTCGTGCTGTCCGGTCCTGTCGACAAGCGCGTATTCGTACACCCAGCCGACGCCGGTTGCGTCCGGGCCAAGCGAGACTGTCGCTCCTTGGGGCAGCCTGCTCTGAACCTGGTTCAGATACTCGAGCACGCGTGAGCGCGCCCAATACTGGTCGGTCCTGTCGTCGAACAGCACATAGACGAACGCATCGCCGAACGACGAATACGCCCGGATGGTCTTTGCCCCCGGCACGCCAAGCAGCATCGTGGTGAGCGGATACGTGACCTGGTCCTCGATGACTTGCGGCGCCTTACCCGGATACGACGCCTTGATGATGACCTGTGTATCGGACAGGTCAGGCAGCGCATCGAGCGGTGTTTGCGTGACCGAATAGACGCCCCACGCCGTAACAAGCACGGTCGCGAGCAGCACCAGGAAGCGGTTGTGGATAGACCACCGTATAAGACGCGCAATCATTTCGCGCCTCCGACGGGTTCGACCCTGGTCAACTGGTATCCGTCATCTGACTGCCTGAAGACAAAATGCACGGTCTGGCCAGGCTTCACGTCCGGAAACGCCGTCGGCGATGGTTTGCCGAACGACATCGTCATCGCGCCCCAGCCCAGCGCTGGAACGGGTTGATGTGAAAACGTGATGTCTCCGGCCGTCACCTTTTCGACCTTGCCTGTGGTGTCGTAGGTCTGCGGTGCTGCTGCGGCAGATGCGGGAGCCGGCGCGCTCGCACCGGTCGGTGCGGTTGCTTCGAGCTTCGGCAGAACGGATTTCAGACTCGCTTCCGAGTCAATCAGGAACTGGCCGGATGCGACGACCTGCTGGCCTTCAGTCAGGCCGCTACTCACCTCGGTATCGTCGCCGGCATCGTTCCCGACTGTGACCGGGACAGGTTGTAACCTGCCGTCTGGATTCCTGACGATGACTATCGACCGCTTACCCGTCGTGATGACAGCTTCCGAAGGAACAAGCAACCGCGATACTTTTTTCGCGGCACCAATGCGCGCCCGCATCAGCATCCCCGGCGTCAACCTGAAGTCCGCGTTGTCGATTTCGAGGCGAGCCTGCAGCGTGCGGCTGCTTGTGCTGATGCCCGGCAGGATTTCGCGGATGTGTCCCGTGAAATGTTGCGCCGGGTCGCCGGCAAACACGGCGTCCACGCTCATGCCTGCTTGAACCTGGAGAGCCAGTGCTTCGGGTACCTCGACCACGAGCCACAGCCTGTTGAGCCCGGAGACCTTCGCGAGCGTCTGCCCGGGTGACACCATCGCACCATCGCGAACGTTCAGTTCGGTCAGCACACCGGTTTCCGGTGCGGATAGCGTGATGTGTGTCTGCGCCTTGCCGGTGCGGTCGAGACTCGCAATCACGCCGTCCGGAATCGACATCGCCCGCATACGCGCACGTGACGCAGCAAGCATGCCGTCATTCATGCCGCCACGTTTCAGCGCCAGATACTCTTCCTGCGGCGCAAGCCAATCTGGAACGAACAGGGATGCAATCGGAGCACCCTTCGTTACGCGTTGCATTGGGGCGCTGGCGTAAAGATGGTCAATGTAGCCGGTCACCCGCGACTGGACGACATCAGCTTTCGACTCATCGAACTGCGTAGTCCCTACCGCGTCGAATCCTTCCGTTGTTTCCTGCCGGCGGACAGTCGCGTAGCGAATGCCAAGGTTCTGCTGCAACCCCGGGTCAATCTTGATGCCGTTCGAGCCGCCTTCATCGGCGTAGACCGGTTCGAGCTGCATGTTCATGAAAGGCGACTTGCCCGGCTTGTCGAAATGCTGGTTCGGCACCATTGGGTCGTGCCAGTACAGTACCTTACGGCCAGTCTTCGGGTCGATTTTGTCGCCGGAAGGTGTAGCCGCAACAGCGCTCTCGCCACTAATCACCGAACGATGTGTGCCGGCGACATAGCCGGCACCGAGCAACACCGCTGCGACGAACGTCATAAGCGCCGCACGTGCCAGTTGTTTCTTTTGCATGTTGTTCTCCTTCACTGACTCACGGCCATCGAGGCGGGCACAACCTGGTATTCCAGCTGGGCCCAGGTCTGGGATACGTCACGCTGCAGGTCGAGCATCTGAAGCTGGGCGTCGAGCTGCGCACGTTTGGCGGCGAAGGTGTTCGCAAGCGAGCCGGTGCCTGCCTTGTACGCAGCAGTCGCCAGTTGGGCGCGTTGGTCCGCCGCGGGCAGCAGGGAATGACTGAGATTCGCGATACGTTCGCGACCGCTGGCCAAGGTTGCCGCCTGCGTGCGGATATCCGCTTCGACCTGACGCTGCGCGTCCTCGTACATCAGCCGCGCCTTGGTGCCCAGTTCGGCTTTCTCCGCTGCGTCCCGGTCCTGGTAGTTCTTGCGATGGATGGGCAGCGGGATGCTGACGCCAACCGACACCATGTTCGAGTACGCGCCGCCGCGCTGCTGGTAGGCGACTTCCCACGTCCAGTTGGGGCTGCGGTTACTGTTCGCTACGGCCGTGTCGGCATCGGCGACAGCAATGTCCCGGGATGCTGCGATGAGCACCGGTTGCACTTCATGCAGCTCTTCGGGCGGCAGGGACGATACGTATGACTGTAGCGCCGGCGGGTCACCGGTCACGTCAGAAACGGGCGTTGCCATCCATCGGGACAGGCCGATGAGTGCGGTCTGAAACGTCTGCTGGGCCTTGAGCAACTGGTCCTGGGTCTGCGCCAGCATCGCCTGAGCCTGCATCACATCGGCGGCAGTCGCTTTCGCTCCACGATAAGAGGCTTTCGTCGCATCCAGCTCATGGGTCATGTGGCCAACGAGTTCCTGTTGCAGCGCGACAGCTTTCTTCGCATAGACTGCGTTCAGCCACGCCGTGGCCGTTTGCTGGCGCGTGTTCGCGAGCTGGGCAAGGTAGCCGGCCCGCTCGCGGTCCACTACGTCGTTTGCCAATGCGGACCGCAGCCGGCGCTTGTCCCCCGATACCCATTCCTGTTCGATGCCGATACGGCGCATGGTCATGAAGTCCTGACCGATGGTGAACCGTTGCGGTCCGTTCACCGGCAGGTTGTCCACGCCAGCCTTCAGCATTGGGTCGGGCAACTGGCCGGCCCGGACGGCCGACTCTGAACTGGCACGGACTGAAGCCTGCGCAGCCCCCATGACGGCAGAGCGGTCGGTAGCGGACTGGAGCGCCGCATCAAGCGTGACGGGTGCTTCCTGAGCGTGAGCGGCGATACTCGCCAAAGCTAGCGCGATAAAAAGCGTGCGCGCACGCGGTGGTGCACGCCGGTATGACGGCGTGCCAATAGTTAAAGGCATGTTCTAACCCCAACGGCGGAGTCCCAACGGGAATCCACGTCCTGGACGCAGGACGACCTCGCCGCAAACGCGGCGAACCTGTCACAAAGGGATTAGATGGCGCGGGGAGGTCGCCAGAAACCGCCCGGTTCACGGACGGACAGGGACTGCGCGTAATGGAAAACAACTGGGCTGGACAGCCCGGCGGGACGAGAAACCTCGGTGCGGGATACCGGGTGATACAGGCTGCCGAGCTGGCATTGCGCCGTTACCTTGCAGAACAGGCCTTTGGCTTTCCCTGGCTGCGATGATTTCATTGTCTCGCAGCCAGGCATTTCCGAAGACATCGCACTGCCATCCTCGGAGCCCATGCTCATCTGCATCGGACATGCTCCTGTCAAGCCGCTGGCCGCCAGCCCACTGACGGGAAGCGCGGCGCAGAGCAACAGGAGGAGTAATGTCCGGAGAAATTTCATGGCTGGGATTATAGCGGAGCAATTTTATCCCTGCTCCGGGGATTTTGCCGCCAGCGTCGCTCATCGCACACAGCCGGCACCAACTGGCGATTGGGCGGAAGGGACACGGCGCCTGGCGCCGGTATGGCGCGCCGGGGATTCGCGTCCGACGTTATCTCGGTGGACAGTTCAGTGTTTTCACGTGCTAACGACGCACGGAAAATAAAAAAGGACCCGACGTGCTGTCGGGTCCCGTAAAAGATGGCCTTTGCCTGAAGTCAATCGAGGCAGGATGCAGCCTTTTTTGACCCTGTGGCGGTGACCATCTGCGTGGACGTGAGAAACAAACGGTAGCGAACGGACTACGACGAACCGGGTAGTGGACTGGAGACGAGTACCGCAGCGGCGACCAGCACGCCTGCCAGTACCACCGATTCGATATGCAACACGGCGGCAAAGCGTTTTAGAGGCTTCAGGGGTGACGTTGGGGAGGCATTCTTCAACGATGCGAGCAGCTTGGGCATCTCGAAGAAACGATTGTGTCCTCCGAGGGCTGCAGCCACGAACACCAGCGCGAGTTTCAACAACAGAATCTGTCCGTAGCCCGACTCCAGAAGGTCGCCAGGCGACCTGACACCGCGCCAGCCGTTATAGGCGCCTGTGGCAAAAAGAATAACCAGCGCAACCGTTGCGGCATCCGACAAAGACTGGATATATGCGGCGCTATTGACGCGGTCGCTGCCCGGAGCGTTGAAAAAACGTGGCGCAACAATGTACGTCGTAACCAGCACAAGCCCCACCCACGCACTGATGGCGAGCAGATGTACCCAGTCCGCAGCCGACGCGTCACGCAGGCACTTGACCTTCCTGCCATGGGAAGGTTCATGCTGAGGGTTCTGATTTGCTACTGGAGGCAAAAATGGAATTCGAGGTTAAGGATATGTCATGCGGCGGGTGCGCCAACTCGATTACGCGCGCCGTCACCAACATCGACCCGGCAGCGAGGCTCGACATCGATGTCACTGCCAAAATCGTGAAAATCGATTCGGCGTTGCCGCCAGAACGTCTGGTCGCTGTGATTGAGGCAGCAGGATTTCACCCGACGGTCAACGTGTAACCACATCGTCCCACGGAGATCGCTGAAATGCGGTTCCCTATTGGCGCCTTACTTTTGACGTTCGCGTTTCAGCTTCCCGCTCATGCTGAAAACGTCATCGTGCTGAATTCGTCCGACGCGAGCGTGAGCCTGATTGACGAAGCAACGCAAAAGGTGGTCGATACCTTCCCGGTGGGAAAGGAACCCCACCATTTGAGCCGCTCGCGGCTCGCATGACCATGCGCACCATCAACATAACCACCACTCGGAATGACCGTCTGACACGGTCGTCCGGCGGAGCGACCGCCAGGGTAGCCACGCGAAGGTCATTCGTCATGTAACACCAGTAGCGCCACCGGAATGCCGTAACAATTCACCTGGTCCGCCACAACCACCCCGTGGCCTGCGACCCACTCGTCGCGAGCATCCAGCGTCGCCCCTTTCCTGTTGTCAGCACGCAGAATGTTGATTGGCCACGACGGACGGTACAACCGTTCGTGCACGAGGGAACCGACCCAAAGGGGCACGGGTGACGCGCCGTTCTCGCCTTCAACCGCATAGCCGCTTGGCCAGAAACGCAGCACATCGCGTTCGTCACGTGAGTTGCCCGGACGAGTAAAGACCAGCGACGACGGCACGCCGTTGTTCAGCTCAGGCAACACCGGAAGCGCCATGGCCACCACGTTGGGCGAAGCGAGGGAAAGCAGGCTGCGTGCAGAAAGGTCCGCGCCCTCGACCCAGCCCCGGCTTCGAAGTTGACTTCTTATCTGGTCGATGCGCGCAGACCACTGCAGCGTGAAAGGCTCCCCCTGCTCGCCTGCCATGTCGGAGCGAAAGCACGGCAGGGTCCTTGAAAGCGAGTCGGTCCACTGCGCTTGCGTCACCAATACGGGTGCCGGGCGTCGCACGGCACCCGGCGCCGGAATGACCGGATTGACATTGAACTGTACGACCACGCTCGCACACATGACCAGAAGAATGACGACCGGCACGAGCCGACGCGATGGCGGGGCCTCTGGATTCCGCCACATCGATGCCAGCGCAACGATGGCCACCCATACAAACGCAAGCGCTGCACCGCCGACAGCATCGGAAAACCAGAATCGGCCGAAGTAAAGCCCCGCGAGCGCAACGACAACCACGATGACAGCACTCGTCGTCACTACGAATACGCCCTCAAGCTTACTCACCCTTCGCGCAAGCAGAAACGCGAGAAAGCCATACACAATTACTGCAACGGCAACGTGATTGCCCGGAAAAACGTAGGCAACCGAAGCCGGCAGACCCGGAGGACCACGGTGCATGGCAAGCTGAATAGCGAATATCAACAGTTGGGAGAAGACGACCGCAATCAGCCAGTAGCCGAGTGTGTGCCACCGCCGCTCCAACACTATCCACAGCACAGACACGACGACCAGTGCAGCCAGCGTAGCGGTGCTGCCCAGAATGGCGAGCGCCGAAAGAACAGCATCGCCCCATGGTGTGCGTACCGACTGAAGGAACTGATAGACCGACACGTCAACCCGCACGAGCGGGTCGCCGCTGACAACGTCTTCCAGAACGCCGAAAAAGAGCCAACCGGAAAGAAGCACAACGAGGGATGCCGCTACGATACCGCCAATAGCTGGCTGTTCAGCGTCCAGCATCCGCAGCGCAAGACGACCTGCTGACCCTTTGCGGTGACTCGCCCAGACAGCCAGACGGCGGCCGACCGCGCTTGCCCACGTATTGGCGTGCAAGAGGAGAACACGGGCCAGGCGGGCGCTCAGCCATACGGTGCCGGCCAGAAGCAAAATGATGACGACGAGGCGGAACGAGACTGCGCCAGCCAGTTGAACTGATGCACCGAAAGCCACGCCCGGCAGAATATGGGCAGGCGCCCAGAGAAAAGCCGAAAGGACGTTCATCGCGTAGAACCGCGTCGGGGCCATGCCCAGCATCCCTGCGACCACTGGCACAATCGCCCGCAACGGTCCGATGAACCGGGCGAACACTACGCTCTTCGCGCCATGTTTCTCAAAAAAACGGTGTCCCGCCTCGAGTACCTGCGGATGTTTCCGGAAGGGCCAAATCTGGACAATCCTGTCCTTGTAGCGGTTGCCGAGCCAGAAGCTCGTGCCGTCCCCGGCAACAGCGCCAGCAATCGCCCATGTGAGCAACCATCCCAGGTGGAGCGACCCCGTACCCACGAGCGCGCCGGCCAGAAACATTGTGGTGCTACCTGGAACGAAGGTCCCAATCACGGCGATGGCTTCGAGGAATGCCGCGAGGAAAACGACTACATATGTCCATGCCGGGTGTCCGGCGAGCAGTTGCAAGAGGTGAGCGTACGCGTGCTCCATCGTGCCCTACCGACCGTTCGGGTACAACGGCTGAAAATAACGCGCACGAAATCCGCCTTCGATGTTTTCGAGCACAAGGCGCCCGCCGGTCCGACGTGCAATCTCCGAAACGATGGAAAGACCCAATCCACTTCCTGACACCATGGAATAGTCCAGCCGGTAGAACGGTTCCAGCACTCGCTCGAGTTCCTCATCGGGAATACCGGAACCCGAATCGACAACTTCAAACATCACCTCATTTCCCGCATGAACGACTGATACATCTACCTTCCCGCAAGCTGGCGTATATCGCACCGCGTTGTCGACCAGGTTCCTCAGCACCACCGTGACTGACGACACGTCGACAACGGCATCAAGTTCGTCGAAGTGCTCGAAGCCAAGGTCGATATCCTTCTCGCGGGCAAGGCCAATTGTGGCGTTGATGACCTCGGTTGCGACGGCTCGCAGCGATACCGTAGCCGGCCGCTCCAGCCCCCCCTGTTCGGACCTTGCCAGTGCGAGCAGTTGCTCCACGAGTCTGTGAGTGCGGCGCAGTCCCGATTGAAAGGCCATGAGCCGCTCACGAGCGTCCGGCGATGTAACGATTGCGTCGAGATTTCCTGCCTGCAACGATAACGCTGCCAGCGGCGAGCGCAACTCATGCGCAGCGCTCGCGACAAACCGGCGCTGATGGCTGATTGCGTCCTTCAGCCGCGTAATCAGGCGGTTAATCGACCGGACAAAAGGCAATACTTCGTTGGTTATGCCGTCTTCAGGTAGCGGTTCAAGCGACATGTCGGTCTGTCGGTCTACCACGCTCGCAAGACGTGTGAGAGGCGCCAGCTTCGTTCTGACAATCACTACGATGATAATGATTAAGCCCGGCAACAGCAGAAGCATCGGAATGAGCGTTCTCATTGCGCCATCCCGCGCAATTTCGTCGCGCAACGCTGAGGGTTCTGCCACCGCGATACGCTCGCCGCTGCGGAGTGTACGGATGTTGACGCGCCAGCTTTGCCCGCCGTTGTTCAAGTCGTGAAACCCGTCGGTCAACGCCTTGGGAATCAGGAGTCCAGCGACCTTGGCGACTCCCGTCATCCCGTCGCTCAACCTGTCGATGACCACCTTGACGTCCGCTTCCTGGGAACTCTCAACCGACGGGCGAGACCCGGTGAACGCCAGCGCACGGCTATCAATCAGCGCAGCGATTTCCGTTAGCTGCCCGTCCTGCAGTTCCCTCGCTTCCTGATAAGCGAACGCGAACGACAACCCGCAGGCGACAACCCCCACTCCCACAATCACACAGCCAATCCACACCGACAGCTGCAACGTCAGAGAGCGTGATTGTCTTCCTTGTCTACCAACCATCCCACACCTCGTACGTTACGAATGACGGAAGCACCCAGCTTCTTGCGGATGCTGTGAATCACGACCTCCACGGCATTGCTTTCGACCTGTTCCTGCCAGGCGTAAAGCTTCCGTTCCAACTGGTTTCGCGACAGGACCGTCCCCGGCCTCATCAGGAGTGCACTCAACAGGGCGAACTCACGACTTGTCAGCCGGCATTCGGTGTTTCCATACACCGCGATATGCGTAGCAGCGTCCAGCGTGAGGCTTCCGCTCGTCATCCTGGTATCGCCGTGGTCGCCAAGTCGGCGGGTCACCGCCCGAAGGCGCGCGAGTAGCTCGCTGATTTCGAAGGGCTTCACAAGGTAGTCGTCGGCGCCAGCGTCCAGTCCGACGATTCTGTCCTCAACGGTATCTCGGGCCGTAAGAATAATGACCGGCACCTTGCTGCCGCCCGTTCTTATCATGCGAAGCAATTCGACGCCGTCGCGTTTCGGCAGATTCAGGTCCAGCAGCACCACGTCATGTTCTCGACCCAACAACGCGCCCATTGCCGACTCGCCGTCGCACACCCAGTCGGTCGCATACGCTGCATCTTTCAATGCCTGGACGATTGCATTGCCAATCATTTCGTCGTCTTCCACGAGAAGAATTCTCATACGTCTCACCAAGGTCGAAAGCAGCGTGCTAAGCCAAATCTAAGTCTCGCGGATTAGTATCCGAAGCGTTTTTTTGCATCGGATATCCATCGTGACCCATGGTGCTTTCGATAGTAGGTTGCAAAGCGGGATTCCCGCAACCGGTCGGCGACCTGGCAGCGTATTTGCATCCGCGCGAGTCGCGTTTGTCACGCTGGCTTTGGCGCTGAGCGGGTGTGCAGCGTATTCACCAAGGCCCCTTCCAGATACGCCCCAATGGCCCGATGACATCGCGTCCACCGCCTCGCCACTGACGGTGGACCAGGTGGTTGAACGTGCGCTCAAGCATAGCCCGGAAATCCACCGTGCTGAACGCGAGTTCGATATCGCCACCGCCAGAAAATACGCGGATGGCCTGCTGCCGGACCCAACGCTCAGCTTCAGCACAGACCGCCCCGGTGCGGAGGGCTTCGTCCCCGCATTCATGGTCGGGCTTAGCTATGAAGTGTCCGCAATCGTTGACCGCCCAGCGAAAAAGCGAGCGGCAGATAAGGCTCTTGAGAAGCAACAGCTCGCGGTGGAATGGACGAAATGGCAGGTCGCGAATCATGCCTATGCGCTCTACGTCAATAACGCGAGCCTCGAACGTCTCGAGAGAGAAGTCGAGCCACTGGTCGCCTATCAGAAAAGTGTCGCTGAACGAATGCAAAAGGCGCTCGCACGCTCCGACGTGACGCGAGACGTCGCCGTGCAGGCGGAAACCGCGTACCGCGACAGTGTGCAGCAGTTGACTACGCTGCGCCAGGAGCACCTCCAGGCGGGACAGGAACTCGATACGCTGCTTGAACTTCGCCCTGGGACACGCCTGGCGCTTGCGGTTCCGCCGCAGCCGCTTGAAGTCCCGGAGGAAGCGGTGTTACGTGCGCTCGCCGACCTCGGACAGCGCCGTCCCGACTTGCTGGCTCTACGCGCGGGGTACGCCGAACAGGACGAACGCTATCGCGCGGCACTTCTCGCGCAGTTTCCTCGACTGGACATCGGAGTCACGCGAGGCCGGGACACGTCCGCCATCTACACCTCGGGTCTTACCGTATCGGTGACGCTTCCCCTGTTCAACGGCAACCGTGGGAATATCGCGGTCGAAAGGGCCACTCGGGAGAGTCTCTATCAGGAATACGGCCAAAGGCTTGACGACGCGTACACCGCTGTCGACGGCATCAGCGCGGAGCTAAGCCTGCTGGGTGAACAGCTCCGTAACGCGCAGTCAACGGAGGCTGCACTCGAGACGTCGGTGAAGCAGGCGCGTGTCGCCAATGGCGCAGGCGATGTAACACTGCCGGTATTGGCAGACCTCGAATCCCGGCTGCTAACACAGCGCATCGCGACGGCAAAGCTCGCAAATTCCGTACTTCAGCAGCAGGTCGAGCTCTGTACCTTGATTGGCGTGAGCGCCATTGACCACCGACCGCTTAAGCAGGACCTTCCATGAATTCCATCCGGTTGCTCATTCTTGTCGCAATCGCCGTGACGTGGTCCGTCGCGAGTCATCATGCGGTCGCGCAGGACGTCGTGACGATGCCTGCGGTGCTGAAGCGCGTTGTGGTTACGGTCTCGGCGCCGGCGCGCGTGCAGGCGACCTCCAACACCGTGCTGAGTGCACCCACCGCCGGCATCGTCTCCGGCTTGCGCGTCGTTCCTGGCGAAACGGTGCGGCCTGGGCAGACGATTGCGCATCTGACTGGTCCCATGGTTTTGACGGAGCGCGCGCGCCTCGCGGCCGACCTGAAGTCGGCCCAGATACGCGTGTCTGCCACAACCCAGGCCGCCGCCATTGAGCAACAGAAATTTGATGAACAACTCAGTACCCGCGACGCTATCGCCCGCGCTCACGCCGAGCTCGACACCGCGCGCCAGCTGCTCGTCGCCGCACAAGCGGCTGCAGGAAGCTATACGAGCCTGGTCGAGATTGGAACGTCTGAACCCGGTGTGGTGACGGGGGTCAACGCCGCCGATGGTCAATACGTGAGCACCGGGCAGGCACTGGTCACTGTGGCATCGTCGCGCGGTCTTCATGTGGTCACGAATCTTTACGGGAGCGACGCGGCATCGGTCACGACGGGAATGAAAGGCGTCTTCCTTCAAGAAGGCACCGGTGCGCCCGTTGATGTATCCGTACAACGCACCTCCTGGAGCGTTATCGCGCCGGGTCAACTGGAAGTCTGGCTTGACACCGCGCCCGGTCACAGCCTCATATCAGGGACAGTCGGCACGGTCTCACTCACTGCATCCGACGGCAAACGCCTGGCCGTTCCGTCCGCAGCGCTGATTCTCGACGGCGGAATATGGTGGGCACTGGTGCGCGACAAGGGGGGTAACCACCGGCGACGTGTCATTCCCGGACCTTCCGAGGGCGGCTGGACGTCAATCAGGCAAGGACTTGCGCCAGGTGAGCGAGTCGTGACGCAGGACGCTTATCTTCTCTTCCACCAGGACTTCGCTACGCGCTACCAGCAAGCCGATTGACGCACTCTGCCGACAAGAACATGCTCAAAGATATCGCCAGGCGGCCGCTGCTCTGGGTCATGCTGTATGCCGCCCTGATTGCCTACGGCATCTATGCGCTTCTCAACATTCACGCTGAAGTCCTGCCGCAGTTCAACCTTCCACAGGTGAGCATCGTCGCCCAACTGCCAGGAGCGACGACCCTGGACCTGGAAGGACTGGTTGCAAGGCCCGTCGAAACCGAACTGTCGTCGCTCCAGTCCCTGAGCGACGTGCGGACCGTCGTAGGCCAGGGTTCCGTCAAGATTGAAGCGCGATTCGCGGAAGGGACGACCGCCGCAACCGCGCTGCAAGACGTCAATGGCGTGATCGGACGCGTCAATGGTTCTCTACCGAAGGGCACGAGCCTTACCACGGAAATCTCCGGCAACGCGATAAACGAGGTCGCGGATTATGCAATCCAGATTCCCGACGGCGTGGACGCGTCGCAGGTCCAGCGCATCGTGGAATCAAACCTCGCGCCACGCATCCGGGCAGTTCCGGGCGTACAGCGCGTTTCGGTGGCCGGCCCGGGCGCGGACGCGATATGGATACGTCCCGAGGTTGCGAAGCTCCAGCGTTTCAACGTCTCTGCGTCGGCGCTCGCGGCATCGCTCGATGCGACGACGGCAATGGTGCCGAGTGGATATGTCGACCTCGGACACCAGGATGTTTTCATCGAAGGCCGAAACCTGCCGACGAAACCTTCCGATTACGCTGGCGTGCCTGTCGCGACACCCGGCGGGACGGTCCCTCTAGGTTCGATTGCGGACGTGGTCCGGTCCGCGCTCCCGTCTCATCACGCGGTCAAGCTCGACAACAGGCCAACCATTGCGCTAATCGTTTTCAAGCAGCCAGGCGCCTCCACCCTACCCGTCGTCAACGAGGTCGACAGGACACTGCACGAACTCGAACCCCAACTGCCTGGCGGCGCCCGCTTCGTGCGTATCTACAGTCAGGGGCATATTGTCGGTGTGGTCGCTGCTGATTTGAGCAGGAATCTCGCCATCGGCGCGGTACTTGCCGTTGCGGTCCTGTTCTGGATACTCGGAGCGAGTCGCGGCATATGGGCGCTCGCCTTGAGCATCCCGCTCTCACTGCTGCTCGGTATTGCAGGGCTGTATCTGGCCGGACAAACGCTGAATCTGCTGACGTTCGGCGCCTTGTCAGTGGCCGTGGGGCTGCTCGCCGACGACGCCATCATTGTGCTGGAGAGCATCTACCACCGTTGGGAGGCTGGCGACGGCCGGTGGGAAGGTGTTGCACGTGGTTTGCAGGACATCGCCGGTCCGGACATTTCCGGGACGATGACGACCGTCGCCGTATTCCTGCCGCTTGCGTTCGTGGGCGGCCTGGCGGGACTGTTCTTTGTTCCGTTTTCTCTGGCGATGACGGTGAGCCTGATTGCGTCGCTACTCATTTCGCTGAGCCTGATTCCGCTCGTGCTGGGATTCATCGGACCTCACGTCGAGAAGCGCGCAACATCAGGGGCGCGCGCAGTCGCGTGGCTCAAGAGCCAGAACTTGCGCCTGTTCGACTTTGCCCTGCGTCGCCCGCAGGTTTCGCTCTGGACTTGCGTGGCCATCTTCGTGGTCTCCATCGCTGGCCTCGCGCTGGTCCCGGTCGATTTCCTGCCGCTGCCCAACGAGGCAGTGCTGCTTGAGAGCTTTACGCTGCCACCAGGGACATCACTGCATGATGCTCAGGATGCCGCGGACCGCATCGCTTACCGATTGCTCGGCCTGGAACCTGTGGCGCACGTGTTTTCACGCGTGGGCTCCGCGTCGGGAACGTCCTACACGGAGCCGGCGTACGCCGGGGAGATTCAGATTGCGCTGAAGCCAGATGTGAACGCGAGCAGTCTCGACAAAATCGGACAACAGGTTCTGGACGCATCGAAGCTGCCTGCCGTACAGACCGTGATTGGGACGCCAACCCTGGAGCGGGTGGGTGAGACGCTTTCCGGATTGCCCCAGCCATTCGTCATTGACGTGTATGGCGATTCCATCACAACCTTGCAGTCGCTGTCGTCGGAAGTCACGCGCCGGCTGGCCGCTGTGCCCAAGCTCTCGGACGTCTTCAACAACGACGGCTATCCCATCACTGAATTGCAAATCACGCCCAAACCAGGCGGTCTTGCACTCCATGGCATCACACCCGCACAGCTTTTCTCGCAACTGCATATCCTGCTGGCCGGTCAAACGGTTGCGACGGTTCCCGAAGGCAACGGTCACCTTGACGTGTTTGTGAGACTGACCGACCCGACACAACTGTCCATCGAACAGCTCAATCAGATTCCCGTGATGGCCAGCGGCTGGGTTGCGTTGGGCGACGTGGCCGACGTCCGCATGGCAACCGGACCCAACGTCATTAGGCATTTGAACGGACTCCGTGCGGTTGAGATACTGGCAACACCTACCGCCCCTCTCGGGCAGGTGATTTCAGCTTCCAGACAGGCGCTTGCGACGCTTTCCTTGCCGGCAGGCTACGAAGTGAAGTTTGGCGGCCTGTACCCGCAACTCGAACGTGCTGCGCTGAATGTCGGCGTCGCAGCGGTGGTGGCACTGGCACTGATGCTGGGCATCCTGACACTGCAATTCGATGGCCTGCTCGTACCGAGCCTGCTGTTGCTGCAAATGCCACTGGCGTTCTCGGGCGGCGCAATTGCCCTGGCGATGAGCGGCGTTGGTCTTAATGCCATTGGCCTGATAGCGCTTCTTACCCTGATTGGGGTGAGCTTGAACCACGGCATTGTGCTGCTGCAACTGGTGAAACGAAACGAAGCACAGGGACTCTCCGTGGTCGACGCCGTACGCGACGCGGTTGAGGTGCGTTTCCGGCCGATTCTGCTGACGGTCCTGACCGCGTCGCTAGGCCTGTTGCCCACCGCGCTCGGCTTCGGCAAGGGCGCGGCGCCCGAACAGGGGTTGGCCATCGTCACGCTGGGCGGTTTGGTCTGGAGCGGCCTGCTTAGTACAAACCTGCTGCCGGCGCTTTATGTGTACAGGCGTGAGAAGCAGCGTCAGAAAGTATCCTAGGCGTGTCCAGTCGTGACATCACTCCGTCGGAGGCATAGCTTCATTCCTCGGCCCGTTGCTATAAATGCCAAACGCCGATGCGAGTCGGATGCCGGACCGCACTTGTGCAAGGCCGCGTCGCGAGTTGTCACGTTACCCGGCCGCGCAGCAGGAGCCAGACTGCTGCATCGGCGGGCACTTGCTGGTGCCGTACGAGCAGTACACACAACAATCCCCGGGTTTTGGCTTAAGCACTGCCTTGCATTGCTCGCATTCGTAAAACCACACACAGGCGTCGGTGGGCATCGTCTCTTCTTTCCTGTGCCCGCACCCCGAACACGTGATGGTGGAATCCAGCACGACTGCAGCCATCACTGCACCTGCTTGACGTGAGACGGATAGCCCGCGTCGGCCGTGGCGTTCGTCAACGCGTCGACCGAAGCCTTCTTCGGGTCAAATACCACCTCCGCGCGTTTGCTCGCGAAGTCGACCTTTGCCGAGGTCACACCGGGCACTTTCTCAAGTGCCTTGCGAACCGTAATCGGACACACAGCGCAATCCATGTTCGTGACGTCAAGGGTGACCGTGCGAAGTCCCTCGGCGAGCGCCGTGGATGCGGTCAGCGCCGTCGCGACGAGCACAGCAATCAGTTTCTTCATGGCAGGTACTCAATAGAAGAGCGGCGCATACAGGGGGAACGACATCAGCGCGAGCGCGGCCGGCATCACGACCCAGAAAATGATGCGTTGACGATGTCGCACCGAAGGCACCGCGCAGGCTCCGCCCACCGCGCATTCTTCGGACCTGGCGTAGAGCCTGCGGAAAGCGACCGCGAAAAAGGCGATGGATAGGGCGACAAACAGGGGTTGGAACCGCTGCAACGCGGTCAGGCGCGAGCCCCAGGCGCCCCCGACTCCCAGTACGACGAGAAGCAAGGGGCCTGCGCAGCAAGCGGATGCCCCAAATGCCGCAGCACATCCGGCGAGCAGGGAGCCGGTGGTGGCCCAGCGAGGTCGCATGGCACTTCCTTTTCGGACTGGTTGAGTCTAGTCTAGGTGCGTACCTGAGTACGGAGTCAAGCGCACCATGCAGGAAATGACCATCGGACAGCTGGCTCAAGCGGCAGAGGTCAACGTCGAAACAGTGAGGTACTACCATCGTCGCGGGTTACTGCCGGCGCCACCCCGCCCACCAGGCGGCATCCGCCGATACCCGACAGCCGTATTGACGAGGCTTCGCTTTATCAAGCGGTCCCAGTCGCTTGGCTTTTCGCTGGATGAGGTGGAAGCGCTGTTGTCTCTGCACGATGGTCAAGCGTGCAACTCCGCGCGCGCTATCGCCGAACACAAGCTTGTCGATGTGCGCCAGTGCATCCAGGATTTGTCCATGCTGGAAGCCGCGTTGGCGACACTGGTACGGCGCTGTTCGACGTCGAAAGGCAAGGTGTCGTGTCCACTTATCGACACGCTCTTGAACGGCGATGAGCTGACCCCGTCAACGCGTTAGCGCCAGGTGTGCCGGTAGCACACACCACGGCCGGCATAACCGGGACAGGGCTAACCAGTGTGACGAGTCTGGCGGTCAGCAGGCCACCTGCGATATACCGGCAACCGCCACGCGAGAGGCGCAATCATTTCGTCTCCTGGACGTCTAACAATATCGGCGAATAACGTTTAGCATTGCGGTCTACCCAGAGATAAGCACAGCCTTACAGCCTTCATCCTCGCAAACTGACAGCCATCCTTACTCAGCACCAACGCGGTTCGAGACGACGGTTTAGAATCACCGGGATACACAGCGAGACCGGTAGCAACGCACGGTATGTGCGGCCGAACCGGTTCTACCAGGTCCGGAGGAATCGTGAACCGAACTGAGACTGCTTTGATTGTGGGTGCGGGAAAGGGATTGAGTGCTTCGCTCGCGCGACTGTTTGCGGCAGAGGGTATGCACGTCGCGCTCGCAGCCCGCGATACCAGCAAGCTGACGGACCTCGTCGACGAGACGGGCGCTCTCGCCTTGAATTGCGACGCCAGTCGGCCGGACGATGTGAAGGCACTCTTTGACCACGTAGAAGACGCATTCGGCGCTCCTGACCTCGTTGTGTACAACGCGAGCGGCCGCTATCGCGCGGCTGTCGAAGATGTCGAGGCAGAGAAACTTGAGGATGCGCTCAAAGTGACCGCCATCGGTGGCTTTCTCGTAGCCCAGGCCGCAGCGGTTCGAATGCTGGCCCGCGGCAACGGCACCATTCTCCTGACCGGCGCTACGGCGAGCGTGAAAGGTCTACCCGGTTCGACGCCATTTGCAATGGGCAAATTCGCGTTGCGGGGAATGGCCCAATGTATGGCGCGAGAACTCGCTCCGAAAAATATTCATGTAGCGCATTTTGTCATCGACGGCGGTATCGCGAGTAGCCGTCCTCAACCGGACGATGCCATCAATGGCGACAAATGGTTGAACCCTGACGCCATCGCCATGGAATACCTCCATATCCATCGCCAGCATCGTAGTGCGTGGACATGGGAGGTAGAACTTCGTCCTTGGGTAGAGAAGTTTTAGCGCGCATCTCGGCCATGGAACGGAGAAAGAGCCGGCTTCGCATTGACACCGAAAGCTTCGTACCCCCTCCGCGCCGGCTCAAGAACTATGCCGGTTATACCGTAACCGCCACCAGCGAGTCGTTTGACTCGCTGAATCAAACAAAAAGACCGAGGAAGCAGAGTGCGGGACACGTGGCACGGCCACTGGCGCAAGCGGCTTGAGGCCCCGGCTGCGCGGCGACAAAATCACCAACGTCGGATGGATGGCTCTAATCGGACGCACGTCCAGCGAAGACCAGCCAGTCTGCAGGGTGGTCTACGCTCGCGAGGAAATCATCCAATCCAGCTCGAGAAAGCGAGACACTTGCATTGTTCTCAAGCGGGTGGAACAGAAACGTTGATTCTCCGGCCAGTTCCGAATCGATGACGAGTCGTACACGTTTGGCTTCATCATTGACCAACGCGAGGGGGCTCAGAGAGCCGGGACGTATCCCCAGCAACTCGAAGAGCTTGTCTGCGGATGCGAACGAAAGCCGCTTGCTGCCCAGCGCTTCGGCGACCGCAGACAGGTCTAGCGACTTCGTAGCGGTTGTCACTACGAGAAAGTGGTGGCCCTTCTTATCCTGGAGGAGCAGATTCTTGCAGCGTGCACCTTGCAGAGAAAGCGTCAACATTCCGGACTCGGCCATATTGAGCACCGAATCATGCTCCTCGCAGAAAAACGGTATATCCCTTTGTTTCAGGAGATTCAGTAGTTCGTCTTTTCCTGGCATGCTGTCGTTCATATAGAGTGAAGAGCGAGCCGACCCGGAGCGGCTCCAGGTCGGCTCGCTCGCAGCGAACGCTTACGCGTCAAACACTGGATACGACGCCTTGCGGATTGCCGCGACGGTGTCTTCCTTAGAAAGCAGTCCGGACTCGTCCAGAATCGAGACCAGGGAGCGACCTTCGGCCACGGATTGGCGCGCAAGCTTGCTTACACGAGCGTAGCCAATCTTCGGAACCAGTGCCGTGGCAACTGCCATGGATTCCATCAAATGCTGCTCGTTGCGCGCAACATCAGCCTTGATGCCCGTGACGCACTTCCGCGCGAAGCGCTGAATGCCGTTCGTGAGCAGCGCGATGCTGTCGAAAACGCGCGACGCGACCACGGGCTCGAAATGGTTGATTTCCAGTTCGCCGTACTGCACTGCCTGCGCAACTGCAACGTCATTTCCAACAACCGCAAAGCTCAGCTGAATCATCGCCATCGGCAGGACAGGATTGACCTTACCCGGCATGATGGATGACCCGGCCTGCGCTTCCGGCAGCTTCAGCTCCCCGAGGCCGCCGACAGGACCCGACGACAGGACTGTCAGGTCAGACGCGATTTTTGCGAGAGAAACAGCGCAAGTACGAAGTTCAGCTGAAACGCGTGAGAACACATCCATGTTCTGCATTGCATCGAACGAATTCGCCGGTGCCTGGTAATCCACACCAGTGATGCTGCGAAGGTGCGTGTACACATCGGCACGGTAACCCGCGGGCGCGCCGAAGCCGGTGCCAATTGCGGTGCCGCCCAAAGGAAGTGTCCGGAGCTTGTCGCGGACCGCCACAAGTTCCTCTGCCAGACGCTCCGTCAGAGACGCGTAGCCGCCGAAGAGTTGACCCAGTCGCATCGGCTGGGCGTCCTGCAGGCAGGTCCGGCCCAGATGCAGCACGTCAGCGAATTCAGTGGCCTTGCTATCAAACAGTGCGGCAAGCTGCGTGACCTCTTTGATTAACGGGTCGAGCATTGCGTACGTCGCAATTTTCAACGCCGCCGGATAGGCGTCGTTCGTAGATTGGGACAGGTTGACGTGGTCATTCGGATGAATCACTTCATAGTTTCCGGCTGCATGACCCAAAAGCTGCTGGGCGCGATTGGCGATGACCTCGTTGAAGTTCATGTTGGTGGATGTCCCGCCGGACCCCTCCATCAGGTCGACCACGAACGAAGAGTCAAAGTGCCCCTCGATGACTTCCTGGCACGCTTTGACGATGGCCTCACATTGCTCTCTGGTTACGACCTCGCTGTCGCGGTTGGCCAGCGCAGCAGCCCACTTGACCTGGGCGAAAGCGTCCCGGAACTGCGAGTAGTGAGCGATGTTCAGAGACGAAACCGTGAGGTTGTCAACGCCGCGAACCGTGTTAACTCCGTACAGCTTGTCAGCTGGAATGGTGACCTCGCCGACATGGTCACGTTCAATTCTTTGTTCACCTTGAGCAAGCTTATTCATAGGAATTCCTTTCGCCAACGGTAATAAGGTTCTCTATTTCTCCGCCTAAGGCTTTCAGCCTCGGCATGAATGACGTTTCAATTACCTCGCGCGCTGTATCGCAAGCGTCATCGAAGAAAGCGTTGTATTCGTCCCGGCGCGCCACCAGATAGAGTGAGCGCTCCAGTCCCAACTTCTCAACCACATGGGTCGCAACGTTTCCTGCATGGGTCACTCCCTGAAGAAGACACATCGGGGACGTGATGGCCCATCCAATTCCTTCCGCGACCATTGAAGTCAAAGCATCGGCGTTGTCCAGTTCAAGCCGGTTCGGAAGTCGTACTTCAATCCGCCTCAAATACCGCTCAATCTGCATTCCAACCTGCGATGTGCGATTGAAACGAACGATGGGCAGACTGTTGCCAAGCGCTCGCACATCCTCGATGGTTCGCACGGGCTTTCTGTGCTCCTTCGGCGTTATGACAAAGTAGCGCTCCGAAAAAAGTCGATACCGAACTACATCATTGGCGTCTATCAGCGGGTCGCTCGTGACGATCAGGTCCAGATCGCGGCGCAGGAGCGCCTCTCCCTGCTGCGGACTCAATCCGGTACGTATCGACAACTGTGAAACTTTTCCCAGCAGGTTTTTCGTAAATACCGAGCCGCAAGTAGACGCGAACGAATCGACCAGTCCGATGCGCAGGTCCGGTTTGATGCCGCGGCCGGCTTCGACAACCTGTGCCTTCAGATTTGCAATCTCTTCGCTTAAAACGGCGCCTCGGTTCCTAAGTGCTATGCCAAAGGGTGTTAGCGCCAGTGGCCGAGTTGTGCGGTTCACCAGCACGACGCCCAGTTCTTCCTCGAGTTGCCGAATGATTTGCGACACGCCAGATTGAGATATACCCAGCCTGGCTGCCGCCGAGGACATGCTTCCCTCTTCGGCGACGGCGACAAAGACCTGTACTGCATACATATCGATGGGTTTGTTTGGCGACATGGCGCGTCCTGACAAGAGCGTACTGGCCTGTGTTCTCGCGTCCGGACCGCCGGCTTTCGATGGGCAATCAGAACCGTGTTTTGCTGCGGCCCAACGCTGAGGTAGCGATGGATGTGTCATGTCGCTCTTCAGCTATCGGTTGGTCTTCTCCAGCAGCATCGGACTTTACGTCCGAGAGGTTTTCCTCACCAGTTTCCGGAGCCAGCATATGACAGAAGACTCCGCCGAACAGCAGCACCGCAACACAGACACCCAACGCAGCGTGAATGCCAACGTGCTGAACTGCGAGCGGCAGCAGGAATGTGCTGATGGCCGAACCGAAGCGGCTTGAGGCGACGGCCAGGCCGACGCCAGATGCTCGAAGGTGCGTCGGGAAGAGTTCGGGCGGATAGACGAATTCGAGGTTTGCTGCGGCCGACAGAATGCATGCGAAGAGCCCGAACGCCAGCATCGTGCCGATGGGTCCAAAGCTGGCGTAGGCGAGCACAGCCAGGGCAAACGCCGCAAAGTAGAAGGTCCCGATGAGGAATGTGCGACGGGAGAGCTTATCGACGAGCAGCAGGCCAATCACTGCGCCGGCAAAGAGCAGGATGTTGTAGACGAGGCCGCCCACGAACTTGTCTTTTACTTGCAGAGCCTCAAGAACCTTCGGTGAAAAGGTGCCCAACGCAAAGTAAGGAATAACCTGGCACGTGTAGAAGACGCAGCCAACGATAGTGTTCTTGCGCCAACGCGGCGAGAACAGCTCCGACCAGGCGCCGCGACGCTGTTGAGGCGCCACGGTCGGCTTCGAAAGCATGACCTCTCTACCGAACTTGCGACGGATGATGGCAAGCGCTTCATCGCTGCGACCTCGCTTCATCAGCCACATCGGCGATTCGGGCACGACGAGCCGGAACGGAAGAATCAGCAGGGCCGGAACTCCACTTGCTGCAAGCATGAGGCGCCATGCGTCAGGGCCGATATCCCGCATCGCGAAGCCGGCCAGGTAGGCACCGACGTAGCCGGCGGCCCAAGCCGCCGCGAGCACGCTAAGCAGACGTCCACGATAGCGACGAGGCGAATATTCCGTCACAAGGGATTTGCTTACAACGTAGTCGGCGCCGAGAATGAACCCGAGCACGAGACGCAAGACCAGCAACTGTGCAGGTGACGTCACGAAATACTGAGCGGCTGAGACTGCCGCGAAGAGCAACATGTCGAACGCAAAAATCGTCCGGCGGCCATACTTGTCCGCAATCGGGCCCGCCAGCATGCTGCCAAAAAAGAGTCCCGCAAGCGACGCCGCCCCGAGCAGTCCCATCCAGAGGGCATCGAGATGAAGCGGACCGGCAGCCATGCTGACGGCAATGCCGATAATCCCCAGCACGAAACCATCACTGAACTGGCCGCCCGTTCCGCTAAACGCGACGCCCACGTGGAATGGGCGCAGCGGCAAATCCTCCAGCAACACCTGTTTGTTCACAATCGTCTCCTGTGTCTCTCGTTCTGGCGCTCAAGTCAGCAGCGCCTTGGAAACCAGTTTATGGTGACGAATTCAAGAAAACAGCATGTCGCGACCTAGTATCACTAATTCTAATACTGAGACCCAGCCGTGTTGAAGTTGCACAAACACCAGGAAGCGACTGGTAGCCGTGCCGCCGGATTGGGCGTCAATACTGTCGCCAATATCGAAAACCGGGCACCCAATGCGGGGCGGTTTGCGCATCGACCTCGACGTGACAGCGCAGCCCGGAATTGCTGCAACGTGGCATAAAAAGGAGGAAACCCGCAGACTTTGTTGCACGCAAAGGGGCATTTTATGAATGCCGCAGACCTTGTTGTGCCGCAATGCGGACAAAAAAAAAAGCGCCACGTAACCGTGGCGCCTTAAAAAGTTCTAGCCATTCCGAGGGCCGTGCTAGAACCTGAGAGACGGGATCCGAAATTCGATCTTGCCCATCCGGCTCTGCCTAAACCCTTAAGCTCCAGCCTGAATCCGCACTCCGTGCCGTTCAGCCATGCGACAAAAAGATTCAAAACAAAGATGAGTAGCTCGTCTTTCGAAATGAGGTTCCATTTTTTATGTTTAAGCTGACTAAGTCAAGCAAAAAGTAGCCCACGCGTGCGCGTGCGCACCGAACCTTCCGATACAATGAATCTTCATAAGAAAAACGCTGGAGACGCTGTTTGAAAAGGCTTCGCAGGATTTTGCGCAGCCCGGATGACGGGTCGACCAGAGCGATTAAATTGAAATACAGTTCCATAAAAACGACATGAACAAGCGACTCACGTCCATCGGCAACGCTGATCCCCTTCAGGAAAAGGAAGGCTCCGGCGACGAAGTGACAGCGCTGGCGCGTGGCCTCACCGTCCTCCGGCGGATCGCCGCCGCCGATGCGCCGCTCAGCAACCGCGAGCTGACCGAATTGACGGGTATTCCCAAGCCGACCGTGTCGCGGATCACCGCGACGCTCGTCGGCGCCGGCTTCCTGTTTCGTCTGCCCGACAGCGAGCGCTTTGTGCTGACGTCATCCGTGCTCGAACTGAGCAACGGCTTTCTGCGCAACTTCGATATCCGCGCCCGCTCGCGGCCCTTCCTGATCGAACTGGCCGAACGCACTTCGCTGTCGGTGCATCTCGCCGTGCGCGACCGGCTCGACATGGTCGTGATCGACGCGATCCGGCCGCGCTCGGCTGTACTCGTATCGCGTCTGGAAGTGGGATCGCGGATGGACATGTGCCGCACGGCAGTCGGCCGGGCCTATCTGGCCGCGCTCAGCGACGCGGAACGCGACAAGCTGCTGACCGGCGTGCAGGCCGCCACCGGCGACGATTGGGGCCACCTGAGCAACCGCTTGCACACCGCGTTGCAGGAGACTGCCGAGCAGGGTTATGCGATTGCCGTGGGCGAGTGGCACGAAGGCCTGAACGCGATCGCGGCGGGCTTCATCGGACCGTCGGGGGAACGCTATGCGGTCAACTGCGGCGGCTCCGCTCAGCAATGCCCGCGTGAATGGCTGATGGAACGCGCGGCGCCCGCCCTCCTCGAATGCATCGAGAAAATCGTCTATGAGATCGGCGGCACACCCGGCCGGCGACTCGATACCTGACGCGATGACGAAAACGCTGCGTGCCGGTATCTCCCACCTTGCACATCTGTAACCAGGGTAATCAAACGAAAAATACGCCGCTGGACTGTAACAAGGGACGGGACGTAGCATCATGCTTTCGGGCGCGGCGGGCGACGCCGCCGGCTTGCCGGGCAGCTCACCGCATGCGGATCAAGGGGTTACGCAAGCGTCCCACGCGGGCTCCGGCGCGGGACGCAGTGTGGCCCAAAGCGGCCTTCGCGCTGGCCTCTTGCCCCTGCCGAACATTACACGTGTAACCCCTTTTCCCCGCGCCTCGCGTAGCATCGCGCAGGCACGGATGTCGACGCTACGGCCGATGCGTGAGGGCCGGCACATCGTGTGCGGACGACCGAACGCCGTCCGCAGCCGGCCGCCCGCGGCCCGCCGCCCGCAACCGGTCGTCTGCAACCCGTGATGCCGTGCATGTGCCGCGTATCGCGCCTTGCCCCATTCTATATTCCAAGCCAGCCACCTGACTGAACCGATGGACGAACAACAAAAGCTTTCGGAAACGCCGCGCCTCCTTGATCCCGCTCAACGACCGCCCGGCGCCACTGACACTCCCGGCGGCCCGGGCGGCACCGGCAGCGGCATACCGCCCGGCCCGAAGCGCCACCGGGGCCGCATGATCGCGCTGATCGTCGCGGTGGTGGTGATCGCGGGCATCGTGCTGGTGCGCTGGCATCCGTGGGGCGCCCCGAGCGGCGCCGCAGCGCCTGGCGGCGCCAGCGGTGCCTCCGCGGGTCGTGGCGGCCGCGGCGGCGCCAATCAGAACAACGTGCCGCAACCGGTCCACGTCGCCGCGGCGAAGCAGGGCGAAATGCCCGTTGTGCTGACTGCGCTCGGCACGGTCACGCCGCTGGCGAACGTCACCGTGCGTACGCAGTTGAGCGGCATCCTGCAGACGGTCGCCTTCCAGGAAGGTCAGATGGTCAAAAAGGGCGACGTGCTCGCACAGATCGACCCGCGTCCATATCAGATCTCCCTCGACAACGCGCAGGGCACGCTCGCGAAAGATCAGGCGTTGCTGCAAACCGCGCGTCTCGACCTGAAGCGCTACCAGACGCTGCTGTCGCAGGACTCGATCGCGGGCCAGCAGGTCGACACGCAGGCCTCGCTCGTCAGACAGTACGAAGGCACGGTCAAGTCGGACCAGGCGAACATCAATACCTTCATGCTCGACCTCGTCTACGCGCGTATTACCGCGCCGGTGTCCGGACGTGTCGGTTTGCGCCAGGTCGATGCGGGCAATTATGTAACGCCGGGCGATACGAACGGCATCGTCGTCATCACACAGCTTCAGCCGATCAGCGTGCTGTTCACGACCTCCGAAGACAACCTGCCGGCGATCACGAAACAGATCCGCACCGGCACGAAGATGTCGGTTACAGCGTATGACCGCAGCAATACGACTTCACTCGAAGCCGGCTTCCTCGAAACCATCGACAACCAGATCGACACCACCACCGGCACCGTCAAGCTGCGTGCAACGTTCCAGAACCCGAACGGCCTGCTGTTCCCGAACCAGTTCGTCAATACGCACCTGCTCGTCGACGTCATCAAGGACGCGGTCATCGTGCCGACTTCGTCGGTGCTGAACGGCTCGATGGGACAGTTCGTGTATGTCGTGAACCCGGATAACACGGTCACCGTGCGGCCGGTGAAGGTCGGGCCGGTCGACGGCGAACGCACCAGCATCAAATCAGGTCTGCAGGTTGGCGAACGCGTCGTGATCGACGGTTCGGACCGCCTGCGCGAAGGCGCGAAGATCACCATTCCGGCGGACCGGCCGAAGGGCGCTTCGGGTGCATCCGGTGCGGGTGCATCGGGCGCCGCCGCGGCTTCCGGCGCATCGGGCGCGCATGCGCATCGTCACAAGCAGGCGTCGCAAGCGTCGGCGGAATAAGGTACGGCTGATATCGCATGAACCCATCCCGCGCTTTTATCCTGCGTCCGGTCGGCACCGCCCTGCTGATGGCGGCGATCATGCTGGTCGGGCTCGTCGCGCTGCGCTTTCTGCCGCTGTCGGCGCTGCCGGAAGTCGACTATCCGACGATCCAGGTGCAGACCTTCTATCCGGGCGCGAGCCCGGACGTGATGACGTCATCCGTCACCGCGCCGCTCGAACGGCAGTTCGGGCAGATGCCGTCGTTGAACCAGATGTCGTCGCAAAGCTCGGCGGGCTCGTCGATCATCACGCTGCAGTTCAGTCTCGATCTGCCGCTCGATATCGCCGAGCAGGAAGTCCAGGCCGCGATCAACGCGGCGGGCAACCTGCTGCCGTCCGACCTGCCCGCGCCGCCGATCTACGCGAAGGTCAATCCCGCCGACGCGCCGATCATCACGCTCGCCATCACATCGAAAACGCTGCCGTTGACGCAGATACAGGATCTCGCCGACACGCGTCTCGCGCAGAAGATCTCGCAGGTAGCAGGCGTCGGTCTCGTGAGCCTCTCGGGCGGCCAGCGGCCTGCTGTGCGGATCCAGGCGAATCCGCGCGCGCTTGCGTCGTACGGTCTGAATCTGGACGACCTGCGCACCACGATCTCGAACCTGAACGTCAACACGCCGAAGGGCAATTTCGACGGCCCGACGCGCTCGTACACGATCAACGCAAACGACCAGCTAACCGACGCTGAGGCATACAAGAGCGCCGTCGTCGCGTACAAGAACGGTCGCCCGGTGATGCTGACGGACGTCGCGAACATCGTGCAGGGCGCGGAAAACACGAAGCTCGGCGCGTGGGTCAACAACACGCCCGCGATCATCCTGAACGTGCAGCGCCAGCCGGGCGCGAACGTGATCCAGGTCGTCGACAACATCAAGACGCTGCTGCCGCAGCTGCAGCAGTCGCTGCCCGCCGCGCTCGACGTCGAGGTCGTCACCGACCGTACGACGACCATCCGCGCCTCCGTGCGCGACGTCGAGTTCGAACTGCTGATGTCGGTCGTACTCGTTGTGCTCGTGATGTACCTGTTCCTCGCTAACATCTACGCGACGATCATCCCGAGTCTGTCGGTGCCGCTGTCGCTGATCGGCACGCTCGCGGTGATGTATCTGTGCGGCTTCTCACTCGACAACCTCTCGCTGATGGCATTGACGATCGCGACCGGCTTCGTGGTCGACGATGCGATCGTGATGATCGAGAACATCGCGCGCTATGTCGAGGAAGGCGATCCGCCTTTGGAAGCGGCGTTAAAGGGTTCGAAACAGATCGGTTTCACGATTATTTCGCTGACGGTGTCGCTCATCGCCGTGCTGATCCCGCTGCTCTTCATGGGCGACGTGGTGGGCCGGCTGTTCCACGAATTCGCGATCACGCTGGCCGTGACGATCGTGATTTCCGCCGTCGTCTCGCTGACGCTCGTGCCGATGATGTGCGCGAAGCTGCTGCGTCACACGCCGCCGAAGGAAAGCCATCGCTTCGAGGCGAGAGCGCACCAGTTCATCGATTACGTGATCGGCCGTTATGCCGTCGCGCTTACGTGGGTGCTGGACCGTCAACGCTCGACGCTCGTCGTCGCCGTGCTCACGCTGGTGTTCACCGCGCTGCTGTATGTGGTGATTCCGAAGG
The DNA here is from genome assembly GCF_050436565.1 of Paraburkholderia sp. GAS42. Lineage (NCBI taxonomy): Bacteria > Pseudomonadati > Pseudomonadota > Betaproteobacteria > Burkholderiales > Burkholderiaceae > Paraburkholderia > Paraburkholderia sp. GAS42. The sequence goes on along the minus strand of NZ_JBNDML010000005.1, from coordinate 157,608 downwards.
GCTTCTTCCCGGTGCAGGACACGGGCGTGATCCAGGCGATCACGCAGGCGCCGCAGTCGGTGTCGTATCAGTCGATGGCCGAGCGTCAGCAGGCACTCGCCGCGCAGATCCTGACGAACCCGGACGTGGAAAGCCTGACGTCGTTTATCGGCGTCGACGGCAGCAACATCACGCTGAACAGCGGCCGGATGCTGATCAACCTGAAGCCGCGCGACGAACGCAGCAACACCGCGAGCAACGTGATCCGCCAGTTGCAGCAGGACGTCGCGCATATCCCGGGCGTGTCGCTGTACATGCAGCCGGTGCAGGATCTGACGATCGATTCGACCGTCAGCCCGACGCAGTATCAGTTCATGCTGACCGACCCGAACATCACCGAGTTCGCGACGTGGGTGCCGAAGCTGGTCGACCGGCTGAAGCAGTCGCCGGAACTCGCGGACGTGGCCACCGATCTGCAGCAAAACGGTCAGTCGGTGTACGTCGAAATCGATCGCGCCACGGCCGCGCGTTACGGGATCACGCCGGCCACCGTCGACAACGCGCTCTACGACGCGTTCGGTCAGCGCATCATCTCGACGATCTTCACGCAGTCGAACCAGTACCGCGTGATTCTGGAAGCGCAGCCGACGATGCAGCATTACATTGAATCGCTGAATTCGATCTATCTGCCCTCTTCCACCGCTTCGGGCGGACAGGTGCCGCTGAACTCGATCGCGAGCTTCCATGAGCGGCCGTCGCCGCTGCTCGTCACCCATTTGAGCCAGTTCCCGGCTACGACGGTCTCGTTCAACCTGGCACCGGGCGCATCGCTCGGCGCAGCGGTAAAAGCGATCGATCAGGCAGAAAAGGATATCGGCCTGCCCGCGTCATTCCAGACGCGCTTCCAGGGCGCGGCGCTCGCGTTCCAGGCGTCGTTGTCGAACGAACTGTTCCTGATCCTCGCCGCGATCGTCACGATGTATATCGTGCTCGGCGTGCTGTACGAGAGCTTCATTCATCCGATCACGATCCTGTCGACGCTGCCGTCAGCGGGTGTCGGCGCGCTGCTCGCGCTGCTGATCACCGGGCACGATCTGGACATCATCGGCATCATCGGTATCGTGCTCTTGATCGGTATCGTGAAGAAGAACGCGATCATGATGATCGACTTCGCGCTCGAAGCCGAACGCGATCATGGCAAACCGCCGCGTGAGGCAATCTATCAGGCCGCCCTGTTGCGCTTCCGTCCGATCCTGATGACGACGCTCGCGGCGCTGCTCGGCGCGCTGCCGCTGATGCTCGGCACCGGCGCGGGTTCCGAGCTGCGCCATCCGCTAGGGATCGCCATTGCAGGTGGTCTGATCGTGAGCCAGTTGCTGACGCTGTTCACCACGCCCGTGATCTATCTCGGCTTCGATTCGCTGGCGCGTCGCGCACGTGCCCGCTTCCATCGTGGCGATGCGCCGAAAGACGCGCCGCCGCCGGCCACCGACGCGGGGAACTGAGCGATGAACCTGTCGCGTCCGTTCATTTCCCGCCCCGTCGCGACCACGCTGCTCGCGATCGGCATCGCGCTCGCCGGCTGTTTCGCGTTCGTGAAGCTGCCGGTGGCACCCTTGCCGCAGGTCGATTTCCCGACGATCTCCGTGCAGGCGAGTCTGCCGGGCGCGAGCCCGAATACCGTCGCGACGAGCGTCGCAAGTCCGCTCGAACGCCATCTGGGTTCGATTGCCGATGTCTCCGAAATGACGTCGACGAGTTCGGTCGGCTCCACGCGCATCACGCTGCAGTTCGGCCTGAATCGAGACATCGACGGCGCCGCGCGCGACGTGCAGGCCGCGATCAACGCGGCGCGCGCCGATCTGCCGGCAAGCCTGCGCAGCAACCCGACGTATCACAAGGTCAATCCCGCCGACGCGCCGATTCTCGTGCTCGCGCTCACGTCGAATACGCTACAGGCCGGCCAGCTTTACGACTCGGCGGCCACCGTCCTGCAGCAGTCGCTGTCGCAGGTCGATGGCGTCGGCGAAGTCGATGTGAGCGGTTCGGCCAATCCGGCCGTGCGCGTCGAACTCGAACCGCAGATGCTGTTCCACTACGGCATCGGTCTCGAAGATGTGCGCGCCGCGCTCGCCGCGGCGAATGCGAACAGTCCGAAGGGCTCGATCGAGTTCGGCCCGAACCACGTGCAGCTGTACACCAACGATCAGGCGACGAAGGCCGCGCAGTACCAAGACCTCGTGATCGCTTATCGCAACGGCGCGGCGGTGCATCTGTCCGATGTCGCGGAGGTGGTCGATTCGGTCGAGGATCTGCGCAACCTCGGCCTCATCAACGGCAAGCGCGCGGTGCTCGTGATCCTGTATCGCCAGCCGGGCGCGAACATCATCGAGACGATCGATCGCGTGAAGGCAATGCTGCCGCAGCTGAAAGCATCGCTGCCCGCCGACGTCGACGTGATCCCGACCGCCGACCGTTCGACCACGATCCGCACGTCGCTGAAGGATACCGAGCGCACGCTGATCATCGCGGTCGCGCTCGTCACGATGGTCGTGTTCCTGTTCCTGCGCAACTGGCGCGCCACCTTGATTCCGAGCGTGGCCGTGCCGATCTCGATCATCGGCACGTTCGCCGCGATGTACCTGCTCGGCTTCTCGATCGACAACCTGTCGCTGATGGCGTTGACGATCGCGACCGGCTTCGTCGTCGACGATGCGATCGTCGTGCTCGAGAATATCTCGCGGCACATGGAAAACGGCAAGTCGCGCATGGAAGCCGCGTTTGTCGGCGCGCGCGAAGTCGGCTTTACGGTGATGTCGATCAGTATCTCGCTCGTCGCCGTGTTCCTGCCGATTCTGCTGATGGGCGGCATCGTCGGGCGGCTGTTCCGCGAGTTCGCGCTCACGTTGTCGCTGGCGATCGGCGTGTCGCTGCTCGTGTCGCTGACGCTCACGCCGATGATGTGTTCACGTCTGCTGCGCGAGCATCACGAACAGAAGGAAGAAGGTCGCCTCGGACGCTGGCTCGAACGCGGTTTCACGTCGATGCAGCGGGGCTATGAGCGCACGCTCGGCTGGGCGCTGTTGCATCCGCGCCTGATTGTGACCATCCTGATCGCGACCATCGGCCTGAACGTCTGGCTTTACATCATCGTGCCGAAGGGCTTTTTCCCGCAGCAGGACACCGGCCGGCTGGTCGGCGGCATTCAGGCCGACCAGAGCACGTCGTTCCAGGCGATGAAGGTGAAGTTCTCCGAGATGATGGCGATCGTGCAGAAGAACCCGGCTGTCGACAGCGTGGTCGGTTTCACCGGCGGCCGGCAGACCAATTCGGGCTTCATGTTCGTCACGCTCAAGCCAAAGAGCGTGCGCGGCATTTCCGCCGATCAGGTGATCCAGCAGATGCGCGCGCCGCTCGGCGACGTCGCGGGCGTGCGCACGTTCCTGCAGGCGGTGCAGGACATCCGCGTGGGCGGCCGGCAGTCGAACGCGCAGTACCAGTTCACGCTGCTGTCGGATTCGACGTCCGATCTCTACACGTGGGTGCCGAAGCTGACGGAAGCGCTCCAGCATCGCCCTGAACTCGCGGACGTCAACTCGGACCAGCAGCAAGGCGGCCTCGAAGCGATGGTCACGATCGACCGCGCCACCGCGGCTCGCCTGAACATCAAGCCCTCGCAGATCGACAACACGCTGTACGACGCGTTCGGCCAGCGCCAGGTGTCGACGATCTACAACCCGCTGAACCAGTATCACGTCGTGATGGAAGTCGCGCCGAAGTACTGGCAGAGCCCGGACATGCTGAACCAGATCTGGGTCAGTACATCGGGCGGTAGCGCGAGCGGCGCGCAGACCACGAACGCGACCGCCGGCACGGTGACATCGGCCGCCACCAGTACGAGCGCGAAATCCGGCGGCACGGCAGGCACGACGGCTTCGAGCGCCGCCGCGATCGCAGCCGACTCCGCGCGCAACCAGGCGACCAACTCGATTGCCGCGAGCGGCAAATCGAGCGCGTCGTCGGGCGCGGCGGTGTCGACGTCCAAGGAAACAATGATTCCGCTGTCGGCCATCGCGAAGTTCGAGCCGGGCAATACAGCGTTGTCGGTGAATCACCAGAGCCAGTTCGTCGCGTCGACGATCTCATTCAACCTGCCGCCGGGCAAGTCGCTATCGCAGGCCACCGCCATCATCTACCAGACGATGACCGAGATCGGCGTGCCGGGCACGATCCGCGGCAGCTTCCAGGGCACCGCGCAGGCGTTCCAGCAATCGATGTCGGATCAGCCAATCCTGATTCTCGCCGCGCTTGCCGCCGTCTATATCGTGCTCGGGATGCTCTACGAGAGCTATATCCACCCGCTGACGATTCTGTCGACGCTGCCTTCAGCCGGTGTCGGGGCGCTGCTCGCGCTGCTGCTCTTCAAGACGGAGTTCAGCATCATCGCGCTGATCGGCGTGATCCTGCTGATCGGTATCGTCAAGAAGAACGCGATCATGATGGTGGACTTCGCGATTGAAGCATCGCGCCAGGGGTTGTCTTCGCGCGACGCGATCTTCCAGGCATGTCTCTTGCGCTTCCGGCCGATCATGATGACGACGTGCGCTGCGCTGCTCGGCGCACTGCCGCTCGCATTCGGCAGCGGCGAAGGCGCTGAACTGCGTGCGCCGCTCGGCATCGCGATTGTGGGCGGATTGATGGTGAGCCAGATGCTCACGCTCTACACGACGCCGGTCGTCTATCTGTACATGGACCGGATTCGCGTGCGCTGGGACGCGCGGCGTGAACGGCGTCGCGGCGGTACGACGCCGGCGGTGGAATAACAACGAAGCGCGGCGCCTTTGTTAAAGGCGTCGCGTGCTGTCCCGAAGTCAGAGCTTTTGCGCGGCCGCGAGCGCAAAAATCCTCGCCCATTGTTTCGCCTGCCGATCGCTCGTCATCGGCAATTGCCAGACCGGCTGCTTCGCATCCTTGACCGTCAGCACCACCTGCCAGCCGTTCGCGTTGCGTGCGGCATCGGCCTTCACAAGATCCGCGAAAATATACTGACCGACGGTATCGCCGACCCGCACCGTCATGAACCGCTTCGCGGCGGCCAGTTTCACCTCGCCCCACTCGCCCTTCAGTTCATGCGTCCAGTCGCCACCGTGGACATTCGCGGCCACTTCGCGGCGACGCCGCCACCACCACGCGATCGCCAGCAGCACAGCGATGCTGACGACCGTGGCCACCCCCACCGCCACGCCCAGACCAAACTGCAGCGACAGATAATCGAACGCCCGCACCGCGCCATAGATCAGCGCGATAAAGACAATCAGCAGAACCAGAATCGGCATTCAGCATCACCTCGATACGGATACAACGCACCGGCAAAGCAACCCACAAAAGCAGCGCGCACAAATGCAAAGCGGCGGAATCACCCGCCGCGTTTCATCTGAACGACACCGTCACTGCGGCTTGTGCGTCGCGGCCCACTCTTTCACGGCTTTCAACGTGTTCCCGACGTGCTGTTCTGGAGAGAGGCTCGTGTACTCATAGATGATCTTGCCGTCGGGCGCGATCACGTACGACACGCGGTTCGCCATCGATGCATGCATCGGCAGCCCCGCATCGTACGAGTCGATGATCTTGCTGTTCTCGTCGGCGGCTACGGGGAACTTGCTGCGGCATTCGCTGACCGAAAACTTCGTCAGCGTTTCGATATTGTCGTGCGACACGCCGATCACCGTTGCGCCGTACTTTTTGTATTCGTCGACTGCATCCGCGAATTCGTGCGCTTCGATCGTGCAACCCGTCGTGAACGCGGCCGGGTAGAAATACAGCACGACAGGGCCTTTTTTCAGCGCGTCGGCGAGTTCGTACGTGTATGTCTTGCCGCCCAGCGAAGCCTGCGTCTTGAAGTCAGGCGCGGTGTCGCCCGGTTTCAGCGTGGCGCTGGCAGTGAGCGCATGCAGCGAAAAGGCCGCTGACAGACAGGCGGCCGCCATCCACGGCCATTTTTTTTGTTTCATCATGGATTCCTTTCGAACGACTGATGTGCAGCATCGCGGGCACGAATCAGGCCCGATCACCGTGCCCGCCATGCTGCGTTCAGACGTCAGTATGCGCGCCGATCCACGACGCTGCAGAAAGGCTCAACTCGGCGAGCACGTCGGGTGTCAGCCCGGCAAACTCCGGCAGTGGGGTTCCACGCGCGATGGCGTCCACGTCCCCGCCCTGCTCGATCGTCTCGGTAATGCGCAGCAGCGTGCCGAGCGGACCGGCGTGGTGGACGATGGCATCGCGAATCTCCGGCGCGAGGCCGAGGCGGTTGAGCGTGCTTTCCGGCGTCGAATCGACCACCACGTGCACGAGCGAAAAGATGCCGGTCATGAAGGCCGCGTCGGAGAAACGGTCGTCGGACGGACGCAGCCAGTTGCCTGTCAGCTCCATGAAGCGCGAACGCGTGCCTGCGAGTTGCACGAGCGGATCGGAGCGCCACGGCAGGTCGCGACCGTCCGCATAAAGCAGCAGCTGGGTCCAGCGCGCGATCTGCCGCGTGCCGGTTGCGGTGATCGCCTGGCGCAACGACGAGATTTCGCGTCCGAGCCCGAACGCGCTCGAATTCGCGAGTCGCAACAACTGCACGACGACGCTTGGATTGCGCTTCAGTTCGTCTTCGATTTCGCCAATGTCAGGCTCGCGCGCGAGCAGCGCCAGCAGCCGCAACAGCGCGTCACGCGAAGGGCGCGGACGCGGTGCGCTCAGCACCTGCGGCCGGGCGAAAAAGTAGCCCTGGAACAGATCGAAGCCCAGTTCAACGGCGAGCGCGAAGTCTTCGTGTGTCTCGACCTTCTCCGCGAGCAGCGTCTTGCCGAGGCGCTTGATCGTCGCCGCCAGCTCGGGCAGCTTCGCGCGGTCGGTCAGCAGGAAGTCGACCTTGACGATGTCCGTATGCGGCAGCACCGCGAGCAGCGCATCGGAGAGTTCGACCACGTCGTCGAGCGCGATCTGGAAACCGGCGCGGCGCAACTGGCCGAGGCGCCTCAACACCCGGGCGTCGAAGGTGACCGTTTCGAGGATTTCGAGCACGAAGCGCTCGGGCGCCATCAGATGAACGATGTCGTCGAAGAGGAGTTCCCGGCCGATGTTCACATAGCCACGATGCTCGCCGAGCACCGCCGGGACGCCCAGACCGCCAATCGTGCGCGCGACCACGTGCGCCGTAGCCTCGGCGTCGTTGCTGACTTCGGCGAAATTCTGTTCGCCGGAGCGGAACAGCAGCTCATAGGCGGATAGCGCGCCCGTCCGGTCGAGGATCGGCTGCCGGCCCAGAAAGGCAAACTGGCACGCCGCAACGGCGCCCTCAGGCGCCTGCGGGTCCGCGCCGCTATTAGCGCGCGCAGAAGTTGATCCGGTCTCGATCGGTTCAGACATGTCTTTGGCAGATGGGATTCTGATGGACCACAGCGCGCGCGAATCGCGTGCCTGCGCTTCTGCTGGGATCTGGCGCATCGACGACATTTCCGCGCAACTGTAACCGAATCCGGAATTTATTACAGCCCCCATGGAAGCGCTTCCGGTATGCGTTGCTTTTTTGCTCCTTCGGCTAAAGATTTTCGCGTAAGGGTCGTTATCTCGTTCTGATGGGCGGGCTCGTGCCTCTGAGCCGCGCCACCGGAAACGGCGGGACCACTCGTCCGCCTGTAAGTGAGAACACGGGTTGCCACCGACAAACATGCAAGCGAACAGCGTCACCGCGCCCCGCCGGGGCCCTCTGCGCACGGTCATCGACCGGTTACGTACGCTCGGCCGGCGCACGGGCGGCGAAACCGCCCGCAGCGGCAACCGCCCGTTCATCGGGGATACGGTTGGGGCCGTCGGGGCGGTGGACTTTCTCGCCCACGTCGACCGTGACCTGAAGTTCCTGTATGTCTCGGACGCGAGCCTGCGCTTTATTGGCTACCACCGCGAATACCTGCAGACGATCACACTGCACGATCTCGTCGCACCCGCCGACGTCGCGAAGCTTGACGCCCTGCTCGCCCGCGCGGCCGGCAGCAGCACCATCGAAAAAGACACGCTCGACCTCGTGAAGTCGTTGACCTATCCGGTCGCGGTCGAACTGCGTGTCGTGCGCAACACGCACGACGGCGTCGAAGGCTACGCGATCGCGGGCTTCGACGTGTCGGCCTGGCGCGCGGCCGAAGACCGCCTCAATCACGCGCTGCATCACGACCGGCTGACCGGCCTCGCGAACCAGCCGGCGCTGATTCCCGCGCTGCTGAATGCGCAGCAGCAGGCGGACGCGCACGGTTCGAGCGCCGCACTGCTGCTGCTCGACATCGACGACTACCAGCGCGTCAACCGCGCGCTCGGCTACGACGCCGGCGACGAAATGCTGCGCGACACCGCGCGCCGTTTGCAGAACATGATGAACGGCGGCGAGATCCTCGCACGCGTGGCTAGCGACGAGTTCGCGATCCTGATGCCGCTGATCTCGACGCACCAGAACGCCGCCCTTGCCGCCGAAGCGCTGGCGCGGCGTCTACTGACGGCCGTGCAGCAACCGTATTCGTTCAATGGCCAGCAGGTGCATCTGTCGGCGAGCATCGGCATCGCGCTCTATCCGGATGCACGGCATCTGAAGGACACGCCCGCAGGCGACAGCCAGCTGCTACGCTGGGCCGATCATGCGTTGATGCAGGCCAAGACGTCCGGCGGCAACACCCTCGCCTTCTACATCCCCGATGACAACCCCGCCGACGCCGAGCGTCTCAAGCTCGAATCCGATCTCTACGACGGCGTGCGCAACGGCGAGTTCTCACTGCATTTCCAGCCGATCACGAGCAGCCAGACGCATGGTGTCGTCGGTGTCGAGGCGCTGATCCGCTGGCTGCATCCATTGCACGGCCTCGTGCCGCCTTCGATGTTCATTCCGCTCGCGGAGTCGGTCGGTCTCATCAACTATCTGGGCAACTGGGTGTTGAAGATTGCGTGCATGCAGCTGATCCAGTGGGACGCGCAGGGCATCTCGCTACAGTACGTCGCCGTGAACGTGTCGCCGCAGCAGTTCCGCGATCCACGCTTTACGGACAGTGTGCGCGAGGCGATCGCACTGACCGGCATCGATCCGCACCGGCTCGTGTTCGAGATTACGGAAAGTCTGCTGATGCACGACCCGGTGCACGCGAAGGGCCTGCTGGAAGAGATGACCGCGATCGGCATCCGCTTTGCCGTCGACGATTTCGGCACTGGCTATTCGAGCCTTGCGTATCTGCAACGTTTCCCGCTCGCAAAACTCAAGATCGACCGTAGCTTTGTGGAGAATCTGCTAACCTCGCGCAACGATCAGGCAATCGTTAGCGCGGTCGTCGGACTCGCGCAGACACTCGATCTCGAACTCGTCGCCGAAGGCGTCGAAACTGAAGCGCAGCGCGCCCTTCTGACCGAGATGGGCTGCGATCACATTCAAGGCTGGCTCGTCTGCAAGGCGCTGCCGTCAGACGAACTGGCGCAGCGCTTCGAAGCGCGCACGCTCCGTCTGCACAGCGCGGTATCGTGATGCAGCTGATCTACCCGGGGCCCGGATACCCGACACGCACTGGCATGCTGAACACTGGAATACGTATGGCTTTGGCGGGACTTACATGTTAAAGGCTGCGCTGCTCGACAGACTGTGGTCGCGAATGAGTGAGCGCGGGGATTTCCCGATGCTCTCGCAGGCGCTGCGCAGCACCATGGCAGCGATGACGAATGACGACCTCGACTTCACCGCGCTCGTGCAGGTCGTGCTGTCGGATTTCGCGCTGACGCAGAAGGTATTGCGGCTCGCGAACTCGGCGATGTATATGGCGTTCGGCGGCAACATCACGACCGTCACGCGCGCGCTGATGGTGCTCGGCATGGACGCGGTCGGCCATCTGATCGTCGGCCTCAAGCTCGTCGATCACTTTCATCACAGCGTGCCGCGCCGCATCGACGCGAAGCTCGAACTGAACCGCACGATGCTGTCGGGCTGCGTCGCGCGCAAGCTCACCGAACGCGGCGATCTGCGCGCGGGCGAGGAAGCCGTGGTCTGCACGCTGATGCGCCAGGTCGGCAAGCTGCTCGTCGTGTTCTACCTCGACGCCGAGTGGGACAAGATCCGCATTCACATCGATGCCGGCATGGAAGAAGACGAAGCGTGCAACGCCGAACTCGGCGTGACGTTCGACGAGATCGGCCTGGAAGCGGCCACGCGCTGGCGCCTGCCGGACATGATCCGCGCTGGCATGAGCCAGTACGAGACGCCGGACAACGCATCGCGTCAGGTGCAGTGGCTGCGTGCCATCACCAATTACTCGACCGAAGTCTCGCACGTGCTGACTGCGCCGAACATTTCCGACTCGGTGCGCGAAGCGCGTATCGCTGAGCTTGCGCACCACTACGGTCGCACGCTGGGCACCGACCCGGAAACGCTCGTCGCGATGAGCATTGCGCTCGCAGGCGAAGAGTCCGACGACGGCGTGATGCGCGAGATCGTCGAACTGCGTGCCAACGCCGACGCCATTGCACGCGAAGCGCTCGATCCCGAGGCACGCATCGCTGCGGGTGTCGAAGATCTGCGCGCCCTGCCTTCAGATAATCCGCTTGGGCCGGTGCTGGCGATGGCATCGGAAACGGTACTGGCCGGGCTTAACTTTACGCGCACGATCGTGTTCGTGAAGCAAGGCGCGGGTTCGTTCAAGGCGCGTCTCGGCCTCGGTCCGAAGATGGACAAAATGCTGCCGACGCTCGGCTTCACCGCGACGTTCGAGCCTGATGTGTTCCATCTGGCGATCGCGAATTCGGTCGGCATTTTCATCGAGAACGCGCGTGACCCGAAGATCATGGCGCGCCTGCCGGAGTGGTTCCGTCGCTCGTTCGATGATGCGCGTTCGTTCGTGATTCTGCCGGTCGTGCTGGAGACGAATCAGTCGACCGTTGCGCTGATGTACGGCGACTGGTCGCACGCGCAGGAAGCGCGCAAGATATCGCAGAAAGAGATGGCGGCGTTGAATGAACTGGCGCGCGAGTTGGGGCGGTTTTTTGCGCAGTCGCCTGCTAGTGAGATGGAGTTGCTTTAGGCGACTCCGGCGATGCGCGGGTCGTTGCTGACGACCGCCGGTGCATCGTACACCGGCCGTACACGGCGGCGCTCATCAACTCGCGCCCCCTGTCCTGTTGCCTGCCTTAATCCTCGATCCGCTCCAGCCCCGCCGCTTCGGCGCTGCTATCCGCAACACCGGCCCACGCGGCAGCCACCAGCGCCAGGTCAGCAAGATCAGCCGGCGTCAGCGGTGCAAGCTGCGCACTCGCCGCTTCCACATCGCTCCACGCCCCGCGCTCCAGCGCATCGATCGCGGACAGCAGCACGCCCAGCGCACCTTCGCCACGCAGGATCGCCGCGCGGATCGGACGTGTGAGCATCAGCATATCGAGCGTGCTGTCCAGCGAGCCGCCGAACACCGCGTCGACGAATGAAAACACGCCGGTCAGAAACGCTGCATCGGCCTCATCGCGGCCCGCTTCAGGCAGACGCTCGATGGCCAGTTCCATGAAGCGTGCACGCGTGGCCGCGAGTTGCAGCAACGGATCGTCTTCAAGCGAAACCTTGCGGCCGTCCGCGTAAAGCAGCAACTGCGTCCAGCGCGCGATGCGGTTCGTGCCCGTCGCGTTGATCGCTTCACGTAGTGTGGTGACCTTGTAACCGACGCCGAGCCCGCTCGAATTCGCGAGCCGCATCAGATGCATCACCAGCACGGGATTGAGCTTGAGTTCCGCTTCGAGCTGCGCGACGGTCGGATCGGACGCGAGCAGTTGCAGCAGATTCAGCAGTGCATGACGCGGCGCGCCTGCGCGACGCATGTTATCTGCCTGCGGACGCGCGAAGAAGTAGCCCTGAAAGCGGTCGAAGCCAAGGTCGTGTGCAGCCTCGAAATCGGTCGGTGTATCGAGTCCCTTCGCGATCAGGATCTTGCCCGCTGCCTTCAGCACTTTCGCGAGCTTCGGCAGCAAGGCAGGCTGCGTGCGGCGAAAGTCGATCTTGACGGCGTCCGCGTACGGCAGCAGTTTGGCGAACGTCTCGCTCGCCTGCGTGACGTCGTCGAGCACAAAGCGATAGCGTTTCGCGTGCAATGCGATCACACGACTGACGAGCGCATCGTCAGCGTCGAGATCCGACGGCAGTTCGAGCATGAAACGACCCGCGGGCAGCCGACGCAATGTCTCGTCGAACAGCATCTCGCGGCTGGCATCGACGTACGCGATATGGCCCGCGAGCGCGCTTTGGGCATCCGGGTGGGCGGCGGCCTGGATCATCCGCTTCGCCACGGCGACGCGGGCTTCCTGTGCAGCTTTTACCGCCTGCTTCAGCGCTTCAACGTCTGTTTCGCTTTCGGTGAAGTTGGCGGGATCGGGTTCCGGCACAGCCGGGCGACGCACTTTCAGCTCGAAGCCGCAGAGCATGCCCTCGCGGTCCAGCAAAGGCTGACGCGCAACATAGACTTCGTCCGGCACGCCGTCCGGTCGCCCTGCGGTGCCCGCATGCTGATGCGGATCTTCGACTGCGATGTTGGTCATTCCCCGTCCCCCGGCGGAGCGCAACGGCACTCCGTTCTACCTGGCTGATTCTGGTGTATTCGTCGTGGCTGAATGCAGTTTGCGTGCAGTCACGGCACGGTTCTCCAGCACTGGCAGATTCTAGCGCACGCGGGCTTGATGAGACAGACGCACGGGGCGGTTTTCCGAAAAAAAACCGGCCATATCAATGGCCGGTTTCATCACTGCACAGGCAAGATGCTACATCGAAGCGCTGATGCGCCTCAATCAGCACCCGTGCCGCTTATTTCAGCACGACCTTCACGTCGAAGTACTTCGCCGCGAAACGGTCGATCGTGCCATCAGCTTTCAATTCCTTTAACGCCTGGTTGAGCGCGTCCTTCAGGGCCGTGTCGCTCTTGCGCACGCCGAAGCCGACGCCCGCGCCGAGCAGCTTCTCGTCGCTGACCGCCGGGCCGGCGAACTCGAAGCCTGCGCCCTGCGGACGCTTCAGAAAGCCCTTCGATGCAGCCTCTGCATCCTGGAACGCGGCGTCCAGACGACCCGATGCCAGGTCTTCGTAGATCTGATCCTGCGTCTGGTACGGCACGACGTCGACACCGGCCGGTGCCCAGCGCGCCTTCGCGTACGTTTCCTGAATCGTGCCCTGCAGCACGCCGACATGCTTGCCCTTCAGCGATGCCGGCGTCGGCAGCAGACCGCTGCCCTTCTTCGCGATCATCTGGTTCGGAATCGTGTAGATCGGATCGGTGAAGTCGACGGCCTGGCGGCGCTGGGCCGTGATTGTCATGTCGGAGTTGATCGCGTTGAACTTGCGCGCCTGCAAAGCCGGGATCAGACCGTCGAAGGAATTTTCGACCCACACGCACTTCGCTTTCAGTTTCGCGCAGACGGCATTGCCGACATCGATATCGAAACCCTGCAGCGCACCCGCCGGAGACTTCGATTCGAACGGCGCATACGAGGCCTCGACGCCAAAGCGGATTTCCTTGATGTCGGTTGCGGATGCATTGCCCGCTGCCATCGCGGCCGACGCAAAAAGCGCGAACGCGGCCGTGTAACGCCAGGTTGTATTCATCAGGGAGTCCTTGCTGATAATAATGAGGTGATACAGGGAACCGGATCCAGGCGTGCATGGTTACAGCGCCCGCATTGCGGTTCAAATCGGGGCGACTGCCGTGGTGCGGCGCAACAGTCGCGAGGGCGGGATTGTACAGGCTCGGCGCGACGGGCCTGACTTGCCGCCTGCATGGCACGCCGCCGGATTCAGCGCGTGCGCATGCCGTCGAAGATGCAATTTCGTGTCGCGATCAGGCAAGAGATGTCATGCGCCGGCGGGTCCGCCAAGCTCGATTGCGAGCCGCGTGGCCAGATGCGCGAACACTGCCGACACATGCGGCAAATGACGCGATTCGGGATGCGCGAGCACCCAGAGCTGCGATTCGCCTTCGTCGAGTGGCGGCGTCAGTTGCACGAGATCCTCGCGACCGCGCGCCAGAAACACCGGAAAGATACCGACGCCGAAATCGCGCGCCACCATCTCCATCACCGCCATCACGCTGTTGGTTCTATAGCGCGGCTGCACGGTCGGCACATGCCGCTTGCGCCACATGACCGACGGGTGATTGCCGAGCGAGCCGTCCGGTGCGACCCAGTCGCACCGCGCCAGCGTTTCAGGATCGCCGACGCGAAGGCCGCGCGTTTTCGCCGCGAATACGGCGATCTGCAAGGGCCCGACGTGCCGGCCGACCAGGTGATCCGGCGGCTGGCGCGTCGCTCGCACGGCGATATCGGCATCACGCTTCGTCAGACTCGCGACGCTGTTCGTCGTGCTGAGTTCCACGGCAAGCGCCGGATGCAGCGCGGCAAGATCGCGCAATGCCGGCAACACCAGACCGTACAGCACGGTATCGGTCGTCGTGATGTGGACCGCGCCCGCGATGTGATCGCTGCTTGTCTGCACGGTCGAGCGCGCGGCGGCGAGTTCGCTCTCGATCCGCTCCGCGTGCCGCGCGAGCTGCAACCCGAGCGGCGTCGGCCGGTAGCCGGCACGCGAGCGCTCGAAGAGACGCTGCCCCACCCCGCGCTCGATGCGCTGCACCGAGCGGAAAATCGTCGACGCATCGATGCCGAGCCGCTGCGCCGCTTCGGCGAGCGTACCGGCGCGCACGAGCGCGAGTATCGTCTGCGTATCCGTCGACGTCAGTTCGTATTGCGTTTTTGCACGCATGCTTTGGCCATCCGCCTGTTTATTCGCCGCTGAACCGGTGCTACTTTTACCACACTGGCTTGTCGGCCGACGAGCCACGCCAACGGCGTGCATACGGGATTAACGTGTCGCATGCATTCCTGATTCGAACTCATCCACGGCGGTTATTCATGAAACTCTATTTCTCTCCAGCCGCGTGCTCGCTGGCAGTCCACATTGCACTGCGCGAAGCGGGCATCGACTTTCAGGGCGTCAAGGTCAACCTGCAGACTCACACGCTCGCCAGCGGTGAAGACTTCTATGCAATCTCGCCGCGTGGCTATGTGCCCATGCTGGAACTGGACGACGGTTCGCGCCATACGGAAGCCGCTGCGCTGCTGCAGTATGTCGCCGATCTGGACCCGCGGCATGCACTGATCCCGGCACCGGGTTCGCTGGAACGTCTTGCGGTGGTCGAATGGCTCACGTTTGTCAGCAGCGAACTTCACAAGACGTTCAGCCCGTGGCTGTGGCATCCGGATACGGCTGAGTCCACGAAAGAGGCGTGCCGGGCGAAACTCGCCACGCGTTTTGCCGGGATGGAGCAGGTTCTAGGGGGGCGCGAGTATCTGACCGGCACGTTCACCGTCGCCGATGCGTACGCGTTCACGATCGTGAACTGGAGCCCCATGCTCGCGATCGACCTGTCGCCGTATCCGGCGTTGAAGGCGTATCAGGCGCGCGTCGCCGCACGGCCCAGGGTGCAGGAGGCGATGGCAGCAGAGGGATTGAAGGCGTGATCGTTTAAGGCTTGCGGTCCGGCTTGCGTGACATCGCCGGACCGCGCAGCTGATCGCTTCAGGCAAGCGCGGCCAGCGTGCTGTCGGTCGTGTCGATGACGAGCAGCCCCGCACGCAAGCCGGGCTTCACAGCCGGATTCGGAAACACGATGCGTTCTTCGTCGTGATGCACGGTATAGCGATAGTCGCCGTCACGCGCGAGCAGCGTGTCTTTTTCGAAGGGTGTGAAGTTCGGCACATCGGCGGCAACGAGCAGTTCGAACGCGTCGCTCTGCTTCGTGATCTGGTCGATGACGGTAAACACGCGCGGCAAAGGCGCGGTTTCGTCACCGGCTTCGCCCGCTATGAGATGACGCAACGCGTGATCTGCACCTGCAAAGCGCGCCAGATCGTTCTGACCAAACGGACGCACCTTGCCGAGTTCCAGTGTGCACGCCAGCGCACCGCATGCGTCGGCGGTGAAATGCGAATACGTGTTCCCCTTCGTCGTGTGCAGCAGAACGGCGGCGATACGCGCATCGCGCAGCCATTCGAACATCACGCGTGAAAGCGGCGCGCCCGTGTGCGGCAGCAACGCGAACTGCTCGAATACCGACGCGCGGATCGCCGTGTGCATGTCGATATGCCAGCGTGCTTCGGGCGCATCCGGTGCATCGGCGAAGAAGCGCCGCGCGGCTTCTTCGAGCGCTGCCGCGCGCGGCGCTTCGTGGCTCTGCGGCACCTGTGCATGGCGGCCGCTGAACAGGCGGTTCAGGTCGTCGTCGCGATAGCGGCACGCATCGCGCATCGCGTCGACGTTGCCCAGAACCACAAGCAGCCGGCATGCAAGCGTCGCATGGCCGGATGCGATATCACGCACGATCGACGAAAGCAGTTCGATCGGTGCAGTCTCATCGCCGTGAATGCCAGCGGATGCGAGCACGCTGCGTGTGTTGCGCTTGAGCGTCGGGGGTTCGAGCAGCAGCACGCCATCGTCGCGCCATTGATAGCGCACACCGTTCGCGCATGTGCCTTCCGCATTAGCAGACGAAGGACGCGTCCCGCCAAGCGTGTACGCGAGAAAATTGTCGAGCAGCGCGTTCACGCCGCGTTCAGCGCTGGAAGTCATAAAGCGAGCCGAGGCCGAGAATCTGCGTCAGTTCATCGAGTGCCGTGCGCGATTCGACCAGCAGCAGCGGATCGGTGAGATCGGACGGCGCGAGACGATCGCGATAGTGCTTTTCGATCCACGTATCGAGACGACCGAACAGCGTGTCGTTGATCCACACGCCCGGCGTCACCGCTGCGCGTTCTTCATCATTCAGCACAACGCGCAGACGCAGACACGCGGGACCGCCGCCATTCTTCATGCTCTCGCGCAGATCGAAGACCAGCACTTCATCGATCGGGCCATGCTGTTCCGTCAGGCTGTCGAGATACGCAGCAACGCGCGCGTTCTCGCGGCATTCCTGCGGCACGACGAGCACCTGACGACCATCGGGACGCGTCAGCAACTGGCTGTTGAACAGATACGACGACACCGCATCCGACACGCTCACCTGCGCGTCCGGCACTTCGATCACGCCGAACGTCGCGTTGAGCTTTTCGAGCTTCGTCGACAGCTCGTCATACACCGACGACTGGTCGACAAACGCCAGTTGATGACAGAACAGCGTGCTGCGATTACCGACTGCGATCACGTCGTTATGGAACACGCCTGCGTCGATCACATCAGGATTCTGCTGTGCGTAGACCGTGCCGCCTTCGACAAGACCATGACGATGCGCGACCGCGCGGCTCGCCTCGAACGTCTGACGCGCGGGAAAGCGCTTCGGCTCCGGCCCGCGGCGATATTCGCCGCGGCCGTACACGAAGAATTCGACACCACGTGCGCCATATTCCGCGCAAAACCGCGTGTGATTCGCCGCGCCTTCGTCGCCGAGCGCCGGCGTGCCGGGCAAGGCTTCATGCACGGCGAAACGTGAATCGTCGGCAAACATCGCGCGCAACGTGCGGCGCGTCGATTCGTGTTCGATCGCGCGGTGCAGCTTGCTGCACAGATTCGCAGGCGTGAAATGCACGCGGCCATCGTGCGTATCCGCAGATGGACTCACCGTCGCGGCATTCGCCGTCCACATCGCCGATGCGGAACTGGCGGCTGCGAGCAGTTCAGGCGCGTCCTTCGCGACACGTGCGATCACGGTGGCGTCGTCGCCTGAAAAGCCGAGATCGCGCAGCAGGCGCATCGACGGCCGTTCCTGCGGCGGCAGCACGCCCTGGTTAAAGCCGAGGTCGGCCAGCTGCTTCATCTTGCGCAGGCCCTGCTTTGCAGCGGCCTTCGGATTGGCAACGGACTTCTCGTTGCTCTGCGACGCGACGTTGCCGAACGACAGCCCCGCGTAGTTGTGCGTCGGGCCGACGAGTCCGTCGAAATTGGCTTCGGATGCGTGCATCGTCGTTCCTTAAAATTGAAGGCCCGGCGACACGCTCGCGGGCATCTGCAGTTGTGCGCTTTCGACGGAAGCCATCGGATACGCACAGTAATCGGCGGCGTAGTACGCGCTCGGCCGGTTGTTGCCCGAGCGGCCCGTGCCACCAAAAGGCGCACCTGACGATGCCCCGTTGGTCGGCCGGTTCCAGTTCACGATGCCCGCGCGAATGCGGCGCTGGAAGTGGGTCCACAGCGTTTCGTCATCGGCGAGCAGGCCAGCGGAGAGACCGAATTCGGTGTCGTTCGCGCGCTCGATCGCTTCATCGAAGTTGCCGTAGCGGACGATCTGCGCAAGCGGGCCGAAGTGTTCTTCGTCGGGCAGATCCTGTACGTGGGTCACGTCGATGATCGCGGGCGTGACGAAGCCGAGTTTCGAATCGCGCTGCTCCATCGTGAGTAGCGATTTCGCGCCGTCAGCGAGCAGACGGTCCTGAGCCGCGACGAGACGCGAAGCCGCCCGTGCCGAAATCACCGCGCCCATGAACGGCTGCGGATCCGCATTGTATTCACCGATGGCGATACGCGAGCTCACATCGACAAAACGCTCGATATAGCGGTCGCCGAACGCATCGTTCGGCACGAAGATGCGGCGCGCGCACGTACAGCGCTGCCCTGCCGACAGAAACGCGGATTGAATCGTGTGATGCACGGCGGCATCGACATCGCTGACCGGCGCGATCACGAGCGGATTGTTGCCGCCCATTTCGAGCGCGAGCACGATCTCCGGGCGGCCGCCGAACTGCTTGTGCAGCAGCGTGCCCGTGTCCGAACTACCGGTGAAGAACAGGCCGTCGATCTGCCGATGATTCGCGAGCGCGATACCGGTTTCCTTCTCGCCCTGGACGAGATTCAGCACGCCCGCCGGCAAGCCAGCCTCGCGCCATACCTCTACGGTGGCGCGTGCGACACCCGGCGCGAGCTCGGATGGCTTGAACACCACCGTATTACCCGCGATCAACGCCGGCACGATATGCCCGTTCGGCAAATGGCCCGGAAAGTTATACGGACCAAACACGGCCACCACGCCATGCGGACGATGCCGCAACACCGCGACGCCATCGGCCATCGGTGCGCGTTTCTCGCCGGTGCGTTCGTGATAGGCCTGAATCGAAATCTCGACCTTCGCCGCCATGGATGCGACTTCAGTACGCGCTTCCCACAGCGGTTTGCCCGTCTCGCGGCCGATCGCTTCCGCGATCGATTCCTTGCGCTCAGTCAGGAGCGCAGCGAAGCGGCGTGCAATCGCGATACGTGCATCGAAATCCAGCGAGGCCCACGATGCAAACGCACTGCGCGCGCTGCGCACAGCGCGATCGACATCGTCCGCCGAGGCGCTCTTGCCTTCCCAGACGATTTCGTCGGTGCCCGGATTGCGCGATGCAAATACGTGGCCGGTGCCGGCGGCCCATTCGCCGTCGATGAAAAGCTCGTTCATGATCATCCTTGTTTTGATTTCAGCGGCAACACGCGCACGGTATCGCCAGCGCGCACGTCGAGCGCGGCGGCATCGTCGGCGGACAGGCGGAACACGCCCTCTTCCGGCGCACCCGGCGCTACGCCTACGCGGAAATCGGTCAGCGAAGTATTCGATACGAGCGCACGTTGCCCGTCGTGATGCACACGCGGCGCGCCAATTTCGACCGGCACGACGACGCTCTCACGCACTGTGCGCAAGTCGGCGATATGACATTCGAGCACCGGACCCGCATCGAAAATATCGACGTGATTTTCGTAACGCAGCCCTTCCGCTTCGAGCATGCGGCGCGCGGGAATCGTGTCGCTATGCGTGAGCCCGACGCACGCCTGCGCTTCTTCCGGCAGCAGATCGACGTACACCGGATAACGCGGCATCAGTTCGGCGAGGAACGCCTTGCGTCCGTGCGAGCTGAGATAATCCGCCGCGTTGAAATCGATCTGGTAGAAATGCGAGCCGACCGCGCGCCAGAACGGCGACGATCCGTTCGCATCGAAATGCCCGCGCAGTTCAGCGCAGATACGCTGCGGAAAACGCTCAGGAAACTGGGCGATAAACATGAAACGCGAACGCGACAGCAGACCACCAACGCCGCTCGTGCGATAACGTGGGCTCAGAAACAGCGAGCACACTTCGGCGTAGCCGGTCAGATCGTGCGAGATGTTAAGCGCGCGCATCTTCGTCCAGATGCCGAGATCCTGGCTCGCGTGCACGACCGTGCTCACGCGATAGTTGTAGAACGGCTGCTCAAGGCCGACAGCGGCTTCGATACCGCACACGCCCGCGACATCGCCCGTCGCCGTATCTTCCATCACGAAGAAATAGCCGGCTTCGTGCGGCGCGGCGTTGCCTTCCATCGTGCGGCGCGCGCGTTCGACGCGCGCAGCCAGTGCGTCACGATCCGGCTTGAATGTGGTGAGACCAGGGCCGGTCTCGTGAGCGAGCGCGACAAGCGCATCCACATCGCCCGTCTGCACGACGCGAACGACGATCATTGTGCTTCTCCCGAATATTCGTTCTGTGTGGCCTGATGGAGCGGCACACAGCGCACCGTATCGCCGTCCTGGACGCCGAGTGCTTCGCGCACGGCAGCAGGCAGCACGGCGCCAGACGCCCTGTCGACGGACAGATCCGCCAGCACGCAGCGGAAACGGCCTTCGCGATTGCTCGCAACCAGATACGTCGGTCCCTGAGCGGCCGCGGCGGCTTCACGTACCACGCGATTTTCATTGCGCGCCACACAGGCCGCGCGATCGATCTGCGCGGTCAGTACCGGACCCGCGTCGAAGATATCGACGTAGCGATCGGTTTCAAAACCTTCTTCCTGATGGATATCGTAGGCGAGCAATGCTTTTTCATCCGGCTCGCCGAGTACGCGTTGCGCGGCTTCCGGCAAGAGCGGCACATAGACCGGATAGCTCGGCATCACTTCAGCGATAAACGTGCGGCTGCGGCCGCCCGATTCCACTTCGATATCCGCAAAGTTGCGACCGAAGAACTTGCGCCCCACCGCTTCCCAGAACGGCGAAACACCTGCGTCATCGGTCACGCCGAGCAGCAGCGAAAAGACCTCAGGCGTAAAGCGTTTGCGGTTCGCGGCGATATACATCATCCGCGCACGCGACATCAGGTGCGCGGCCGCATCGCCGCGTAGCGACGGATCGATATAGAAGCCCGCGAGACGACTCTTACCCGTCAGTTCATGCGACATCGTCAGCGCGTGAATCTTGCGGCTCACGTGCAGTTCGCGCGACGCATGAATCAGCGCGTCGTTACGAAACGCGTAGAACGGTTCCGAATAACCCGCGGCCGCGACGATGCTCGCGGTGCCGAGCAGCTTGCCTGTCGCGGCATCTTCGAGCACGAACAGATAGAACTCTTCGCCGGGAAAATCGACTTCCGCGCGAAACGAGTCTTCGGACAACGCGACGCGCGCTTCCAGCGCCCGCCGGTCGTGCGGCAGCGAATGCAGCACCGGTTGGGCCGTGCGCGCCATGTGTTCGAGCGCATCGAGATCAGCGAGACGGCTGGGGCGTACGAAGAGCATCATCGTTCCAGTAGTTGAAGGCGATGCGGTGGATCAGCGTGCGGCTTCAGCGGTCGCGGCGACAACCGATTCGATCGCTTTTTCGATGCGCGCGAGACCTTCGTTCAGGTCGTCGAGCGGCATCACGAGCGACGGCGCAAAGCGCAACACGTCCGGGCCGGCCATCAGCATCATCGCGCCGTGATTGGCAGCGGCGGTGACGAAGTCTTTCGCGCGGCCCTTGAATGCGTCATTCAGTTCGGCGCCAATCAACAGACCCTTGCCGCGCACATCCGTGAAGATGCCAAAGCGCTCGTTGATCTTCGCGAGCTTCGCCTTCAGCAATTCGCTACGCGTACGCACGCCTTCGAGGACGGCCGGCGCGCTAACCAGTTCGACCACCTTTTCAGCGATCGCTGCCGCGAGCGGATTGCCGCCGTACGTCGTGCCGTGCACGCCCACCTTGAAGTGTGCGGCGATTTCGGTCGTCGTCAGCATCGCGCCGATCGGGAAACCGTTGCCGAGCGCCTTCGCCGTCGTCAGGATGTCCGGTGTCACGCCCGTGTCCTGATACGCGTAGAAGTAGCCGCTGCGGCCCACACCCGTTTGTACCTCGTCAAAAATCAGCAGTGCGCCGTGTTTGTCGCAGGCCTCGCGCAGCGCCTTCAGGAAAGCAGGATCGGCCGGAATCACGCCGCCTTCGCCCTGGATCGGCTCGACGATCACCGCGCACGTCTTCGCGCCGATGGTTTTCAGCGCGGCTTCCGTGTCGTTGTACGGCAGATGGATGATGCCTTCGGGAATCGGGCCAAAGCCTTCCGAATACTTGGGCTGACCGCCGACGCTTACCGTGAAGAACGTCCGGCCATGGAACGACTGCGTGAACGAGACGATTTCGTACTTGTCTGCACCGAACCGCTCAAACGCAACGCGGCGCGCCAGCTTCAGCGCCGCTTCGTTCGCTTCGGCCCCCGAGTTCGCGAAGAATGCGCGATCGGCGAACGTCAGGTCTTCGAGGCGCTTTGCGAGGCGCAGCACCGGCTCGTTCGTGTAACCGTTACCGATGTGCCAGAGCTGGCTGCCCTGCTCCTGCAGAACCTTCAGCAGTTCCGGATGCGAGTGCCCAAGCGCCGTGACGGCGATGCCGCCGGCGAAGTCGATGTAATCGCGGCCCTGCGTGTCCCAGACGCGCGAGCCCACGCCGCGCACCGGCACGAACGCAGCGGGCGAGAACAGCGGCACCATCACTTCGTCGAAGGTCTGGCGCGTCACAGTCAGGTGGTTCATGGCGAATCCTCGTTCAGTAATGTCACTAGTGTAGGAAAACGTGCGCTGGCCGTCTTGCTCATACGCGACGCGTTTCTATCGATGTCGGTGTCCGGGCGGCGATCGATTCGCCGCCCGGACGTCATTAATCCGTGTCCGGCGGCTCGATCAGCGCGGCCGGGCGCGGCTCGCTCGCCACGGCCGGGCGTCCGTCCGCCGCTGCGCCGCCATGCTGCTTCTCGATGTAATTGCGACGATCCTCGCGCGGTGTGACGCCGAAATGTTCGCGATATGCATTCGAAAAGTGCGCCGCCGACGAAAAACCGCACGCGAGGCTGATCTGCACCACCGATTTGCTGGTGCGCTGAAGCTGCGTGCGCGCTTTCGACAGCCGCAGCCCGAGGTAGTAGCGCGAAGGCATCGCAGCGAGATACTGACGGAACAGACGTTCGAGCTGGCGCCGCGATACACCCACGAGGCCCGCGATTTCATCGGTAGTCAGCGGATCCTCGATATTCGCTTCCATCAACAGGAGCGCATCGTTCAGCCGCGGATGGCGCTCACCGGGCGCGGTTACAAAGGGAATACGCTGGCGCTCCTCGCCCGCGCGCAACACGCCGACGCCGAGCGTGTCGGCGATGCGGTCCGCGAGTTCAGGGCCGTGTTCGCGGCCGATCATCGCCAGCATGAAGTCGACGGTTGCCTGCCCGCCCGCACACGTCGCGCGGTCGCGGTCGATTTCGAAGATCTGCTGGGTGACGATCGAGCGTTCGAACTGCTCGGTGAACTGCTGATAGGTTTCCCAGTTGACGCTCACGCGATAGCCGGAAAGCTGGCCCGCCATGGCGAGCCACCACACGCCGTGATGAATGCCGGTCACGAGCGGCGTGCGCTGTCCGACACGCGAAAGGCTGGCGAGAAAGAGACGATAGTCGGCGAACTGCTGAAAGCGCTCGCTCACGATGATCAGCCAGTCGCACGAGATCGCGTCGCCGAATGCGGCATCGGCGGGCCATTGCGCGCCGCCCGAGAGCGGCACGGGCCGGCCGTCCCACGAACACACCTGCCAGCGATACAGCGCGCGTCCGTCGATCTCGTTGGCGAGCGTCAACGCGTCGACGATGGGCCCGACGCCGGACATCGACACCGGCGGCAACGCGACGATCGCGACCTGGGTCGTACGTGTCGGGCTGGACGTGCGAGGCATCTGGGGTTTAAACCGCCTGAAATGCAGGGATTATTTAAGACTGCCCGACAGAAACTGCTTCAGGCGTTCGCTGCGCGGCGTGGTGAGCACTTCGGCAGGCAAGCCCTCTTCTTCGGTGCGGCCCTGATGCAGGAACATCACGTGATTCGACACGTTGCGCGCGAAACCCATTTCGTGCGTGACGACGATCATCGTGCGGCCTTCTTCGGCGAGTTTCTGCATCACCTTGAGCACTTCACCGACGAGTTCAGGATCGAGCGCGGAAGTGGGTTCGTCGAACAGCATCACGTCGGGGTCCATCGCCAGCGCGCGGGCAATCGCGACGCGCTGCTGCTGACCGCCGGACAGATGCGACGGATACTGCTTCTCCAGACGCGGCGCGAGACCGACCTTCTCCAGATACACGCGTGCGCGCTCTTCTGCTTCGCGACGCGGCAGACCGAGCACATGAATCGGCGCCTCGATGATGTTCTCGATCACATTCATGTGCGCCCACAGGTTGAAATGCTGGAACACCATCGCGAGCTTCGTGCGAATGCGTTGCAGCTGCTTGTGATCGGCCACTTCGAGATTACCGTGCCTGTCGGCCTTCGTGCGCACCGCCTCGCCGTCGACGACGATCTGCCCGGCGTTCGGCCGCTCAAGGAAATTGATGCAGCGCAAAAACGTGCTCTTGCCCGAACCGCTCGCGCCAATGATGCTGATCACGTCGCCCTTGTTCGCGTTCAGCGACACGCCCTTCAGCACTTCGTTGTCGCCGTAGCGCTTGTGGACGTCCTGCACGGCGAGCTTGCAGGCTTCGGTTTGACTTGTATGGAGCAAGATGCTCTCCCAGTGAAAATGCAGGCAGTTCTGCGACAGGGTGCAACACGGTGCCCGGCGGCTTCAGCATGACGCGCACCGCCAGACCGGGATACGGCAGGCAGCGCGCTCAGTGCGTGCGCACCGCCAGATAGGCCAGCCAGCGGCGTTCGGCGCGCCGGAATGCGGCAACCAGCGCAAACGATATCGCACAGTAAATCAGTGCCGCGATGCCAAACGCCTCGAACGATCGATAGGTCGCCGAGTTCACGTCGCGGGCGACCTTCAGGATATCCGGCACGGTCGCGGTAAAGGCGACGGTCGTCGCATGCAGCATGAGGATCACTTCGTTACTGTACAACGGCAGCGCACGGCGCAGCGCGGACGGTATCACAATGCGCCGGTACATCGTGAACCCGCTCATGCCGTAAGCACGCGCCGCTTCGACTTCGCCATGCGGCGTGGAGCGGATCGCGCCTGCGAAGATTTCGGTCGTGTACGCGCAGGTGTTCAGTGCAAACGCGAGAATCGCGCAGTAGAAGCCGCTGCGGAAGAACGCGTCGAGCAGCGAATGCGCGCGTACGAATTCAAGGCTGTAGATGCCGGTATAGATCAGCAGCAACTGCACGTAAAGCGGCGTGCCACGAAATACGTAGGTATAGAACCGCACGGGCATCGACAGCCAGCGCTTTTTCGACACGCGCGCGACGGCAAGCGGAATCGCCATCACGAAGCCGAAACCGATCGAGACGACCAGCAGCCAGAGCGTGACTGCGAGGCCCGAGATGCGGTGGCCGTCCCAGAAGAGAAAGGCGCGCCAGTATTCAGTGAGAATTTCGATCATGGATACCTCAAAGGTCCGCGTGGCGTACGCCAGTCGAATAGCGTCGCGTGAGCCACACGAGCGCGAAGTTCGACACCGTCGTGATCGCGAGATAGATCAGCGCTGCGACGGCGATGAAGAAGAACATGTTGAAGGTGCTTTTGCCCGCGTCCTGCGCGGCTTTCACGACATCGGCGAGGCCGATGATCGACACCAGCGCGGTCGCCTTGACGAGCACCTGCCAGTTGTTGCCGATACCCGGCAGCGCGAATCGCATCATCTGCGGAAACAGGATGCGGGTGAACACGCGCACGCCGCTCATACCGTACGCACTGCCCGCTTCGAGCTGGCCGCGCGGCACCGCGAGAAACGCGCCGCGAAACGTCTCGGTGAAGTACGCGCCGTAGATGAAGCCGAGCGTCAGCACGCCCGCGACGAACGGATCAATATCGAACTGCGGCAGGTTGAGCGCATCGGTGAGATTGTTGACCGCGATCTGGATGCTGTAGAACAGCAGCAGCATCAGGACGAGGTCCGGCACCGAGCGGATCAGTGTCGTGTAGCCGGTTGCGATGACGCGCAGCGGCCGGTTGAACGAGAGCTTCGCTGCCGCGCCCGCCAGCCCCAGCAGCACGGAAGCCGCGAGCGACAGCACAGACAGCTCGATCGTCTGCATCGTGCCCGCAAGGAGCAACGGACCAAAGCCGTATAGGACCACGGGTGTCTCCATCGAAGTAGTGTCATGGAGGCCGTCGCGCGAATCCTTGCAGCTTCCGGTTGGCCTTCCTGTATGGCGCGGATAGTCGCAGGCAAAAAAAAATCGCTCAAAGGCACGCCGGACGTTTGCTGCGTCGCAACAATGCGCGATTCAAAGCGGAGAAACCGCGTGATGCCCGTTCTGGCGGGCCGAATCCCTTTGTAAGGTCATCCCGCGCCCCCCGGCACCGCCGCGATTTGGCAAGTTTCGAGTCGCTTTTTCGATAGACGGTTTGCGTGTCTCCGGGGCCTTTTCGCTAGACTGATATTCTTTTCGAGGCCGGCTCGCGCGCCGGGCGGGCCAGCACCCCTCTTCTTCCAGCGAGTCCACGCATGACAGACCGGTTCGATTTCGCGACGCTCGACGCCTATTCAAAGGGGGCCGCCCGCTATAGCCAGGACTGGCTCGACCAGCCGCCTCCCGATGACATGTATGCACTGCTCGCGACACATCTTCTGCCAGGCGGCGCGACGGCCGATATCGGCTGCGGCAACGGGCGCGACGTCGCATGGATGGCCGCGAAGGGTTACCGGGTGACGGGCTTCGATGCGTCGGAGGGTTTGCTCGCCGAAGCACGCCGGCTCAATCCGGCGCTGACATTTCGGGCCGCCTCGCTGCCGGCGCTCGCGGAGATCGACGAAACGTTCGACAACGTCGTGTGCGAAACGGTGATCATGCATCTGCCGGCCGCGTCGATCCCCCTCGCGATCGATAACCTGCTGCGCATCCTGAAGCCGAGCGGCGTACTGTATCTCTCCTGGCGTGTGACCGAAGGCGAAGACCAGCGTCAGAAGGACGGAAGGCTCTATAGCGCGTTCGAACCCGCGCTCGTGATGGACACATTGAACGATTGCGCGATCCTGCTGTTCGAGGACGTCACGAGCGAAAGTTCAGGCAAGCGCATCTGCCGCGTGATAGCGTCGAAGCGCGAAGGCGAAGATTGATCCATGTGAAGCGGCCGCCTTGACGCGGCGTTTTTGCACTCAGTCCATACCGAGCCGCGCCTTGATCGCCGGCATCATGGTTTCGACGGCCGCGCGGCCCTCCTCGATCGCCGGGCCCGCGCGATGAAAATCGAAGATGCCCATGCCGCCGAGCCGCGGCTGGATCAGGATATCGGCCGGCTCTCCGGCGAGACGGCTGCGCGTGATGCGCACCTGCATGATGTCGATACTCTGCGCGATCGAACTCAGCATCGAAGGCACGCGCGCGCTTGGAGGGGGCGGCACGCGCACGTCGCCCGTGCCGATGGCGCGATCGTTTTCAGGCGCAAGCCAGCGTGGCCACGGCTTGCCGTTCTTGCGCAGCGCGACGGGCGGCGGCGCGTTCGCAACCGCGTTCGCGTCCACTTCCCCGTCGGCTTCGGCCTCGATTTTCGCTTCTACTTCCGTAACGGGTAACGGCAACGGCGTTTCGACGACCACGCCGCCCAGATCACGCCCGTTGAGGATGTCGTTGTTCAGATCGATGGCGATCACGCAATCGGCCCGCATACCGCGGGCGACCGAGACCGGTACCGGGTTCGCCAGGCCGCCGTCGACGAGCCACACGCCGTCGTGCAGCACCGGCGTGAAGATACCTGGAATCGCGATCGATGCGCGCACCGCATCGACCACGCGCCCATCCTGCAGCCACACCTCACGGCCAGAATCGAGTTCCGTGGCCACCGCGCCAAATGGCATCCTGAGGTCACGGATTTCGCACCCGTTGAACCGGTCAGCGAAAACCTGGATCACTTTCCGGCCGCCCAGCAAACCACCGGAAAAACGCAGATCGAGCAGACGCACAACCGTTTGCCAGGTGAGCCGCGAGACCCACTCTTCGAGCCAGTCGAGATCGCCGTTTGCGTAGACCGCGCCGACCAGCGCGCCGATCGACGTACCGCACACGACATCCGGCCGGATGCCGGCGTCCTGCAGCGCGCGTATCGCGCCGATATGGGCCCAGCCCCGCGCGGCGCCGCCGCCAAGTACGAGGCCGAGTCGATGAGGCTGGCGTCGATGGATCATTTCTATGCTCCCCGTTAGCGTCCGCGGATGATGTCCGAGCGCGACGTCGTATAGACCTTGCCGTACGCATCGAAGTGCACGTTGAAGAATGCCTCGGGCGTCACGCCGCCTTCGAGCCACTTCCAGCTCCACACGGTCTCGGGCTTCAGCGGGTAACGCGCGATTTCACCGGGCTTGCCAAGCAGACGCCGCACCTCATCCTCGCTCATGCCGGGACGGATCTTCGCGAAGTTGCCGGCGGTCAGGACCTGGGTGATCGCACTCAGGCGGCCATCGCGGTCGATGTCGACCATGTACGTGTTGAGCCCTGCCGGGCCGCGCGGATATTCGAAACGTTTCGAGCCATCGGTGAAGGTGCGCTCCGTTTCCGGCTTGCCCATCTGGCTGCGAATCTGGTCTTCCGTCGTGATGCCGGGCGTGAGGCCCTTCAGCAGGAGCGTGTCCGGCTTGACGGCGTTAAAGAAGTCCTTGAGCTTTTGCACGGCCTGGTCGGTTTGTTGGTCGTTGCAGGCAGCAAGCGAAAGCGCTGCGGCTAACGCGAGCGTGAGCGTGACAACGACGGGCAATCTGGAACGAAGCACCATCCTGATAGCGACTGCATGTTGTATGAATGATGTGCTACAGGATAACCGCCCGTCATCAAAAGGGCGAGTATTCAGCAGAAGGAGCGTGCGCGTGCGCTCAGATCGAAGGCGGGCGAAATGGCTGTACAGGCAAATCGCAACGCGGAACAACGCATCGCGCTGCAAAGTGCGGAGACATAAAAAAAGACGCCTGGCAGCGGCGCAGCATCCGGCGCAACCCGTCAGGCTTTCCTGCCTGAGCGTGTAGCGCCGCAATGCTGACCGCTGCTCGCGGTCGTCTGGTCCCTCGACTTGAATCGATTCGGGTGACGACAATCTAGACGCAATCCGGTTGTTAAGCGAGAGAGCGTTTACACCGACTCGGCTGACGAATTATGGCGTTCCTCAGGACGTTGTCCTGCGCCTGATCTGAAAGGCGTGAGCGATGCGCAATGCTTCATGCGCCGGTTCAACCGCGCGAATGAATACGTCGTCGAGTGAAAGCGCACCCACAGGTCAACGAAGGGCACACGAAGCAGGAAAGGTCCCGTCAATTGACCTGACCGGTCCGCATCGCCCGGAGTTGTTCTGCGTAGCCGACCTACGCGTGACAATGCCGGGCCGGTCAGCGTCAAATGCCCAGCACGGTTGTCACTTCCTGCAATGCCGTCTGCACGTCCACACCCAGGAAGCGGCAGCTTCAGCCTAACGCGAACGCGTCACGACTTCTGTGCGACGTCACACGCATTCGCCCTTTCAGTGCATTGACGTGCGTTGACGTGCGTTGACGTGCGTCGGAGCACATGGCAGCGCACTGCACTGTTTTTCCGCGAGCATCATCGCGCGAACGCGGTGCACCACAACACCCTTCTGGGGACAGGGACTTGTGAGCGCCGTCAGCGAGAATGCAGGCGCTTTGGCACAATCGCGCTTTGCCTGTTCTGCGGGCGGCCCGACGCGCATCTGGACACTTCGTCCGACGCAGGCTGCCACGCATGAGGCGCCGGATAACTTCGCCATGATTCCCTTTTCCGTACTCGATCTTTCTCCCATTACTGTCGGCGCAACGGCGACGCAGGCCTTCAAAAACACGCTCGATCTCGCGCAGCATGCTGAAACGTGGGGCTATCGCCGTTTCTGGCTTGCCGAGCATCACAACATGACAGGCATCGCGAGTGCGGCGACCTCGGTGGTGATCGGCCACGTCGCGGGCGGCACGAAGACGATTCGCGTGGGCTCCGGTGGCGTCATGCTGCCGAATCACGCGCCGCTCGTGATTGCCGAACAGTTCGGCACACTTGAATCGCTCTACCCCGGCCGGATCGATCTCGGTCTCGGCCGCGCGCCCGGCACCGACCAGACGACCGCCCGCGCCTTGCGGCGCGATCTGCAAGGCAGCGCCGATTCGTTCCCCGACGACGTCGTCGAACTGCAGCGCTATTTCGCGGAACCGGTGTCCGGCCAGCGCGTGCGAGCCGTGCCCGGCGCCGGTTTGCAGGTGCCGGTCTGGCTGCTGGGTTCGAGCCTCTTCAGCGCGCAGCTGGCCGCGGCGATGGGCCTGCCGTTTGCGTTCGCGTCGCACTTCGCGCCGGACCATATGCTGACGGCGTTGCGCCTGTATCGCTCGCAGTTTCGCCCTTCCGCGACGCTCGACAAACCTTACGCGATGGTGGGCGTCAACCTGTTCGCCGCGGAAACGAACGACGAAGCGCAGCGGCTCATGACGTCGCTCCAGCAGCAGTTCGTGAACCTGCGACGCGGCACGCCGGGCCAGCTGCAGCCGCCCGTCGATCGCATTCAGGCCACGGAACTGGAATTGAGCAGCGTCGCGCATTCGCTCGCGTGCTCGGTGGTGGGCGATCGCGACACCGTGCGCGAAGGCCTTGTTTCGGTAATCGAACAGACCGGTGCCGACGAATTGATGCTGACCGCGCAGATTTTTGACCACGCGGCGCGTCTGCGGTCATTCGAAATCGCCGCGCAGGTGCGCGACGAACTCATTGCAGGCAAGCAATAAAGCTGCGTCTTTGACGAATGACGACGGCTGCGGCTCAATCGTTCACTGGAACCGCTGCCAGCCCGTCGAGCAGCGCCTTGTGAAACGCCTGCGGGTCCTGCATCTGCGGCGCGTGGCCGAGTTCGGCGAACTCGACCAGCGTCGCGTGCGGAATCGCCTTCGCGGTCAGCTTCGCGAGTTCTGGATACAGGCCGATCTTTGCGCGTACTTCGGGCGGTGCGGCGTCCTTGCCGATCGCGGTCGTGTCCCTGTCGCCGATCAGGAGCAGCGTCGGCATCTGCAGTTGCCCAAGTTCATAGACCACCGGCTGCGTATAGATCATGTCGTACAGCAGCGCCGAATCCCACGCGACGTCCTTCTTCCCCGGCCCGCGATACATGCCGGCCAGCATCTGCACCCACGGTTCATATTGCGGGCGCCACGTGCCCGAGTAATACGTCGCCTGCTCGTAACGGCGGATACCGTCGGCGGTCGTCTTCAGTTCGCGCTCGTACCACTGGTCGACCGATAGCGACGGCACGCCCTTCGCCTTCCAGTCTTCAAGACCGATCGGGTTCGCGAGCACCAGTTGCTGCGTCTCCTTCGGATACATCAGCGCATAGCGGATTGCGAGCATGCCACCCGTCGAATGTCCGATGACGGTGACGTTTTCCGCGCCGATCGACGCGAGCAGCGCATGCGTATTGCGCGCGAGCTGCTGGAAGCTGAACTGGTAGTGAGCGGGCTTGCTGGATTTACAGAAACCGATCTGGTCCGGCGCAATCACGCGATAACCGGCGTCGCTCAGCCGGTGAATCGTCGTTTCCCACGTCGCGGCGCAAAAATTCTTGCCGTGCAGCAGCACGGCGGTACGTCCGTTCGGATGCACGGGTTTGACGTCCATATACGCCATATGCAGCGTTTCGCCCTGCGACGTGAACTCGAACTGCTGAACCAGCGCGGGATAGTTGAAGCCCTGCAGTTCAGAACCATATGCGGGGCCATCGGCCCTTTCGTCGGCGGCCGAAGTGGCCGCCGAAGTGGCGGACAAAGCGCCGGACGAAGCGGCAAAGGCCAGGGAAACGAATAACGCAGGCAGGATTTGACGACGAAAATTCATGGGCAGGTGCAGACGAAAGACAGATGAACGGGATCGGGCAGATTCAGATGGCGGCTCAAGCGGCAGAACGCCGAAACGACCGCCATCGGGAAGCCGCCGATTCTACGTCGCGCGCGCCAGACGTGCCGGCAAGGCCGCCACCCGCTTACGCGAGTCTGACCGTGGCACGCTGATTGCGCCCTAAAAGCCCACGCTTTGCGGTACACCGCACTCGCACACGGGATCGATCGGGGCGATACTGGGAGCGCCAGCAGGCATGAAAGCGTCTCCCGCCTCCACACAATCCAGACTATGCGTGGGCGTCGATTCAATGCTAAAACTGTCAGGCGAAGTTGCGATAACAACAATGGCATTGCAACCGGGGAAACAATCATGGAGACGAAAACATGGAAACTCCGGCAAGCCTCAACGATCTGCAACGCTCCACGCTCGCCATTGTTCTGGCCGGCGGCCGCGGTACCCGCCTCGGGCCGCTCACGAACAAGCGCGTCAAACCGGCCGTTCACTTCGGCGGCAAATACCGGATCATCGATTTCGCGCTGTCGAACTGCCTGAATTCGGGCATTCGCCGCATCGCGGTCGTCACGCAGTACAAGGCGCATTCGCTGATACGGCACGTGCAGCGCGGCTGGGGTTTCCTGCGCGGCGAATTCAACGAATTCATCGACCTGTGGCCTGCGCAGCAGCGCGTCGAAGGCGCGCACTGGTATCGCGGCACGGCCGATGCGGTGTTCCAGAACCTCGACATCATCCGCTCGATCCGGCCGAAATACGTCGTCGTGCTCGCGGGCGATCACATCTACAAGATGGATTACACGCGCATGATCATGGACCACGCCGAAAACGGCGCGGACTGCACGGTCGGCTGCATCGAGGTGCCGCGCATGGAGGCGGTGGCGTTCGGTGTGATGCACGTCGATGAAAACCGGCGCGTGACCGGCTTTGTCGAAAAACCCGCCGATCCGCCCGCGATGCCTGGCCGCCCGGACGTCGCGCTCGCCAGCATGGGCATTTACGTGTTCAACGCGGATTACCTCTACACGCTGCTCGAGGAAAACATCACGAGCGCCGCGACCGATCACGATTTCGGCAAGGACATCCTGCCACGCGTCGTTACGCAGGGGCATGCGATCGCGCATCCTTTCAGCATGTCGTGCGTGTCGACGGGCAACGAGACGGAACCCTACTGGCGCGACGTCGGCACGATCGACGCGTACTGGGCGGCCAACCTCGATCTCGCCTCGACAATCCCGACGCTCGACCTGTACGACCCGAACTGGCCGATCTGGACGCACATGCAGCAGTTGCCGCCCGCCAAGTTCGTGCGCGACCTGAACGGGCTGCAGGGTTCCGGGACGAACCTGATCGTCTGCGGTGGCTGCGTGATCTCCGGATCGCAGATTTCGCGCTCAGTGCTGTCGTCGAACTGCGTCGTGAATTCGTTCTGTAACATCAATGAGGCAGTCTTGCTGCCACAGGTGACGATCGGACCGAGCTGCCGGCTGCGCAAGGTCGTGATCGACCGCGGCTGCACGATTCCGGAAGGCACCGTGATCGGCGAAGACCCGACGCAGGACGGCGAGCGCTTCTATCGTACCGAGAGCGGCGTTGTGCTCGTCACCCCGGAGGCGCTGCGACGACAGGCGGCACGCTAGACGCCACAAGCATGGCGCAAACCATCGTATCGACGAGGAGTCTCACTTATGACGACGCGCGTCCTGCACGTCGCGAGCGAGCTGTATCCGCTCCTGAAAACCGGTGGACTCGCCGACGTGGTCGGCGCCCTGCCGCCCGCGCTGATCGAACGTGGCGCCGATGTCAGGGCGCTGCTGCCGGGCTTTCCGCCGGTCGTGAGCGGCCTGACCGATCTGCGGCCTGTTGCGCAACTGGGCAGGCGGTTCGGCGCGGCCCACGTGACGCTCGAACTCGGCACGCTGCCGTCGACAGGCCTTCAGGTCTACATCATCCGCGCCGACGAGCTGTACACGCGTCACGGCAATCCGTATCTCGACGACGACCACGTGCCGTACGGCGACAACGCACAGCGTTTCGCGCTGCTCGGCTGGACGGCGGCACAGCTTGCGCAGCACGTCGATCCTTCGTGGGCGCCGCAGATCGTTCATGCGCATGACTGGCATGCGGGCCTCGCGCCTGCGTACCTGAAGGCAGCCGAACGCGAACGGGGCAAGCCTGTCGCGCGCACCATCTTCACCGTGCACAACCTCGCGTATCAAGGCATCTTTCCGGCGCAGCAGTTCGGGCAACTGGGCCTGCCGGCGGATTTCTTCAACATGCACGGCGTCGAGTTTTACGGCCAGCTGTCGTTCCTGAAGGCGGGCTTGTACTACGCCGACCGGATCACCACCGTCAGCCCCACGTACGCGCGCGAAATCCAGACGCTCGCACAAGGCGGCGGGCTCGATGCGCTGCTGCGAGAGCGTTCGCACGATCTGAGCGGCATTCTGAACGGCGTCGATTATTCGATATGGTGCCCCGCCAGCGACCCCGCCCTGCCCGCGCGCTACACGAGTTCGCGTCTCGCCGGCAAACGGGCGTGCAAGGAAGCGCTGCAAAAGCGCTTCGGCATCGCGGAAAAGAGCGATGCGCTGCTGTTCGGCGTCGTGAGCCGCCTGACGGAGCAGAAAGGTCTCGACCTGCTGCTCGCGGCGCTGCCTGAAATCATCAGGCGAGGCGGTCAGCTCGTCGTGCTCGGCACCGGCGACGCGGCGCTTGAAAACGGCCTGCTGCGCGTCGCACAGGCGCATCCGGATGCAGTCGCGGTCGAACGTGGTTTCGACGAGCCGCTCGCGCACCAGATCGTCGCGGGTAGCGACGTGATCGCGGTGCCGTCGCGCTTCGAGCCGTGCGGGCTCACGCAGCTTTACGCGCTCGCGTACGGTTCGTTGCCGCTCGTGCATTGCGTAGGCGGTCTGGCCGATACCGTGGTCGATGCGTCGCTCGAAAATCTCGCCGACGATCTCGCGACGGGCTTTGTGTTCATCCAGTTCGTGCCCGACGCGCTCTGCAGCGCGATCCGCCGTGCGTTCGCGCTATACGCGCGCCGCACCGACTGGAAAGCCACACAGCAACGCGCGATGCGCCAGGACTTCGGCTGGGGCGCTTCGGCGGAACAATACCTGGCGCTGTATCGCGGGCTCGTTTGAGGCCTTCGCTGCGCAACGGCTGCGCGCCGGGGCAGTCGCGAAAACGCCCCAACGTGATGGTTCGGCGCAACAACGCGGGGCCGGACCGGCTCCGCACGCGCCAAAACTCGGGTATTGTTCCTGAATGCGCTGCAGCACGCGTCAACGGTTTGCATCGTGACGCTGTGCGCCCAGCATTCAGGTCGCGCATCCCTTGTCCACGTTTCCACCAACGGCGCGCGTGGTCCGCGCCGGCGAAGCACATCATGAAAAACGTCCTGAGTATTCAGTCGCACGTCGTCTTCGGCCATGCGGGCAACAGCGCCGCAGAGTTCCCGATGCGCCGCCTCGGCGTCAACGTGTGGCCGCTCAATACGGTGCAGTTCTCCAATCACACGCAATACGGCCACTGGACCGGCAGCGCGATCGACGCCGCGCAGATGGAAGACCTTGTGGAAGGCATCGGCGCGATCGGCGTGCTGCCACGCTGCGATGCGGTGCTATCGGGCTATCTGGGCGCGCCTGACCAGGGCAAGGCTGTCGTTGAAATCGTCCGCGCCGTGAAAGCCGCGAATCCAAACGCGTGGTACTTCTGCGATCCGGTGATGGGTTCAGCGCCGGGCGGTGCGGCGGGCGGCTGCAAGGTCGAACCGGGCATCCAGGAGTTTCTGGTGCGCACCATGCCGGAAGTCGCCGACGGCATGGCGCCCAATCACGTCGAATTGCAGCGGCTTGCCGGACGCGAAATCGAAACGGTCGAGGAAGCCGTCATCGCCTGCCGCGAAATAATCCGGCGTGGCCCGAAAATCATTCTTGTGAAGCACCTGCTCGACCGCAACACGCCTGCCGACCGCTTTAACATGCTCGTCGTGACTGAGCGCGAAGCGTGGATGGGACAGCGTCCGCTGTATCCGTTCGCGCGCCAGCCGGTCGGTGTCGGCGATCTGACGAGCGCGGTGTTCGTCGCGCGCACGCTGCTCGGCGATCCGGTGCGCTCGGCGTTCGAACATACGGTTGCAGCGGTCAATGCGGTCGTCAAGGCGACGTGGGAAGCGCATCGCTATGAACTCGAACTGGTCGCCGCGCAGGATGAAATTGCACATCCGCGTGACTGGTTCGATGCGTGGGTCGTGAACGATGCAGATTGAGCCCGCGCTGAACCGCACCGCGATGTGCATCCGGGTCCGTGCGGATGCACGGCCGCGCAACGTCCTATAATTCGTGCCCGGGGCGTTCGCCCCTATCCAGCGTATCGATCGTATCAAACGCACCACCCGCAACAAGGCAAAGAGGCACCGATGGACGGACACATCCGCAGCGAGCGGGAAGAGTATTTCGAGCAGTTGTGCATCAGCGTCGACGCTGACGAAGCCCACGAACAGGAAGCGATCGAGTACTTCGAGAACCAGTTCGACGAAGCCGATTTCGATCCCGCGCAATGGCTCGACATTGCGCTCTACTATTCCCCCGCTGTATCAAGCGGCATCATCGATCTCGTCACCGCCGACGACAAGGCGCGCAGCAATATCGCCGAAATCATCGCGGACAATCTCGACATCTCCTACGGCGAAGACGAATGCCAGCAATTCGCCGAGACGATCCAGTTCGCGATCGCGAACGGCGTGCCGGTCGATCTTGACGTGGTCCTCGACGGTTGCATGCGCGCAATCGACGATCTCGACACGTGGGCCGGGGAAGACGTCAAGGAACCGCTCATCCGCCTGCGCGAAGAACTGCTTCGCCTGCAAGGCGAGCATTGATATGCCGGCCGGCGCACGCGCGCCGGCTTCCGGCTGCCGGGGCCGCCGCCCCCGCCTGCGACTGCCAGACCTCTTGTCCCTGAGGTCATACCCTGGTCTCGCGCCTTCGCGGTCTGTGCTGAAATGCGCAGTCAAAGCGCCGCGAACTGCCAAGACGGGCTCAAATTGGCTTTCTATATTCGCGCCAGCTTGATCACTTCGATAAGGGTGGCCGCGACCCGCTTCTTCCGTTGCGTTCGCGCTGCCCGTACCGTCGGATTTCGTCCCTGAACCTTGTCGATGGAAGGAGAGAACATGAGTCTTCGCAAGACGATGCAACCCTTCGCCGTGCTGGTCGGCGCAGCACTGACGATCGCACCGCTGTCCAGCTTTGCGGACGATCTGCCGGTCAAGGTCGGCTTTGCCGCGCCCTTGACGGGCGTTAACGCCGGCTATGGGAAAGACCTGCAGAACGGCGTACGGCTCGCGATCGACGAGGCGAATACGCAGAAGATCAAGATCGGCGACAAGGTCGCGCATTTCGATCTCGTTTCCGAGGACGACCAGGCCGACCCGCGCATCGGCGTGCAGGCCGCGCAGAAGCTCGTGGACCAGGGCGTATCGGTGGTCGTCGGCCATTTCAACTCCGGCACGACGATCCCCGCTTCGCAGATCTATGAGCAGGCCGGCATTCCCGTGATCGACCCGGCCGCGACCAACCCGACCATCACGGGCCGCGGTTTCGCCAATACCTTCATGGTGATTTCCACCGATGCGCAGAACGCCGGCAACGCAGGCGTCTATGCAGTCGAAGTCACGAAGGCAAAGCGCATCGCGATCATCGACGACCGCACCGCGTTCGGTCAGGGCGAAGCGGACGAGTTCGAAAAAGCCGTGAAGGCAAAGGGTGGCACGATCGTTACGCGTGAATACACCGATAACAAGGCCGTGGATTTCAGCACGCAACTCACGAAAATCAAGTCGACGAACGCAGACCTGATTTTCTTCGGCGGTCTCGATACGCAGGCAGCGGGGCTTGCGAAGAAGATGAAGCAACTGGGCATGACGGCGCAGCTGGTTGGCGGCGGCGGGGTCCAGGATCCCGAGTTCGTCAAGCTCGCCGGCGATGCGGCCGAAGGCGTGATGGCCTGGGAATATGGCAGACCGCTGTCACAACTGCCGGGCGGCAAGGACTTTTCGCAGAAGTTCAAGACGCGCTTCGGCGTCGATATCCTGTCGTACTCGCCGTTCGGTTATGACGCGGCGTGGGCGGCGATCAAGGCCATGCAGACAGCAAAATCGACGACGCCTGACGTATACCGCCCGGCGCTGAAGGGCATCAGCTTCGAAGGCATCACGGGACCGATCGCGTTCGATAGCACCGGCGCGCTCAAGAACGCTTCTTCGACGCTGTATCAGGTCAAGAGCGGTACGTGGGTGCCGATTGTGACCAAGAGCGGGATTTAAGTCAGGCCTCATGGTTCTCACGCTGTCTCGCGTTTTCTGCGAGACAGCGTGAACCGCATCTCATCCGCCCGTTGCCTTCACAATGACCTGTGAAAACGCGTCGCGTTCGATCCTGATCAGCGCAGCACGCGCCGCAGCAAACTCTTCCGGCGAACACATCTGATGTAGAAATGCGGCGTGCAGTTGCCGCGTGATCTGCAACGTCCGTGAGACTGGATCGTATACATAGTGCGAGGCGTAATCGAACGATGCGTCGTGCACCGCCGTGTCACGCGGGATGTCGGTCACGCGCACGCTGGCGGGCAGCGTGATCTGCGCCGTCTCGTCGAAGTCTCCGCCGATACATACATACGGTTGCGTGCGCACTGGTTCCGCGAGCCATGCGAGCACCTGCGTCGCGATGCCGCCAGAGAGGCTCGTCAGTGCCGGCAGCGCGGTGGTTCCATCTGGCCATGCGAAATGCTCGACGGTGCCCTGAATCGTGCTCGTGTACGGTCCTTGCGTCGCGCTGAGATCGCCCGTGCGCACCTGCGCCGTGCCATGCAGACCGGTCTGACGCAAGCGCTCGGCGGCGATCTGTTGTGCCCGCGCGCGCGTCGAGCGGCGGAACATATTCCGCTCGGGTTCCGCCGTCGAGCCGGAATCTTCGACACGATATGTGTACGCCGCGTTTCCGTCTGTGCCGACGTCGAACTGCAGCCGCGCGCTGCGCGCGCGAGGCTGCACGGCCGGCGTGCGCGATAGCACGCCCTCGTTCACCAGCAGCACCGGTCGATCCATTACGCCCGGCGGCAGATAGCCAAAGGCGGTTCCGCCCGCCGAGGCGTCAGCGTAGAGTGCAAGGTCGGGCATCCAGAGAATGGCGTGATTGATCGCGCTGGCGCCGTATCCTGGCACCGACGGCAATGTGTAGATCGGCCCGAGATTCAGCAGTACCGCCTCACTTCGGATGCCGACCGCAGCGAGCAACGCGCCATACAGCGCAACATAATCCTTGCAGTCGCCGTAGCGGTTGCGCAGGATGTCGGTCGCGCGGTGCGGCACAGCCGCTGTTTCGCCCAGAAAGAGCGCGACGTAGCGCACATTGAAACGCATCCAGTCGTAAAGCAGTTGCGCTTTCGTGCGCGGGTCATCGGTCTGCGCGGTGAGCGAGCGCGCAAGCTCCACGATTGCAGGATCGTTCACGGTGGGGTCTAGCGCGGGCGAACGATAACGCTCTGCAAACGCAGCGTAATCCTGCGTTGTGGAAATCATCAGCCGGTCGCCCCACGTCACATAGCCCACTGCCCCACTCTCGGTCGGCACATACGGACCGTGACGATATTCGAACGTGTAGCGGGTGCGGCCGTTTTCCGTCACCGGGTCGAGCGCAACGTAGCCGCGCGCGTCCGCATGAAGCGGCACGTCGGACGGCAGATCGAAGATCAGCTGCTGGAACTCGACAGGTTCACGCGTCGGCTCCACAAAATACGAAAAAGTCCCTGCCTGAAGGGGTTTCGTGCGCTTTTTGCCAAACACGAGATGCACGCGCACGCCCGGTTCGACGCCCGGAAAAATGACGGTTCGCAATACGCCGTCCTGGAACGTCGGTGCGCCAGCCGAGCGCGGTTCCTGCACATCGCGAATGCCTTCCGGTCCTACCGGACGCGCTACGCCGTCGCGCCCGATCGTCTCCGCTGTCAGCAACTGGATCTGCTCGATGTCCCTGTTGAACCACACGTAACGCTGCGCGATATCGTCGACGCCGCTCGTCGTATTGGCACGCAGGATCGAGTCGTCGCGTTCCTCGACTGAGCCGTCCTTCTGCACGATAAACAGATGAACGTCACTTTCGAGCGTCGAAGGTGGAATGTCCTCGACGTTCGCGGAGTCTTCCGCGTGCGCGGCAGAAAGCGCACAGCAAAAGATCAGACAAGCTGCGACTGCCCGCCTCGGCAACGCGCCACGGCTGCTCATACGCGTTGCACGCCGGCTCGATACGCGCGCGGATTCGCGCCGAACTCCGTGCGAAAAGCGTGGTTAAAATTCGACACGTCGTTGAAGCCGCAATCGAGCGCGATGTCGACGATCTTCGCTGCACCGTCAGCAAGACGCAGCGCCGCCGCACGAAGACGTGCACGCAGCACGTACTGATGCGGTGTGACGCCGGTCACGCGCCGGAACGTACGAAGAAAGTGGAATTCGCTCATGTTCGCCGCGCGGGCAAGTTCGCCCAGCGTGTGCGGGGCGTGGGGCTCGCTGTCGATCATCCGCACGATCTGCGCGACACGCGACCATGCCGCTGCGGATGGCTGCGCCGCGTTTCGCCTGCTTTCTGTCAGGACATTCAGGGTCCTGGCCGCAAGCTCAACGACGAATTCATCCCACGGCGTTGGCATTGCTCCGCCCGCACCCGCGCATGCCCGGGCGACCAGCGGCGAAAGCGCGCGCAGCGGCGGCACGCGTACACGGCGGAATGCGCGTTCGCTGCGGCGCACACCTGCGTCGGCCGCGAGCCGCTCAAAATAAGCCGGGGCATAACTGACCGACAGGCATCGGTCGCCCGCGCCATGCCGATGGCCGCATTCGAAGCATTCGCCTGCATTGCCGAGCAGCAGCGAACCGGGCGTCAACAACTCGCGGCCAGCATCCGCGCGATAACCGAACGATCCGGCGACGACCATCGCGATACACACGCCCTCATGCCGCTCTTCGAATGGGCGGTCCTGCGGGCCGAATGTGCACAGCATGTCGCGGATTTCCCAGCCATCGCCGGTCGCCAGCGTGCGTGGGACCGTCTGGCCGGGCACGCCTTCTAGCGCGCGCTGCATCAGCGCCTCTTCCAGTTCTACGGCAATTTTCCCCAAGATTTCACCTCGTCCCGGTCGGTATTCTTGTTTTATCACATCGGCAGCAAACGCGGTTTTGCTGCGCGTGACCCGATCGACACCCGATCGACGTTAGGGATGGAATACCGGAGAACGAATGATGAACGTTACCGAAGCGCACCTGAAACAGGGCTTTTCCCCGGCACTGGTTGCCGATGGCCGCGCAGCAGAAATCACCGGATCCGATGACGCCTACGGCTGGCTGGTCGGGAGCTGGGAACTGGACGTGCTCCACTATCGCGTCGACATGAGCGCACGGCGGATGACGGGCGAAGTGCATTTCGCCTGGGTACTCGAAGGCCGTGCGGTGCAGGATGTCTGGATCATGCCGCGACGCAGCCAGCGCATACCGGCACCCGGCGCCGACAACAACATGTACGGCACGAC
Organism: Paraburkholderia sp. GAS42; assembly: GCF_050436565.1. Classification (NCBI taxonomy): domain Bacteria; kingdom Pseudomonadati; phylum Pseudomonadota; class Betaproteobacteria; order Burkholderiales; family Burkholderiaceae; genus Paraburkholderia; species Paraburkholderia sp. GAS42. The sequence goes on along the minus strand of NZ_JBNDML010000005.1, from coordinate 115,965 downwards.
CCTGCGCATCTGGGATGCTGCGCTGCGTGCGTGGCGTGTCACGTATTTCAATCCTGTCACCGGCCAGCGCAACGAACTGACTGGCCGGCGCGTGGGTCGCGATATCGTCCAGATCGGCACGCATGCGGACGGCACGCCGATCCGCTGGAATTTCACCGATATCACGGACGATTCGTTCCGCTGGACCGGCGTCGCGCTGGAACCGGATGGTGTGACGTGGCGGCTCGAGGCGGCGTTTCTCGGCCGCCGTACGCGCTGATCGTTCAGCGACGGGTTTCCTCGATCGCGCGCAACAACGAGAGTGCGATGCCCCGCGCCGCCTGCCGCACTTCATCGAGCGATGGAAATGACGGCGCGATGCGCAGGTGCCGATCATCCGGATCGACGCCGTATGGGTAGGCCGCGCCTGCCGGCGTGAGCACAAGGCCGGCATCGGCCGCGAGCTCGACGGTACGCTTCGCGAGGCCACGCGGTACGTACAGGCTGATGAAGTAGCCACCTTCGGGCCCATTCCACGACACCTCCGGCACGTTCCCAAGCAGTTCGCCGAAGAGGGTTGCGACCGCATCGAACTTCGGCTTCAGCAATGCGCGGTGCCGCTCCATCAAACGCGCGAGCCCGGCACGGTCACGCAGAAAACGCACATGACGCAACTGATTCAGCTTGTCCGGCCCGATCGTACGCACGGAGACGTGCTTCTGCCACCACGCGATATTCCGCTGCGATGACGCGAGAAATGCAACTGAAGCGCCCGCGAGCGTCACCTTCGACAGCGACGCGAACACCAGCGCGCGATCCGGATGACCGGCATGCGAGCAGGCCTCGATCAGGTTCGGCGTCACGTGATGTGTGTCGGTCAGATGATGGAAGCGGTACGCGTCGTCCCACATCACACGAAAATCCGCTGCTGCCGCGTGCATCGAGGCAAGGCGCTGCGTGACTTCCGCCGACCAGAGCGTGCCCGTCGGGTTGCTATAAAGCGGCACGCACCAGATGCCCTTGATCGACGCATCGTCACGCACCTGTGCTTCGACGAAATCCATATCGGGGCCGTCGTCGTTGAACGGCACGGTAATCATGCGAATGCCGAGCGCCTCGCAGATCGCGAAGTGGCGGTCATAACCTGGTGCCGGGCAAAGAAATGAAACACCGTTCTGTTTGCACCACGCGTCTCCATCCGGCATGCCATGCAACATCGCGAAGGCCAGCGCATCGTGCATCAGTTCGAGACTGGAGTTGCCGCCCGCGACGACCTGCGCAGCCGGCACGTCCAGCAGTTCCGCGCCGAACTCGCGCGCCTCGGGCAAGCCCAGACCGTGTCCGTAGTTACGGCAATCGATGCCGTCACGCGATAAAAATCCCACCGTGCCCGCTTCATCGAGCAATGCGCGCGACAGATCCAGTTGCTCAGGCGCTGGTTTGCCGCGCGACATGTCGAGGCGCATTCCCAGTTTTTTGAAGTCGTCGTAAGTCATCGGCATGACGTCGGTCTCCGGCCGCGCAGCGGCACGTGGTTGAAGTGTCGCCAGTATGCCGACCACCCTGCGTTCAGACAAACGCGTTATATTGAACGTTTCGATCAGATTTTCTGATACCGATGAAAGCACTCGATCTCGATGTTCTCTCGATGGTAGTCGCGATCGCCGACGCCGGCAGCTTCGTGCGCGGTGCGGCGCTCGTGCATCGCTCGCAGTCGGCCTTGAGCATGCAGATCCGTTCGCTTGAAGAAGCGCTTGGCAAGCCGCTCTTCGTACGTGGCCCACGTAACGTCACGCCGACGCAGGACGGCCTCGTGCTGATCGCGTACGCGCGTCAGATGCTCGCATTGCGCGACGAAGCGTGGGCTTCAATGGTTCATCCCGAGGTGAAGGGCCGCGTATCGATCGGCGTGCCGGATGACTATGCTGCGTCGCTGCTGCCTGCGGTGCTGCGGAAATTTTCGGCTACGTATCCGAAGGTCGAGATTCAGGTGATGGGTCTGCCGAGCAGCGCGCTCGCGCCACTGGTACGCGACAACAAGATCGATCTTGCGTGCATGACGCGTGTGAAAGGCCTGAACGGCGATTTCATCCGCTTCGAGCCGATGGTGTGGGCAGGCGCCGCGAGTGGACGCGAGATCTGGAAGGAACGGCCGTTGCCGATTGCGGTATTTGGTGTGGGCAGCGTGGCGCGCGCCAATGCGATCCACGCATTGCAGCGCGCGAAAATCGCCTATCGCACGTCGTATGAAAGTCCGAGTCTGATGGGGCTTTTCAGCATGGTCGAAGCCGGCCTTGCGGTCGCACCGCTTGCGCGCTGCGCGGTGCCGCAGCATCTCGTGCAGCTAGGGCGACTGCACGGCTTGCCGAAGCTGCCCGACCTCGAAATCGTGCTGGCGCGCAGCGCACGTTCGAACAGACCGCCCTGCGACTTTCTCGCTGGGCAGATCCTGACTGAACTGCACAGGTAGCACCCAGCCCGGCGTTTATTCACCCCCTTCGCCCAGCAGCGCCAGCAATTCCTGCAGTTTTTCGACATGCCGCAGCAACAGATGCCGATGCTTCTCGATCTGTTCGAGCCGCCCTGCGAGATCGGCATGCACGTGGCCATCGATATCGGTCGCGGCCAGTACGTCTTCCACTTTCGCGCGGACAGCGGCCAGTTCAATGGGCGGATGGCTCAGGTAACGCTCGAAACGCCGTACGTCCTGCATCGCCAGATCACGCACCTTGCGAAAATGCGCCTGGCGACGATGCACTTCCGCGTCGAGCGCTTCCTCTTCGACGCGTTTCGAAGGCGCCGGTTGCCCGAAGATCGGTTCGGGTGGACGCAGCACCGACTTCTTGCGTACCGGATGCGCGGTGCCGCGAAAGCGCGCGAGCGGCGATTCGTTGTCGATCGCCGAGCGCGCGCCGGCAGGAATATCGCCTGCCGCGTGCGGCGAATCCATCCAGCCGGATGGCAGGCCAGTCACGGCTTCGACACCGCGCACGAATTCCTCGCTGAATTCGCGCTGGCCGGCCAGCATCAGTTTCAGATAGCTCGCGGAAAAGGTCATCATCCGCGCGAGACGCGACGCTGCGCCCACTTCGCGGGTCAACAGAACCAGGTTGGCCCGCCAGACCGTGAGCTGAGCTTCGTCAGAATCTTCCATCGCCGGGTCATCCATCTTTTCTCCCCCGATGTCGTCGTCACGCCACCGCGCGGCCAGTGCCGCGCGCGTCATCTTCCTGAAGGGTAGTCGCTTCGCCGTGCTGCGCGCAACCCGCGTGCGGGCGGGCGTTGCACTTATGCATTGCATCCCGACCCGGGACGCATGACGTTTTGTGTTGACCCACGCGATGGGACGGCGTTCCTTGCGCGTGAAAATGAAGCCTCGAGGAACCGCGCGAACGCGCACGAGGCCTGACAGCGCCAGGCGTAGATGCCTGGCGCGTTATATGCTTGATTTTTAACTGTAGAGAGCGCTCAGGTCGCGGCCAGCACACGCGCCAATGCGGCTTTCATCAGCGTTTCAAGCAGGGGTTCGACCTTTGCGGCAAGTGCTTCGTCATACGAATACGGCATCTCTTCCTGCATGTACGTGATCTGCGTCAGTTCAAGCTGGATCGCGTGCACACCCTTCTCGGGCTGCCCGTAGTGACGGGTAATGTAGCCGCCCTTGAACCGCCCATTTGCAATGCCTGTATAGCCCCCGTGCTTCCCGACGATGGCAGCCAGTTCATCAGCCAGCCCCGGTGCCGCACTTGCGCCGTTCGACGTGCCAAAGTTGAAATCCGGCAGACGTCCCTCAAAAAAACGCGGCACGTGCGAGCGGATCGAGTGCGCCTCCCACAGCAGCACCTTGCCGTGTTTTGCCTTGAGCGCCGCGAGTTCGCTCACGATGGTGTCGTGATACGGTTTCCAGTAGGCATCGCGACGACGTGCGATTTCGGCCTCGTCCGGAAGGTGACCGTCGCGATATAACGGCTCCTTGTCGAACGTATCGACAGGCAACAGTCCCGTCGTGTCCTGGCCCGGATACAGGTTGGCGCCATCGGGCGGACGGTTCAGGTCGATCACATAGCGCGCGTAAGCCGGCATCAGGATCGATGCGCCAAGGCGCTTCGCGAATGCATACAGACGGTCGAGATGCCAGTCGCAATCGTCGGTGCGCGCGGCGACCGGCGTCATCGTCGCGGCGATGTCGTCGGGGATGCGCGTGCCGACGTGCGGAATCGAGATCAGTAGCGGCAGGCTTCCCTGATGCAGCGAGAAAACCGGCGTGGAGTTCGATGCAGTCATGTCAGTCCAGGGTCAGTTCGGTTCTGGGCCGTATTCGGGTTCGTTGTTCGGGTCCGTGAACCGGCCCTGCGATTCGCGGATCATTTCAGCAGTTCAGCGAGCGCAATACGGTACTGCGAATATGCGCGCTCCTCGTCACGATGCCTGCGGTTGTCGACGACTTTTTCGCCGCCTGCATACACATCGAGAATCGGCGTTTCGCCATGTTCACAGAATACGACACCTGAGAGCCATGCGTCAGGCGCGTGCTCCGCGACGCTCGAATGGTCGGCATCGAGCACGAGCCAGTCCGCACGGTGGCCGGTCTGCAACGCGCCGACCGCGCGACCGGTTGCGCGCGCACCGCCATCGAGTGACGCGGCAAAGAGACGATCGGCCACATGCGTCGCATCTGCCGACGCCAGCACGTTGCGCTGGCGCCGCGACAGACGCTGCCCGTATTCGAGCAGCCGCAATTCCGAACGCCAGTCGACGCCAATGTGGCTATCCGATCCGATGCCGAAGCGCCCACCTGCTTCAAGGTATTCCTGCGCGGGGAAAATGCCATCGCCAAGATTGGCTTCGGTCGTGAGGCACAAGCCGGCGACCGCACCGCTCTTCGCAAGTGCCGCGGTTTCCGCAGCATCGACGTGCGTCGCATGCACGAGGCACCAGCGTGCGTCGACGTCGAAGCGGTCGAGGAGCCACTGCACCGGCCGCGCACCTTCGGTTTCGAGGCACGCGTCGACTTCGGCGGTTTGCTCTGCGATATGGATATGCACCGGCGCGCCCGGCAGCATCGTATCGAGGCCGCTGATCAATGCGCGCAACGAATCCCCGGATACCGCGCGCAGCGAATGCGGCGCGACGCCATAACGCAACGATGCGTCTTCGGCACGCGCGGTCCGCAAGCGGTCGAGCAGATCGAGCAGGCTCTCGGGCGTGTTGATGAAGCGCTGCTGGTCGTCACGCGGCGCGCGTGCACCGAAGCCGCTGTACTGATACAACACCGGCAGCATCGTCATGCCGATGCCGCTCGCTTTCGCCGCATCGACGACGCGTTCGGCCAGTTCCGCGGTGTTCGCGTAGCGGCTGCCATCAGGCGTGTGATGCACGTAGTGAAATTCGCACACGGACGTGTAGCCCGCTTTCAGCATTTCGATGTACAGCCACTGCGCGATTGCAGCGAGCCCTTCGGGCGAGATGCGCGCGGCGAAACGGTACATCAGGTCGCGCCAGCTCCAGAAGGTATCGGTGGCGTTGGCGCGGTATTCCGTGAGACCCGCCATCGCGCGCTGGAACGCGTGTGAATGGAGATTCGGCATGCCGGGCACAACGGGCCCTGCGGCACGGGCAACACCGGGCGTCGCCGCGGTGCTGTCGGGCGTCACTGTGGTCAAGGTGCCTTCGGCGTTCCATTCGAGCAGCACGTTGCGACGCCAGCCGCCTGGCAGATACGCGTGTTCGGCGAACAGCGATTGACTGGATTGTGTCATCTTCGAACCTTGTGAGGGATGCTTGCGCTCTGCAGCGTCAGGCGCTGCGTCGTGTGTAGACCGTCTCGCCCGCGCGCACGACACGCGCGCACAAGGGACGGCCGATCCAGTACGCGAGTTCCGCGAGCGTATCGACGGACCACACTGCGAAATCCGCCGGACGTCCCACCGCCAATATGCCATGTCGCTCTGCCTTGCCCAGCGCACGCGCTGCATGAGTCGTCACGCCTTGCAGTACCTCCGGTACGGTCATGCGGAAAAGCGTCGTCGCCATATTCATCATCAACAGCAGTGAGGTGGCGGGCGACGTGCCGGGATTACTGTCGGTGGAAATCGCGATCGGCACCTCGTAACGGCGCAGCAGATCGATCGGCGGCAGTTGCGTCTCGCGGATGAAGTAGTACGCGCCCGGCAACAGCACGGCGACCGTGCCGGACGCCTTCATCGCGGCAACGCCCGCTTCGTCGAGAAACTCCAGGTGATCGGCGGAGAGCGCGCGATGCCGCGAGGCAAGCGCCGTACCACCACTGTTTGACAGCTGCTCAGCGTGCATTTTCACTGGCAGCCTGCGACGCTCCGCCGCCTCGAACACGCGCTCGCTTTGCGCAAGCGAAAAGCCGATGCGCTCGCAGAACACGTCGACTGCATCGACGAGGCCTTCGTCGGCGAGCGCCGGCAGCATGCGTTCGCAGACTTCGGTGATGTACTCGTCGGCACGGCCGGCAAATTCCGGCGGCAACGCGTGCGCGCCGAGAAACGTCGTGTACACCGATACCGGATAACGCTCGCCAAGACGTCGCGCGACGCGCAGCATCTTGCGCTCACTGGCCAGATCGAGGCCATAGCCGGATTTGATTTCGACGGCTGTGACGCCTTCAGCCAGCAGCGGTTCGAGACGCGCGGCCGATTGCTGGAACAGCGCGTCTTCGTCGGCGGCGCGCGTTGCGCGTACCGTCGAGACGATGCCGCCGCCCTGCTTCGCGATCTCTTCGTAGCTCACGCCCGCAAGCCGTTGCGCGAATTCGTCAGCACGCTGTCCGCCATACACGAGATGCGTGTGGCAATCGACAAGGCCCGGCGTCACCCACGCGCCGCCCAGGTCTTCGCGCGGCCAGGATTCGTATTCTTTCGGGAGTTCATGCGACGCGCCAAGCCAGGCGATCTGGCCGTCGCGCACGGCGATCGCCGCGTCGTCGAGGGTCTGATTCGGATCGCCCTGCGCGCAGAGCTTCAGGTGATGCCAGACGGTTTGCTTCATCGCTTGCTCATTGCAATGTAAATGCGAAAAAAACGCGGCCCCGATATATCGAGGCGCGTCCGTCATGTGTAGCGAATGCCGATCGCGAGCACGGCGCCCGCGTTTGCAGCTTTCGTTGCGCAGCGCAACCCTCGTGGGGCGTCGATGCGCAACGTGTCGTTGTCCGCGAGATGAACCGGGGCGTTCTGATCCAGCGTGATTTCAACCGGCCCCGCCGCGCAGAACAGCAACACGACGTCCGCCGTCAACGTGTGCTCTGTTTCGCCGCGCCAGACCTCGACGTCGCCTGCGGCGGCCCCACGACGCACCATCAGGTTGAAGTCGCGTGTCGCGCCGTCGACGAGCCGCGCGTCGATCGACGCTTCACCCTTGAAGTGTGCGATGTCGAGCGGCTGCGTCAACGCATGCGTGTGACCTTCGGCGTCGTCGAGCAGCATGCCCGCGCCCGACAGCAGCACAAGCGTCCGGTCGACGCCCTCGAAGCGCGAGAACGGGCCGGGCTGCGCCACGTCGGCGACACTCACGCGCCAGAGGAAAGTATCGAGCGCGGCGCCTTCGGGGCGCCCCGGAGGAAGCCCCCTTGGGGGACGCCCCGAAGGAAGCCCCCTTGGGGGGAACGCCGCAACTTCACGCGTGACGCCGCCGCCGTTCTTCCACGGCGACGCCACGAGTTCGACGCCACGAATCAGCGTCGCGTTGACTGCATCGGCCATCGATCAGCGGCCCAGCATCGGCAGATTGAGACCGGCCTCGCGCGCCGTTTCCTGCGCGAGTTCGTAGCCGGCATCCGCATGACGCATGACGCCCGTCGCCGGATCGTTGAACAGCACACGGCCAAGACGCTTCGACGCTTCGTCCGTGCCGTCGGCGACGATCACGACGCCCGAGTGCTGGCTGAAACCCATGCCGACGCCGCCACCGTGATGCAGCGAGACCCACGATGCGCCGCCTGCCGTGTTCAGCAGTGCGTTGAGCAACGGCCAGTCGCTGACAGCATCCGAGCCGTCCTTCATCGATTCCGTTTCGCGATTCGGACTTGCGACCGAACCCGTATCGAGGTGATCGCGACCGATCACGATCGGTGCTTTCAGCTCACCGTTCCTGACCATTTCGTTGAACGCCTGACCCAGACGATAACGATCCTTCACGCCAACCCAGCAGATCCGCGCCGGCAGGCCCTGGAACGCGATACGTTCGCGCGCCATGTCGAGCCAGTTGTGCAGATGCGGATCGTCCGGAATCAGTTCCTTGACCTTCGCATCGGTCTTGTAGATATCTTCCGGATCGCCCGACAGCGCGACCCAGCGGAACGGCCCCTTGCCTTCGCAGAACAACGGACGGATATACGCCGGCACGAAGCCCGGAAAATCGAACGCGTTCTCGACGCCCATTTCCAGCGCCATCTGACGGATGTTGTTGCCGTAATCGAGCGTGGCGGCGCCACGTTCCTGCAGCGTGAGCATGGCCTGCACCTGCTTCGCCATCGATTGCTTCGCGGGAAGCACGATGCTGTCCGGCACCGTCTTCTGACGCTCACGCCAGTCTTCGACGTTCCAGCCCTGCGGCAGGTAGCCGTGGATCGGATCGTGCGCGCTGGTCTGGTCGGTCACGCAGTCCGGTGTAATGCCGCGCGTCACGCATTCCGCGAACACGTCGGCCGCATTGCCGAGCAGGCCGATCGACACCGGCTTGCCGGCCTTCTTCGCCTCGTCGAGCATCGCGAGCGCTTCGTCGAGCGTCGCTGCCTTTTTGTCGACGTAGCGCGTCTTCAGACGGAAGTCGATACGCGTCTCATCGCATTCGACGGCGATCATCGAGAAGCCTGCCATCGTCGCGGCCAGCGGCTGCGCGCCGCCCATGCCACCGAGGCCACCCGTCAGGATCCAGCGGCCCGACGGATCGCCGTTGAAATGCTGGTTCGCCACCGAAAAGAACGTTTCGTACGTGCCCTGCACGATGCCCTGGCTACCGATGTAGATCCAGCTACCGGCCGTCATCTGGCCGTACATCATCAGACCCTTGCGGTCGAGTTCGTGGAAGTGTTCCCACGTCGCCCAGTGCGGCACGAGGTTCGAGTTCGCGAGCAGCACGCGCGGCGCATCAGCATGCGTGCGGAACACGCCGACCGGCTTGCCCGATTGAATCAGCAGCGTTTCGTCTTCGTTCAGGTCCTTGAGCGACGTGAGGATCTGGTCGAAGCAATCCCAGTTACGCGCGGCGCGCCCGATACCACCGTACACCACGAGCGCGTGCGGATGCTCGGCGACTTCCGGATCCAGATTGTTCTGGATCATGCGGTACGCGGCTTCCGCGATCCACGTCTTGCAGGTCTTTTCGCTGCCGCGCGGCGCGCGGATCGTGCGGGTCGGGTCGAGACGCGGATCGATATGTTTCGGGTTGTTCATGGTGGTGGCCCTCAAATGCCCAGAGAGAAAGTTCAGAAGTGTCCGGTGAAGCGATAACGGTTGCCGGGGTGCCATAAGTTGGCCACCGAAGCGACCAGGCCCTGCGACCACGTGCGTCGATGCAGCACGAGACAGGGCTCCATTTCATCCATCGTCAGGAGCGTGCGCGTATCGGCGTCGGCGGCGAGCGCCTCGATCCGGTACTCGACACGCTGTAGCGGCGCGACGCGTACGAGATACTGGTTCGGCGTCGTGCTGGTGAAATCCTGCAATGCGTATTCGGGCGCGACAGACGGATTGACCCAGCGCTCTTCGAGCTGCACCGGCTCATCGTTTTCGAAATGCAGCACGCGCGAATGAAAGAGCGGATTGCCTGCCTTGACCTGCATCTCTTCGGCAAGCATCTCGTCCGCAATCGTCGCACCGACGTTCAGCACGCTCGCGTGATAACGATGACCGCGTGCGACGATTTCGTCGGAGATGCTGCGGATCGCGACCAGCGTCGATTCGTACTTCGGCCGCGCGACGAACGTGCCCGAACCCTGCACGCGCGTCAGCACCTGCTCCGACGTGAGTTCGCGCAACGCGCGGTTCACCGTCATGCGTGCGACGTTGAATTCGCGCGCAAGTTCGTTTTCCGATGGGACCTGGTCGCCTTCAGCCCATTCGCCCGCGTGAATGCGGCCGAGGATGAAGTCCTTGATCCCCTGATAAGCCGGTGCGTTCATGTCGCGTCGGCTTTACTGTTCGGATGCGAACGAGAGCGGCGCGTGCGCTGCGATCGTGCCGTTCTGCACGAGGCGCGTAATCGCCACGATGTCCGGCGAGAAGTAGTGATCCAGCTCGTAATGCGCGACTTCGCTGCGCACGGTCTGCATCACACGTTGCAGGCTCGGGCTCGTCTTGTGCGGTGCGCGCAGGTCGATACCCTGCGCAGCAGCGAGCAGTTCGATCGACAGGATGTTCGCCGTGTTCTCCGCCATGTCGGCGAGCTTGCGTGCGGCGAACGTGGCCATCGAAACGTGATCTTCCTGATTCGCGGACGTCGGCAGCGAATCGACCGAAGCCGGATGCGCCAGCGTCTTGTTTTCCGATGCCAGTGCAGCGGCTGTGACGTGCGCAATCATGAAGCCGGAGTTCACGCCGCCATCGCGGACGAGGAACGGCGGCAGACCCGACAGCGTCGCGTCGATCAGCAACGCGATGCGGCGCTCAGCCAGCGCGCCGATTTCGGCGACAGCGAGCGCGAGGTTGTCGGCGGCGAATGCGACCGGTTCAGCGTGGAAGTTACCGCCCGACAGCACTTCGCCCGTGTCCGGGAAAATCAGCGGGTTATCGGAGACGGCGTTCGCTTCGATCAGCAGCACGTCGGCAGCGTGGCGCATCTGGTCGAGACACGCGCCCATCACCTGCGGCTGGCAGCGCAGGCTATACGGATCCTGCACCTTGTCGCAATCGGCGTGCGAGACGTTGATTGCCGAGTCTTCCAGCAGCGAGCGATACGCCGCCGCTGCGTCGATCTGACCTTGATGGCCGCGCAATGCGTGAATGCGATGGTCGAACGGCTTGACCGAACCCATCGCCGCATCGACCGACAGCGCGCCGGACACGAGCGCCGTGCGGAACAGGTCTTCGATCGCGAACATGTTGTAGAGCGCGAGCGCGGTGGATGCCTGCGTGCCGTTCAGCAGCGCGAGGCCTTCCTTCGCCTGCAGCGTGAGCGGCTTCAGACCGGCGACGCGCAGGCCTTCGGTTGCCGCAGCGCGTTCGCCGCGGATGAACACTTCGCCGATGCCGAGCAGCACGCCCGACATATGGGCGAGCGGCGCGAGGTCGCCCGATGCGCCGACCGAGCCCTTCACCGGGATCACCGGCAGCACGTCGGCGTTGAAGAGCGTGATCAGCGCGTTCATCACTTCGCGGCGGATGCCCGAGTGACCGCGGCCGAGGCTCGACAGCTTCAGCGCGATCAGGAGACGCACGACCGGGCGCGACATCGGCTCGCCCACGCCGACCGCGTGCGACAGCACGAGGTTACGTTGCAGCAGTTCGAGCTGGTCGGCCGGAATGTGCGTGCTGGCGAGACGGCCGAAGCCGGTGTTGATGCCATACGCCGGCTCGCCCTTCGCGGCGATATCCGCGACGGCTTGCGCGCCGGCGTCGATGGCCGCGAAGCTGGCCGGGTCGAGTTCGAGCGTGACCTGCTCGCGGGCAATTTCGCGCAGTTGCGGAAGGGTGAGGCTGCCGGGCGTAAGAATCATGATGAAGAATCCTGTCTATACAATTGAGGTTGAAGTTTAGCGTCGCGTTCTTGTCTATACAACTTGTTTTTTAAAGATTGGGATTAGGGGTTTCCAGTAGAGGCGCACTGATACCCGATCTAGAGGCTCCCAATGTCACCGGCGAGTGCGGTGGCATCGGCCGGTTACCTCATGAGACGACACCATAACTTGTATATACACGCCAGAAACCTCTCCTCGCAACCGGACAAAAAGGTCTTCGGCGCGCGCTCACCTCGAAAAGACAGTGATTATTGACTTCACATCAACATTCATTTGATACCCGCCCACTTTTTGAGAAAGTCACGCCCACGGATACTGAGCGCCTCTTATCGAATCAACCAGCAGGAGGACGTCATGAAAGTTTTCGTCACAGGCGCAGCCGGTTTTATCGGTGGATCCATTGCAGCGGGCCTCGTGCGCGCCGGACATCAGGTGACCGGCCTCGTACGCCGCCCCGAGCAGGCCGACGCGCTGAAGCGTCTCGGCGTCGAGCCCGTCATGGGCGATCTCGACGACCGCGCGTTGCTGATCGCGCAGGCGCAGGCCGCCGACGGCGTCATCAACGCAGCCAGTAGCGACCACCGCGGCGCCGTCGAAGCGCTGATCGAAGGCCTCGCCGGCTCCGGCAAGCCGTTTCTGCATACGAGCGGATCGAGCATCGTCGGCGACGCGTCCGGCGGCGAAGGCACCGACGCCATCTATTACGAAGACCGTCTGCCCGAGCCGACCGCCGACAAGGCGCCGCGCGTCGCGATCGACAACCTCGTGCTCGACGCCGCGAACAGGGGCATCCGCGCGAGCGTGCTGTGCAACACGCTGATCTATGGACATGGCGCCGTACCTGGCGCCGAGAGCGTGCAACTGCCGCGTCTCTTGCGTCAGGCGAAGAAAAGCGGCGTTGTGCGTCATGTGGGTAGCGGCGGCAACATCTGGTCGAATGTGCATATCGACGACGTCGTCGAGCTCTATCGCCTCGCGCTGGAAAAGTCGCCGGCCGGCACGTTCTATTTCGTCGAAAGCGGCGAAGCGATGTTCCGCGACATGACGGCCGCCATCGCCGACGCGCTCAACATGGGCAAGCCGCAGGACTGGCCGCTCGAAGAAGCGAAACAGGAATGGGGCTACGAAATGGCGTCGTATGGACTCGGCTCGAACAGCCGCGTACGCGGCCAGCGCTCGCGCACGCGGCTGGGCTGGAAGCCGCAGCGCACGTCGGTGATCGACTGGATCCGTAAGGAAATGGTGCGACCGTCGTAAGCCGGATGCGGCGTGAAATGAAAGATGTCGTGACGTGTGTGCAACAACGCACATTCATGTAGCGGATCCGTAAGCTCGGCTCGATAGAATCGCGCCCAATAGATGGCGCATTGTGTTCGCCGGGCCCGGATCCCTGATGTTTCTCGCACTCAATTTCGACTGGCTGACCAACCTGCTCGCGATCCTGTTCGTCGTCGCGTGTCTTTATGACGTGCGCCATGACGAATACGGCACGCTGACGCTCTCAGCCGCCGCAATGGGTCTCATCGTGATGGCCATCGAATTCTTTCTCAAGCCCGCTTTCGAAATGTCGCTGTAAAAAGCGGCGCGGTGTAACGCGCCGCTTCTCCTTCTTCTCCCGCGTATTCCCGGCGTCTTCCTGACCCGTCAGCGCACTCACTTCCCGCGCGACGTCTCCGGACAGCATCAGCCCGCTTCACGCACGGCCCGCCTTCTACTGCCGGCCGTCGTCTTCGTATCGATCGTGATGGCGCATCCAGTCCATCATGCTGCTCGTTTCGTTACGCCCCTTCGGCGCAATATCGAGGAGCGCGTATGCGCCCATCAGCGGCTCGTCACCGCGCGCATATCGCGAGAACGTGTGATAGACCGTGCCGTTCTCGTCCTTGTAGAACGCGCTCATGCCATGCATCTCGTCGCACTCGAAATCATGCGTGTCGAAGTTATAGAAGACCTTGCCGTCCCTGATCTGGTCTTCGGTGAACGACACGTGGTAGTCAAAATTGAAATCGCTATCCGCCGACGATACCCATCTGAACTGCCAGCCCATCCTCTTCCTGAACGCATCGAGTTTTGCGAGCGGTGCACGCGACACCGCGACAAACGACACATCGTGGTGCTCGATATGTTGTAGCGCACCGTCCACGTGATCCATGCCGAACGAGCAGCCGGGGCAGCCCTCTTCCCAGTCGGGCCCGAACATAAAGTGATAGACGAGCAGCTGGCTGCGTCCATCGAACAGATCTGCAAGTGTCTTGCGACCCTGCGACGTATCGAACGTATAGGTCTTCTCGACCTTCACCCACGGCAGCGCGAGCCGCTTGCGGTTCAGTTCATCGCGTGCGCGCGTATAGGCCTTTTCGTCTGCGAGATGCGCACGATGTGCGCCCATCCACTCTTCCCTTGAGACGATCGTGTGCGGTTCCATCTGCACTACCTCCATGTCAGGTCAGGCATACAGGCGTTCGAGGCAGTCGAGCGCGTCCGTCCAGCCGGACCGGTGATTGTCACGCGCGGCTTCGTCGAAGAACTGCTCGTGCGTGAGCGTGAGAACGGTTGCATCGCCATCGCGTCGCAGCGCAACCGTAACGAGCGATTCGCGTTCAGGCGTGCTGTGCCACGCCCATGTAAAGACCAGCCTTTCGCCGGGCACGACCTCGCGATACACACCGCTGACGTCGTGCTTTTCGCCATCCGGCGCGTGCAAGATCACGCGGAACCGGCCACCCACGCGCACGTCCATTTCGGCGTGAACGACATCGTTGCCCGCGGGGTGCATCCACTTCGCTATTTGCGCCGGTTCCGTCCAGGCACCGTAGACTTTTTCGGGCGAGGCGTTGAGGCGACGCTGGAGCGTGAGACTGGGTCGGGTGGGCATGCGTCTTCCTCCACAAAGGCAGCAAGGCGATCGAGCTGTTCAGTCCAGAAGCGCTGATAGCGGGTGAGCCATTGCATCGCTTCCTCCATCGGCGCGGGCGCGAGCCGGCACGCAACGGTGCGTCCGGTTTTCGTCCGTGTGACGAGACCCGCCTCCGACAGCACGTCGAGGTGCTTCATCACCGCCGGTAGCGACATCTCGAACGGCTCTGCGAGTTCGCTCACCGACAGGTCGTGCTGACCGGAAAGACGCGCGAGCAGCGCGCGCCGTGTCGGGTCCGCAAGCGCGGAAAATGTGCGGTCCAGAGCCGCGTCCTGATACTTAACCATGAAGTTAAGGATAGGCGATCGACAGGGCATGTCAAGAGAAGTTGTCACGCACGCAAACAAAAGGCGCTTCACGGCGAAATGCCGTGAAGCGCCTTGCATAGCGGGTTGAAACGTCGGGCGATCAGCCCTTCATGCGTGCATCAGATCGCCCAGCCGCCGAGATAGAACACGGCCAGCACGACCGCGATCGCCACCGTGCCGACGTTGAGCTTGCGGAATTCACCGCTCACGACGCGGCCGATCACCAGCGTGCAGAAACCGAGCATGATGCCAGTGACGATGTTCGCGGTCAGCACGATGAACACCGCGCACACGAGACCGGACATCGAGTCAATCATGTCTTTCATATCCAGCTTGCTGACGCTGCTTAACATGAGCAGGCCGACATACATCAGTGCGGGCGCGGTCGCATACGAAGGCACGAGGCCCGCGAGCGGAGAGAAGAACATCACGACGAGAAATGCGAGGCCCACCACTGCTGCGGCCAGACCCGTTTTCGCACCGGCCGCGACACCGACGGTCGATTCGATATACGCCGCCGCCGGCGCGCCGCCCATGAAACCGGAGAAGATCGAGCTGAGCGAATCCGCCGTCAACGCGCGACCGCCGTTGATGATGCGGCCATTCGCATCGAGTTGACCGGCCTGCCCCGCGACGGCGCGAATCGTGCCGGTCGCATCGAACACGGCGGTCATCACGAGCGCGAGCACGCTAGGCAACACGGCGAGCGACAACGCGCCCTTGATATCCATCGAACCGATCAGCGAAGCATGGCCCGGTGCGGAAAGCGAAGGCACGGCAAAGACGCCATGAAACGCGACAGCCGGATCGATCATCAGCGCTATCGCGGAGATCGCAACGATCACGAGCAGGATCGAACCCGGCACGCGACGGCGCACGAGACCGAAGATCGCCGCAAGCCCCGCCACCGACATGATCACCGGCAACGACGTGATATGCCCCAGCTGCACGGGCAATCCCGGTCCCGGATTCTTCACGACGAGACCCACGTCGTTCGCCGCGATCAGCAGGAGGAAAAGGCCGATGCCGATCCCGGTGCCGTGCGCGATGCCCGACGGCAGATTGCGCAGGATCCACGAGCGCACGCCCGTCACCGAGATGCCGGTGAACACCAGACCCATCAGGAAGACCGCGCCGAGCGCGACAGTGGGTTGCAGGCCTTTACCGAGCACGAGGCCAAACGCGGTGAATGCGGTGAGCGAGATCGCGCAGCCGATGGCGATCGGCAGCTTTGCCCAGACGCCCATCAGCAGCGAGCCGAATGCAGTCGTCAGGCACACGGCGACGAACACCGCGCTCGTATCGAAGCCCGCCTTGCCGAACATGCCCGGCACGACGAACACGGAATAGACCATCGCGAGAAATGTCGTGATGCCCGCAATGATTTCCTGACGCTGCGTGCTGCCGCGCGAGGTGATTTCGAAGTAGCGGTCGAGTATGCCCTTTCCGTCGAAAGACTGGGCACCGACTTCGCCAATCGGCTGGGCCTGGGGTTCCATCATGGTAAGCGACTCCTTTATCAGCATGCTGAAACGGTCCGAACGCCGGCCGTCATCAGGTTTGTCTCGTTACGTTTTTGTGTGCCCGCTGGTGCGCCAGGGGCTTCGTTTGCAGGGTCGAACGCACATCCGTTTTGCGGGCCTGTCACGCGGTCGAACCCTTGCTGACGATCTGCCTGCAACCGGCCATCCACGCGTGACGCTCTGTTCTTTCCTGTGTTGTCCCGAAATGTAGGCGAACACAAACATATCTCCCATCGCATGCGCGGCATGCCGGACATGTCGCGGTCCTTATATCGTTAAGGGGACGGTCTGGCAGCACCGCGGGCCGCGTGTTTACACCTACGGTTTTGGGGGCCTGGAAGAGCGCGGCGGGCCGCGTCACGAACGCGGATTCGCTGCGAAAAAGTCTGGTGGTCGCATGGCGACTGGCCGACGCAACCTGCGTGCAACGGGAATCCAACCCGGGCGCGACTGGCCGCGCGGGTTAAACTCTCGCCCTGACACGCGACCAACTGTATCGATGGCGCACGGCAACGTGCCCGTCTGCGCCCATGGAGTTCTTCTAGATGAGTGGCGGTTTCCGACGTCCAGCCTTCCGTCTCGCGATCCTGATCGTCCTTGCGGCGTGGTTTCTGTCGGGCTGCAGCCTGTTGCAACTGCAATCGCCCGCGCCGATCCGGGACGCCGAAGCGATCCCCGTCGTGCCCGAACCGCCGCCCGTCGCCGAAGAGTACGAGCCCGAGCAGACCGACAACACCGGCCATCCGCTGCCGAAGAAGCCGAAGCGCCCCGTCGTGAAACCGCACAAGGTGGAGGAACCGCCGCCGCCCGCGCCTGCGCCCCCGCCGCCCCCGCCGCCGCCCCCGCCGATCATCACGACGCGCACCCTCGACCGCAACGCGGCGCACGGTCTGCTCGACAGCGAAGTGCAGCGGCCCGACGGCAAGGTCGTCGGCCGCGCGGTCGATCTGATCACCGACGCGAGCGGCACGCCGCGCGAAATGGTCGTGAATCTGCTGGGCTTTCTCGGCATCGGCGACCGCAAGGCCAACTTCCCGTGGTCCGCGTTCCGCTTCGCGCCCGCCGCGAAGGGCGCGCCGATCACGATCAACATGCCGCAGGGCAAGCTGCCCTTCTCGATCCGGCCGAAGCTGGCCGGGCCGCTCGCGGGCACGTCGCCGACGCCCGTCAGTCCGGGACAGTTGCAGCTGCTCGATACCGACGTCGAGCGCGCGAATGGCGGCAAGGTCGGACGCATCATCGACGTGCTGATCGACGGCAGCGCGCAGCCGCAGGCCGTCGTGCTGGACGTCAGCGGCATCATCAGCCCGGACCGGCGCACGATTGCGGCGAACTGGTCGGCGATGCATTTCGTCACGAAGAACAAGGAATTGACGCCGCTGATCGAGCTGAACGATGCGCAGATCAAGGCTTCGCCTTCGTATACGACGGACGGGCCGATTCGCGCGGTCTCGCCTGCTCCGCCCGCGCCACCTGCTCCGACTGCTGCGTCCGCTACACCACCTGCTCCCGCGGCACCGCCTGCTCCCGCGGCACCGCCTGCAGCCGCTGCTCCGGCAGCCGCTGGCGCATCGTCATCCACGGCTACGGCCTCTTCTGTACGGCCTGCCCGATGACGAACCGACTTAAAGTTGACGCGCGAAGTCTGCTCGCCCTCGACTGGCTGAATTTTTTCGTCGCGAATGTGCAGACGGGCTTTGGGCCGTTCATTGCGTCCTACCTCGCTTCGCACAAGTGGACCCAGGGCGAAATCGGCCTCGCGCTGTCGGTCGGCACGATCAGCGCGATGGTGAGCCAGGTACCCGGCGGCGCAGCCGTCGACGCGTTGCGCAACAAGAAAGGCGCAGCCGCCTGGGCGATCATCGCGATCATCGTGAGCGCGGTGCTGCTGGCAAGCAGCCCGACCGTGCTGCCGGTGATGATCGCGGAAGTCTTCCACGGTTTCGCGAGCTGCATGCTCGTGCCGGCGATGGCGGCGATCTCGATCACGCTCGTCGGACGCCACGATCTCGGCGACCGGCTCGGCCGCAATGCGCGCTGGGCGTCGATTGGCAGCGCGGTCGCGGCGGGCCTGATGGGCCTCTTCGGCGAATACTATTCGCCGCGCGCGGTCTTCTGGCTGACGGGCGCGCTGGCGCTGCCCGCGCTCTTCGCGCTCAGCATGATTCACACGAATCCGAACCCGACGCCGGTCGCGGTCAAACACAAGACCAAACCGGAGAAGGAAGAACGCGAAACGCTGCGTGAACTGCTACGCGACAGGCGGATGCTGATTTTTGCAGCATGTATTGTGCTGTTCCACCTGTCGAATGCCGCGATGCTCAACCTGGCCGCGGGCGAAGTCACCGCCGGCATGGGCGACTACGTGCAGCTCGTGATTGCGGCTTGCATCATCGTGCCGCAGGCGATCGTCGCGATGCTCTCGCCGTGGGTCGGACGCTCGGCCGAACGCTGGGGGCGCCGGCCGATCCTGCTGTTCGGCTTTTCCGCGTTGCCGCTGCGCGCGCTGCTGTTTGCTGGCGTGAGCAGCCCGTATCTGCTGGTGCCAGTGCAGATGCTCGACGGGCTGAGCGCCGCCGTGTTCGGCGTGATGCTGCCGCTGATCGCCGCCGACGTCGCCGGCGGCAAGGGACGCTACAACCTGTGCATCGGGCTCTTCGGTCTCGCGGCCGGCATCGGCGCGACGTTGAGCACGGCGGTCGCGGGTTTTGTCGCCGATCGCTTCGGCAACACGTTCAGCTTCTTCGGACTGGCCGCGGCGGGCGCGCTCGCTGTGCTGCTGGTGTGGGCGGCGATGCCTGAGACGCGCGACACCGCGGCGAACGGCGAAACGGCGGGCGTGCCGGAGGTGCGTTAGGGTGTGATGCGCTGTGGCCGGGCCATGGCCGACGGCCCGGGCCGCCTCAGTCGAGGAACTCCGTCGCACGCTTGCGCAGCACGGCGCTGAAATCGTCGAGCCAGCCGATCGAAAGGCGCCAGCTCTGCCAGTAAAGATCAATGTCGAGATGCTTGCCCGGCGTCATCTCGACCAGCTCGCCGCTCGCCAGATGCTGCGCGACCATCCGCTCCGGGCACATCCCCCACCCCATCCCCGTGACGCACGCACGTAGAAAACCCGCGACGTGCGGAATCCAGTGCAGCGGCGGATCGATCTCCGCGCGCGTCACGCGCCGCATGAAGCGCTTCTGCAACTGATCCTTCGGATTGAAGTCGACGCACGGCGCGCCGCGCAGCGATTCGCGCGTGACGCCTTCTGCGAAATACCGCTCGAAATACTGCGGCGCGCAGACGGCCAGATAGCGCATGCGACCCAGCCGCGTCGAACGGCAGCCTTGCACCGGTTCGGCCTGGGTTGTCACGGCGCCCTGCACGCTGCCGTCGCGGATGCGCTGCGCCGTGTGGTCCTGGTCGTCGATCACGAGGTCGAGCAGCATTTCACGCTCGACACAGAAACCCGCGACGGCGTCGATGAACCACGTGCCAACGCTGTCGTCGTTCACGGCGACGCGTAACGTGGGCCACGACTCGACAAGCGCGCCGGGCAGCGTCGGCAGGCGGCCTCCCAGCTGCGCCTCGAGCAGTTGCACGCGTTCGGTGTGACGGCACAGCAGCGCACCGGATGTCGTCGCGACGCATGGCTGGCCGCGCTTCACCAGCACGCTGCCGACGCGCTCTTCCAGCAGCTTCACGCGTTGCGATACCGCTGATGGCGTGACGTTGAGTTCGCTCGCGGCGCGGTCGAATGAGCCGTGGCGCACGACGGCCGCGAGCGCATCCAGCAAGGCATAGTCGAGCATTAGCGTTCCTTAATCCGCATTACGTGAATTAGCTTCTCTTATGATCGTCGAAACCGCAGACTAGCGCTGTTCGTTTCAACCGTCTACTGGATCAGGCTATGGACTGGCTCGCTTTTTCGCACGGCGCGGCGTTGTGTGCGTCGCTTATCGTCACCATCGGTGCGCAGAATGCCTTTGTTTTGCGGCAGGGGATCATGCGCTCGCACGTCGGGAAGATCGTTGTGCTGTGCATGCTGTCGGATTTCATTTTGATCGCCGCTGGCGTGGGTGGTGCGTCGGCGCTCGTTGAGCGGTTTCCGGCTTTTGTGCACGCGATGTTGTATGTCGGGCTGGCCTATCTCGTGTGGTTCGGGATCGGCGCGCTGCGGCGGGCGGTGAAGCCTGGGCACGCTGTGATGGATACCTCGTCGGGCGAAGTTTCTGTGCCGAGGCAACGCGCCTTGCCGGTTTTGCTCATGACGCTCGCCTTGACCTGGCTAAATCCCCACGTCTATCTGGATACCTTTTTACTCATCGGCACTGCTGGTGCGCGTGAAGTGCCCTCCGGCCGCGTCGCTTTTGCGCTCGGCGCAATGGCTGTCAGTGCCGTCTGGTTCGTTCTGCTCGGGTATGGGGCCCGCGCGCTCGCGCCGCTCTTTCGGCGTGCCGCCGCCTGGCGCGTGCTCGATGGCGCTATCGGCGGGATGGTCTTGTTGATTGCCTTCGTGCAGGTGCGGTGACGCACCGCCCGTTTATTCCGCGGGCTCCGCCTTCCCCGTCGTCAGTCCCATCAGCTTCGCCAGCACCGGCCACTTCGTCAGCGCGCTCTCGTACGCTTCGCTCGCCTGGCCATCAAGGTACGCCGCCGGATCGAGCTCCGGCAGGCGGCGTGCCAGCCCGGTGATGTCGTTCACCGGCCAGCCGCCCGTCTCGATGTTCGATGTCGTCATTTCTCGTCCACCCACACGCCATCCGGTGTCTTCACGACGTAGCCAGACGCAGTCTGCATCGTCACCGTGCCCTCGTTCTCACCGACCATCTGCGTCTGCGGCAGATTCGCCGCGTACTGTGACAACGTCACGCCCGGCTTGAACGGGCTGTTCGACACCAGATTCGACAGCAATTGCGACACTGCCAGAAAGCTCGTCGGGCTGTCGATTACCGTCGTCGGGCCGTGATTGCCCTGGAAGCCCACCAGCCGGATACCAACCGGTCCATGCACGACGTTCGGCGTCGGAATCTCACGCAAACCCGCTACCTGGTTGCTGTCGCCCCGCAACGCCGCGCCATGCTCCGGCACGAATACGATCACCGCGCGCCGCCCCGATGCCTGGATCAGATCCGCGAAGCGATCGAAGTCGCTCATCAATTTGTTGACGCGCAACGGATAGGAATCGAGGCTCGACAGCTTGCTGTCCGGCAAGCGGTTGCCATCGTGCAGGCTGATCGTGTTGTAGTACAGCGCAACCGGTCCCGGCGTCTGCGCACGCTGCGCATACCAGCCCGCCAGCGTCGCGTAGTCGTCGTGAATCGGCGAGCCGTCGAATGCGTGCATCGCGACGGGCGCCGCCAGGTTCGACATCATCGGTACGCCCGGTACGCCGACGTTGTCCTTGATCAGCTGCAGGAAGTTGTCGAAGTGGCCGTCGTGATTGAGCATCGTCTGCGGCGTATAACCGGCCTGTGCGAGGTCCGCCATCAGATGACACTGCTGCGGCGCGTCTTTGTACAGATCCGAATGTGCTTCCTGTCCGCACGTCGCGCGCAGCACACGGATCGCCGCCGGTCCGCTATAGCTCGCCGCCGTACTGAAGTTCGTGAACAGATAATCGAAGTGGCTCAGCATCGGATGATTGCGCGCCTTCGCCACGTCGAGGTCGTCCCACGACAGCGAACAGATATGCAGCACGATCACGTCGAACTGCTGGCTCGCATCGGACGCAAGACGGCCGAATGTGACCTGCCGTTGCGATTCCTGCGAGCGGAACGCGGCCAGCGCCGCGTTGTGGTCCTGCGGCTGCGCGACGATCGTATCGGCTGTCGCGGCAACCGGGACCGCCGTCTCGACGCGCGAGAGCACCGCACTGCCCGCCTGCCATACCGGCAATGCAATCAGCGCGATCATCACGAAGGTCGCCACGCGCAGCCAGCGGTTCACGATCAGATACGCGATCACGGCGCCGAGCATGGCAAGCAGCAACATGGGCGGCACGAAACGCTGCGCGAGCTCGAGCCAGTACCCAAAGCTGAACGTTCGCAGATTGCCGAACTCCTCGACAAGCCGCGCAAACGGCGGCACGTTCGCTTCGTAATACATCAGCGGCAACCCGATCGCGAGCCCCGTCACCAGACGCAGCACCCGCAGCCCGCGATGACGCAATGTCGCGCTTGCGGCGAGCACCACCGCGAACGCGATGTTGGCGATCCACAACGGCTTCAGATGCCCTGCCGCGAACAGATACAGCTTGCCGATGAAGTAGAGATTCCAGAGTGTCATGAACAATATTCCTTCGTTGCGCGGCGGACCGCGCGGCCGGTCTCAACCGGCATTCAAAAACGTGTCCGGTCCAGCGCGAGCAACGCCTGCAACGATCGCGATGCACCCTTCAAAATGCGTGAATAACCTTCGACGCCCGTCGACAGCACGTCCTTCATGCCGCGTAGCGGCGCATCTTCGATCGTGCGCTCGCCCCATTTGAGCCAGGCATCGGCGCGTCCGAACGTGCATTGCACGAGTTGTCGCTCCTGTTCCAGCGTCAGGCCGTCGAACTGCACCCCGAGATGACGTCCCGCACGACGGCTCACGCGCACCGGGAAGTGAAACTGCCTGTCGCCACGACTGACGACGACACCCAGCGTATCGCCCGTATTCAGATCGAGTCCCGGCTCGACGTCGAGCCCGAGACCGCCCGTCGAATAGTCGCCGGTTTGGCAGGCGACGGTCGTGCCGTCGGCGAGCAGCAGCGTCGCGGGCATCTCCATCGCAATACGATGGGTCACGCGCACCTGCTTCGCCTCGCGCGCCACGCTCACCGCGGCGCCCAGCATCACCAGGTTGTAGAGCGTCCAGAACACGTTCATCAGGATCGTCGGTGTTTCGTCGCCGGCGTTGAACACAAGCCGGTAAATGCCGGCCAGCATCGCAGCCGCATTGAGCACGAGCAGCACGATATAAGGCTTCGACACGGCCCAGTCGAGATGACTCTCGTCGGTCCTGCCGCCCTTGTCGGTGACGTTGAACTTGCCGTGCTTCGGGCTGAAAAAGGCGATGGTCGTCGGCAGCGCGATGTACCACGCCAGCACTGATTCGTACACTTCGGCCCAGAACGAATGACGGTACTTGCCCTGCATCCGCGAGTTCGCGATGCTCGCGAGCACGAGATACGGCAGCACGAAACCGGCGATGGTCGTCGCCGATGCGTTGATGAAGTAAAGCTGGAAAAAGAGGTACGCCATCGGCATCGTCAGGAAGATGAGCCGCGGAATGCCGTAGAAAAAATGCAGCATCGCGTTGCCGTAGCACAGACGCTGGAAGAAACCGAGGCCACGTCCAAGGAACGGATTGTCGACGCGGAAAATCTGCGCCATGCCGCGCGCCCAGCGCGTACGCTGACGAATGTGGCTCGCGAGACTTTCGGTCGCAAGTCCGGCCGCCTGTACCGTCGGCAGATACGCAGTGGTGTAGCCGCGACGGTGCAGCCTGAGCGCGGTGTGGGCGTCTTCGGTGACGGTCTCCACCGCAATGCCGCCGATCTCCTCGAGCGGCGCGCGCTTGATGACCGCGCACGAGCCACAGAAAAACGAAGCGTTCCACAGATCGTTGCCCGACTGCACGAGACCGTAGAACAGGTTGCCTTCGTTCGGCACGCGACCGAAGGTATCGAGGTTGCGCTCAAACGGATCGGGCGAGAAAAAGTGATGCGGCGTCTGCACCATCGCGCATCGGGCGTCGCGCAGAAACGTACCCATCGTGGTTTGCAGAAACGAGCGCGTGGGAACGTGGTCGCAGTCGAAAATCGCGATGTAGTCGCCTTGTGTCAGCGCCAGTGCGTGATTGATATTGCCGGCCTTCGCGTGCCGGTTATCGTCGCGCGTGATGTAGCCGATGCCGGCCTCGCGCGCGAATGCTTCGAACTCGGGGCGGCAGCCGTCGTCGAGCAGGTAGACGCGCAGTTTGCCCGCGGGCCAGTCGACGCCCTGCGAGGCGAATACCGTCGGCTTCACGATGGAAAGCGACTCGTTGTACGTTGGGATATAGATATCGACCGTGGGCCACGCCGCAGGATCGTCCGGCAGTTCGGCGACCGTCCGGTTGAGCGGCCACGCGGTCTGCACGAAGCCCAGCAGCAGAATGATCCATGTGTACGCTTCGGCGGCGAACAGCGCATAGCCGACGACGCCCTCGCCCGGTGTGCGGAAATCGAGCGTCTGCGTCGTGCGCCACCAGACATAGCGCGCCATCGCGAGCAGTGAGAGCGTCGCGAGCATGAGCACCGGCAGACGCCCCGGAAAACGGCGGATGATCAGCGCGACGACCACCAGCACCGCAAAGAATTCGAACTGTCCATCCGGCGACAGGGGCGACGTGCCCACCGTCATCCACAGCACCGCGCCCGTCACAACGATGAGCGGCAGCAGCCAGCGGATATGGCCAACGCGGGTCGTGCCGCGCTCGATCCGATCGCCCCAGCGCGCCCACGGCAGCATCGCCAGCATCGCATCGATTCGTCGCAGCATACGCTGCACGGCGACGGCCACCGGCACAAGCCAGCGATCGACCCACGCAAACGCTTCACTCGCGCACGAAACGCCGCGCCGCGACGCGACGCGAGGCGGTTTCACGAATGCGCGCCACAGCCATTCACGCAGGCTGCGCGGTTCGAGAACGCCCCACCGCGCGGCCAGATGCAACACGGCCGCGCGGATCCAGTCACGCACGACATCCCGCTTGCCAGCCGCCGGCGGCTGGAAGAAGAGCCGCACACACCAGTCGAGCGCCGAGCGTCGGGCAGGCAAACCGAGGCCGCGCGCGAGCCAGTCAATCGCGCGCGCGCGGAAAGTACGCGGGTTGCGCGGCGAGGGGTGACGGTCGTGACCGCTTGCAGGCTGTGTCATGTCCGCTCACCGGTTCTGCGCGGATCGAGCCACGCGTCCATCCAGTTGGCAAGGCCCTGCAGATCGTGCGATGCCTGCGAATGCGGCGCATCGTCGAAAAACCACGTGCCGCGCGCGAGCGACTCGGGTAATGCGGCGTCCAGATGCACCCGCTGCGCAAGCGACACCGAATCGCCGAGCGCTGCACGCAGCATCGCCAGCGCGTCGCGCTGCATGTCGCGCGCGGGGTTCATCCGGTTGACGATGACCTTGACGTTCGCACACGCCGCGCGCAGGTCGCCCAGCCGCGCGATCAGCGTCGCGCACGCGGCCGGTTCGGGCGGCGTCACGCACAGCACGAGATCCGCACAACGCACTGCGTGGTCCGCCTGTTGCGACGGATAACGCGCCGTATCGATCAGCACGACGCCGTTCTCGGGCAGATCGATCTGCGCGATTGCGTCCGCGAGCCATCGCGGCGCGGACGCGAGCCGCGCTTCGCACGCCGCGAGCTGCGTGAGCGTCAGCTGGCCGTGCGGCACGAACAGCACACCTTCGCTGTTGCGCCATGTACCCGCATGCCAGGCAAACGTACTATCGGCAATTGCGCTCGCGATGCCGGTTTGCGACAGCGTATCGAGGCCCAGATGCGCGCCGAGCAGATTCTGCGGATCGAAATCGATTGCGACGACCGGGCGCCGACGCCGCGCAAGCAGAATGGCGAGCGCGGCCGTCAGGGTTGTGCGTCCGGTACCGCCCGCCGTCGACACCACCGCGATCGTCTTCATGACGACACCTCGTCAGTCCGTGCCGGGTCCGGTAGCAGCCGCGCCCGCAGCGCAACGGGTTCGATTTCGCACGGCACGGCATCGTTTGGATCGAAGTGTCGCGCCGCAACGAAACCGCGCCGTGCGCCACTGCGTTGCCAGACGATCCATGCCGGAATTGCGAGGATCAGACCGGCCACAAAGTACGTCAGAAAAAATTCCACTAGTGGTCCTCCGTTGTACGCAGCGGCATCGCACAGGGCTCGGCGTGACGCACGCGCGGCGTATCGTCTGCGCCGTCGATCGCGCCCGTGCGCGTGCTCTCGCCTCGTGCATCCGCGAGCGCGCGCTCGATCGCGTCAAGTTGCGCGGCGGCGATCGTTTGCAGCAGTTCGCCCGCGTTCGATGCGTTCTCCCCGTTCGATGCGTTCGGCGATTCGGGCACCGCGGCCGTAACGACGGCAGCGGCCGCAGCGGTCGCCGGAAACAGATCGCTGTAGTCCGCCACCGGCGCGCGACGTTGCGCGGCTTCGAGTGACTTCAGTTCTTCGGCGATTCCCTCTTCGGCCAGATACACGACACGGTCCGAGAGGCGCGCGACCGGCACATCGAAGACGTGTGCGAGCGCCGCGCCCGCATCCGCGAGCCGGCACGCGAAAAGGAACACGTAAATATGCGAGGCGTCCATCGTGAACACGTCGCCCGCGCGGCGCGGCGTGCAGTGCCGCAGCGCGTCGACATGCGAAAGCGACGGCAGCAGCGTGAGCTTCACGAGCGCATGCGGCAGACGCAGCGCGGCACTGCGTTCGAGCACGGCACGCGTTCGCTCGCTGAATAGAGTGACCGGCAGATAACCGAGCACATCGTCGCTGAGCGCAGCGGCCAGTGCCGTGCGGTAATCGTCGGCGACAGGCCGTGTATGCAGTTGTCCCTGCAACGATTGCAGCAGCGACTGGATACGAGAAAACGGCAGATGCCGCCCGATCACGAGATTCGCACCCAGGTTCAGCACCAGCAGTTCGTATTGATGCCGCAGCACTTCGCCGCGTTCGACGACCACGATCTTTAGCGCCCGGCCACAGCGGCGGCGCAACGTATGCACCGCGGCGCACAGTGCTTCGAGTTGCGCGCCGCCCGTGTATTCGAGCAGGACGGTGGCCGCCTGCGCCCCTTCGCATGCTGCGAGTGCCGCGCGCTGGTCGGCGACGATGTCCCATTCGCGCGGCACCCACGCTTCGTTGCCCACCACGGCGCGGCTCGCCACCACGCGGTCTTCGTCGCGTGCGAGATACGCGCCGACCCCCGCACCCAACGCGTCCGGCGAATCGGGCGCGACCGTCAGACGACCGCCGTCGGTGAAGCGTAGCGAGCGCACGGCGCCCGTGACGAGCGCCCGACCCGCGCGCCAGAAATCGACGTGCCACAGCAGTTCGCCGTGCGTGCGCTGCAGGCGCGCGACGCCCGCGCATGCGCCATGAAATTCGAGGCGTCCCGATGGCGTCGCCTGGCCGTCAAGCGTTTCGTCGGCGAAGCGTTCATCGTCGCTATCGGGATCATCATCGACGCGCGAGGTCGGGCCGAACATCAGGACCAGCGTGATGTTGCGCGCCTTGCACCAGTCGGCGAGCATGCGCCCTTCGCGTGCCAGCGCAACCGGATCGGCCACACTGAACCAGCGCTCCGCGCCTTCGATGAAATACAGCGCGTTCGAATGAAAGCCAAACCGCTTGAGCGCACGCAGGCCACCGAAGAGCCGCGCGAACGCGACTGGTTGAGACGCGTCGCCATCCGCGCCGAAGAAATCGGCGGCGGGCATCGCCAGCACGTTCAGGCCACGCGGCCAGCCGCGCGCGGGACCGTCGCCGGCAAAGCCGAGTTCACGCAGCCGCTTTGCCACTTCGGCACGTGGCCGCGCCAGCACGACGGTGACGTGCTTCGTCCGCGCTTCGCGCGCGCTGGTCCAGATCAGCGCGTCGCTCGCGGGCGTGCGCGCCGTCATGTAGATCGCGTACAGCTTGCCCGGCGCCAGCGTCACCCATTCGTCGGGCAGACAGTCGACCGCGAGTCGCTCCGGCTGACGCGTGCGGCCGCCGGCTCCCCGCCATCCGGCGACGCGCAGCCACCGGCGCAGCCCGGAGGCGACAGGTGCGATGCTGGTTCGGTTCGAATCGGTACTCACGCGTCGTTGTCCTGAAAGGGTTGTATCGCTGGATGGAATCGCTGGCTGGCGGCCCGCTCAATAGCTCGAATAAAGTCGCACCGGCGTCGGCGACAGGCTGGTGTCGGGCTTGCGGCCGTCGAACGCATAGCGCACGTACACCATCGCTGAACTCGGCGCGTAATCGTGCGAGCGGTCGATGTTGATCCGCGCGCCCGCAACGAGCTTCGAATTGAAGCGGTACTGCACGATGCCCGAGACTCCATACGAAAAGCTGACGCCGCGCGTCGAACTTCCGCCGAACACGTCGCCCGCCAGTTGCGCCGCCGTCGCCGGATTCGACACGTTCGGCACGCCATCAGGGAAATACGGCGAGTCTTTCTCGTACGCGTTCGACACGCCGACCGTCGCTGTCAGATCCCACGTCAGGTTGTCGCGTCGGCCTGCCCATTCGACCGGCACCCCGATCGACAGATACCGTTGCGGGCTGTAATAGCCGCCCTGCCCAAACGTGTAAAAGCGCAGGTTCTGCGTGTAGTGCCACGCGTTGCCGACGAGGCCCGTGCTGACGCGTGTGTTCGTCCGTTCATAGACCGGCACGGTAAAACCCGTGCGCAGGATGAATTCCTGATTGCTCGCGACGTTGCGTCCAGTCAGCTCACCTGCGCCGACGTCCGCAAACGCGCTGACCTGACCGATATCGACTGCCGAATGAAGGTCGATGCCGTCGCGCCGCACGCCGCCCCAGACGGCATTCGTCCATGGATCGCGCAGACCTGCATACGACAGTTCACTGCTCGTTTCCGGCCGGCGCGACGCGCTTGCCGAAAAACTTGCCGGGCCCGCGTCGAAGCGATATCGCACGCCGCCGACGAGGTAATGCACTGGAAAACCCAGCGGCGTCGTGCCGATATCGAAACGCCACGCGTCCGATGTAAAGCCGGTGCCCAGCGCCACGCCCGTCGCCGATTGATGCAGATCGCCGTGCGCCTGCGGCCCCGGATCGGCGAATGCCGCGAACGTGCCGAACGTCTTCACGACGAAGGAATTGGATGGACTGGTATCGAGCGTGCCCGCGTCGACGTGAACCGCATCGAGATGGACGAAGAAGTGGCCGTCATAGCGATAGGGAATCTGCACATACACCGGCACCTGCTGCGCGTGATAGTCGGACACGCCTGCGTCGCCCGATTTGTATTCGGGAATCCACGCGCTTTCGATTTCCGGATTGCGACGTTGCTGCAGATCGTCGAGCGCGGATTGCGCGGGTGTTCCATCGCGGCCCGGCGTGACGCCCGCAGCGCTTTCCTGCGTTAGCGAAAGACGATAAAGCGACGCAGCGCTTTCGTACTCGCCGCGATTTTCGGCGATGCGTCCGGCCTGCACGGTCACATCCGGCCGTCCCGGATACGCGACGCGCAATGCCGACGTCACCTGCGCGGCATCATCGAGACGCCGCAATGCCGCGAGCCGGCGCGCCGCCGACAGACGCGTATCGACATCGTCGGGCGATGCCGTGTCGAGCACGTGCCGTACGATGGCGAGCGCCGCGCGACGGTCGCCGCTCTGCTCCAGCACGCGCGCGAGCGCGAGCTGCGCGTCGGCGTCATCGGGCGACTTCGCGATGAGCGGCGCGAGCGTCGCGCGCGCCGCTGCGTAGTGTCCCTGCACCCGTTCAAGATCGGCGACTTCGAGTGCGTAACGCGTGTCTCGCCTGCCCGCCGCGCTCACGTGATCGAGCAGCCTGCGCGCCTGCGCATAGTCCTGCTGGTCGATTGCCGCGTCGGTTTCGCGCAGGATGAGACGCAGCGACTGGTCTTCCAGACGCGCGCTCTGCCGTGCTGTCAGATCCTTCTCGCGACGCAGCGACGCGAGCCAGCCGCCGAGTTCATCGTCGCGATGCGCGCTCCCGAGCAGATCGCCATAGCGCAGACGCACGTCGGCATCGTTCCCCTGCGGATGCGCCGACATCCAGTCCTGCAGCAGGGCGAGCCCGCGCTCAGGCTGCCCGTGGTCGATCCATAACGACCCGATGGACGCGAGGATATTCGGATCGTCAGCGCCGAGGGTGCGCGCCGTTTCCAGCGAGTGCGATGCGCTGGCCGCATCGCCGCGCGCAAACGCATCGCGCGCCTGTGCAAGCGACTGTTGCGCTTTGAGGTTTTGCGCCAGTGCGCGCATGCTGCCGGTCTGATCGTGCTCCGGGATCGCGCCGAGCACGTTTTGCGCGCCGGTCACGTCGTCGATCGAGTTGCGATAGATCGCGGCCGCGTAACGCATTTCCGGCGACGCGGAAACAGCAAGACCATCGTCCATCACCACGCGGCCTGTTTGCGGCAAACCGAGATCGCGATACAGACGCGCCAGCGCAAAACGCGTCCACGGCGCGTCGGGTGCGAGGCGCAACGCGGCTTCGTAGCGTTGGGCGGCGGGTCCATTTTTGCCGGCCGCGACGAGTTTCCCGGCCTGAGCCACCAGAATGCCGGCGCGAAGTTGCGCGAGGCCCTGTTTGTCGTCTGCGGCGGTGAAGCGGCTTTGCAATGCGTCGAGGAACGGTCCGACCTGATCCGCGCGACCGGTGTTCTCGAGGAGCGTCTGCGTGCTGCGCACGGCCGGCAGGCTCGGCTCGCGCGCCGTCGTCAGTTCGCGCAGCAGCGGTTCGGCTGCGCTCCAGTTCTGCTGCGCGAGCAACGCGTCGGCGAGCAGCAGCTTCGCATCGGCGTTGCCCGGCTCCATTGCGAGCGCCGCGCGCGCGGCGCGCCCGGCGTCCTGCGGACGGCCGGCGGCGGCCGCGTCGCGGCCCTCTGCGAGCGTGCCCCAGAACTGCGCCGTGCGCGCGAGGCTGTCCCATTTGCCGCGATTGTCGGGCGCGAGCGCGGCCGCGCGCTGGAACAACGCGCGGGCTTCGTCGCGGCGTCCTTCACGCATGCGCAGCACGCCCAGGCCGCCGACCGCCTCGGCATCGTCGGGGCGTGCCTGCGCCGCGCGCGTGAGCAACGGCGCGGCGGCGGCGAGATCATTACGCGCCAGCGCCCGCAAGCCGCGTTGCTGCGCGATGTAGTCGGGATCGCGTTCGAGCTTGCGTTGTGCGTCGATCTGCGCTTCGATCACGCCGACGCGTTCCTTGAATTCGGTGTCGTCAGGCACGAGCACGAGATACGCGCGCAGCGCGTCGAGATACGCCGGGTCCGCACCGGCAGACTGCAGCACATGACGCCACGTATCCATCGACGCGCCGTGGTCCGCATCGGGCCGCGTCGCCAGATTCCACGCAATGCGGTTCGCTTCGGCGCGTGTCTCGCCGCGCGCGTTCAGCAGCCCGGCCAGCACGAGCGCGGAATTGACGTCGCCAGGGTCGGCGGCGATGCGCTGATGCAGCGCGCCGATCGCCAGACCGCGCCCTTCCGGCGTGCCGGCGATGATCTGGTAATACTCCGCGCCAGGCGAGCCCGCTGGCGCGCCATGCGGAAACAGCGCGACCAGCCGGCGCGACGCTTCCGCGGACTGGCCGCTGCGCGCAAGCAACCGGATCGTCGCCATTTCCTGGCGGCCGCTCGTCGCCACGCGAAATTCGTCTTCGATCTGCTGCGTCGCGATCGCACCGGGCGCTTTCGATTGCAGGCGCGTGAGCGTCGCCTGCGCAGCCTGCGCCTGACCGAGACTCAACTGGATACGCACGAGACTCGCGAGCAACGCGGGATCGTCGGGCGCGATCAGGAGCGCTTTCTGGATCGCCTGCAATGCAAGATCGTCGCGATGTTTCGTCGACCACGTGCGCGCGGTTTCGTAGAGACGTCGCGCAGCTTCGTTCTGTTGCTGCATCGCTGGCGCCGTGCGCGAGCCGGCGACAGGCGGCGTGGCGTGGGCAGCCGTCGCCGCGTGCGCGTTGCCCGGCAGGGTCAGCGAAGTCAGCGAAGTCAGCGAGGTCAGCGACGCGGCGCCGACGACGAGCGACGCCAGCCCACGCCCGAGCGGTTGCATCACTGCGCGGCGGAACACGGCGAACTCCAGCGCAGGTTGAGTGTGCCATCGGCGGCGAAGCGGTAGTACCCATCGCGCCAGCCAAGACCGAACAGCGTCAGCACGCCGGTGTAGTACCCGGGCGGCGTCTCACGGTCGAGTTGCGCAACGCGTGCGACCTGCGCATCCGCGAGCGCCGTCTGTCCGCCTGCATCGAGGAACGGCACAGCGGCCGCCGAAAAGCCCGCGTTGCCCATATTGGCGCCGACCACGCCCGTCGTCGCATCGACGGTTTCTGGCGGCGCACCGTGCGTGGCGATAAAACCGGCGAACGGCGCGAAGCGCGTCAGCAATGTCTGCGCGAGCGGGTCCTGCGCGTTCGACGTACCGGCCCACAGATACACGCGGATCGCGTTGTATGCGCTGACTGCGTGCGTATCGGCATCGGGCACGAAGCCGCGGCCGGTCTGGTACAGCGCCCAGTCCGGCGAAAAACCGTGCGGTGCGGTGTCGGTCAGCATGCGTCCCGTCGAAGCGAGCAGCCGCGGCCAGCGCGCATCGTCAGGCAGGTGCGCGGCGATACCGCGAATGACCTGCACAGGCGAATAGCTCGGGTTCACGCGCCACGTGTCCGGCGCGGGATGAAAACCGCTGGGGCCGGGCAGCAGCGTGAGGCCGAGGCCCGGCATCGTCGCGCTTTCCTCGTCGAGCACACGCC
The DNA here is from genome assembly GCF_050436565.1 of Paraburkholderia sp. GAS42. NCBI lineage: Bacteria > Pseudomonadati > Pseudomonadota > Betaproteobacteria > Burkholderiales > Burkholderiaceae > Paraburkholderia > Paraburkholderia sp. GAS42. Next base: position 83,061 of record NZ_JBNDML010000005.1, on the reverse strand, counting down.
GCGCGAGCAGCGCGCCACGCGCGGTGTAACTGCGTTCGTTCCACACGCGGCCTGCTTCGAGCAGCGCGTATGCGATCCATAGATCGGCGTCGGAAGCCGCGTTCGTGTCGAGCACGCCCCACTGCCCGTTCTCGCCCCGCCCCCACAGCCATGACGGCAAATGCGAAGTCAGATCGCCGCGCGCGAGATTGACCTCGGTCCATTGCAGAATCGCGTCGAATGTCACGCGGTCGTTTGCGACGAGCGCGAAGAAAAGACCGTACGACTGCCCTTCGGACACGGTGCGCGAATCGGCGGAGCCGGCATCGATCACGCGACCGTCCTTCGAGACGAAGTCGCGTTTGAACTGCTCCCAGCGCGGCCACCCGGCAGCCAGCGCAGACGGACACGCAGGCGCCTGTGCGCCGCTGCCCGTCACGGGCGAAGCGGCCCGCGCGTTCGCTGCAACAGCCGTCACGCTACCCGCCAGCAGACTGCACAATGTCCAGCCGAGCACCCGCCTGCGCGCAGTCCGGTTCACCGCCGCCATCCGTCAGATCCCCCGACGGCGTGCGGCAAGCTCCTGCAATGCAGTGAACGCGCCGATCGCGAGCAACAGGCCGGCGAGCGTGCCGAGCACCCCGAGCAGCACTGGATGCTGGATTGCCTTGGTCCAGATGCGCGCATACCACGGCACATAGCCGACGAGATACGATTCGCCCACGCGCATGCTCTCGACTTCGCCGTGCCGCACGAGCGCGACATCGCCCTGCACCTGCGAGACGAGGTCCGCCTTTTCCAGTATGTCCAGCACGTCAGCAAGCTGGTGACGATCCGTCGACGCCAGCGCGACCACGCTGCGCCCCTTGCTGCCAGGCATCTGGAAGCCGAGCAGCGCGGCGAGCGGCCCGCTTTCGTCGAGCCTCGCACTGCCGTCGGTCAACTGGGTGCCGTTGCGCCAACGCTCCTTGACCGAAAACGAAGCGTGCGTGATGCCGTCGGCCGCGCCGATCGTCAGCGGCAACGCGTGACGCCAGCCGTCGAGTACCGGTGATGTCGCCGCGCCGCCGATCATGAGCAAATCCCTGTCCGCGAGCTGCGGCACTTCGGACGGACGCGCGATCTGCACGCGCAACGCCGGGAAGCCGGTCCACTGTCCCATGTGGCCCATCATCGTCAGCATCGCTTCGAGTTCCTCGGGCGGCGGATGGTCGGAGATCACGACCGCGGTCTGGGCAAGGTCGGCGTAACGCGTAAACGGGAAGCCGCTGTTCGCGAAGTACGCGAGATTCGGCATCTGCGCGTAATGGACAAAATTCGAAAAGTCGATCGTCGAATCCGGATCGACCGCGGCCTGTGCGGGGTTCGACGCGACGGCTGCGCACAATCCGGTCTTCTGTGAATCGAGATTGAAGCGCAGTTGCAACTGGTTCGAACTGCCGACGCGGAACGCGGGAATATCGAGCGCATTGCTCGAACGGCTGCCTGTGCCGGACAGGAGCGGCAACTGCAGGCGGCCATGTGCGTCTTCAGCGCCCGCAGGCTGCAGACGGTATGACTTCACCAGCTGCTCGTTGATCTGGACGGCGAGCGCCGAATTGTTCGCGACCGTCGGCGCGGTATACCGGTAACGCAGGTTGAGCGGCACGCCTGCCCCGCTCCACGAATACAGATCGGCGGGCACGCGCAGATTCACGCGGATCGCGTCAGGCGAACCGCCGCTCACCTGCAGCTGGTTCGGATTGTCGACGAGTTCCTTGAAAGCGACCGGACGGTCCACCGGTATCCAGCGCGGCGCGTCGTAGGGCTTGCGCGGCACGCCGATATCGACGCGCGTGACCTGCGCCGATGAGCCGGACATCGCGGCCTTGCCGAGCACGAGCGCGTAGGCCGCGTCATCGACTTCGGCGCCGGTGCGGCCGGTCACAACCAGCAGCTTGCGATCCGCCGACGCCGGATTGTCCGCGACGATCAACATCGGCCCGGTCACAGGCGGCAACTGCAGGCTCGCCGGCAGATGCAGTTGCTGGATCTGGGCAATCGTACCGACGACCACAGCCTGATCGTCCGCCGGTAGCGTCGACATCGCGGGGAACCGAGCCTGCCGGTAATCCGCAAGCGATCCAAACCACGACGCCAGCACGCTGGCGCTTTTCAGCGTAGCGTTGTCGGGCGTTGCGGACATGACGAACGGCAGGCGCAGCCGGCTCACGTCGCGCCGGTCGAAGAACGGCGCGGGCAGCAATGCGAGATCGTTGGGCAAGCGGATCGGCGCGGTGTCGAGGATGAATTCGCTTTTCGGGCTGACGTCGGCCCACAGTGCCGAACTGCCCGGGTCTTCGCAGTGATCGAGCGTGTAATGCGCGATCAGGCGCAGGTCGAACTGGTTGTAGTCGGCAAAGAAACGCGGATCGAGCGGCACGTCCTGCGTGACCATCTGTCCGGCGTGATCGGCGGCGAACGGCACGGTCGCGACGACTTCGTTGTTGATCGACACCTTGATGTGCGAGACCGGAAACACCAGCGCCGGCGAGTAGGTGTAGCGAAGGCGCAGCCGCGCGCCCGTCACGATCCGGTCGAGCCGCACGCCGACGTTGACCGTGCGCGCATCTTCGACACCGCGCAGATTCAGCGGCAGATACGCGCCGAGCGCGGAGAACGGGACATGGACAGTGGACAGGCGGCCGAGGCCCGTCGCGGAGGCGTCGCTGGCAGCCGCAGCGGGCGCGGCCGCGGGCGCGTTGCCAGCGAGGACGGCAGCGGCTGGGGCGAGAGTCGCGCGGGCCGCGGCAACCGGAGCCGAAGCTGGCTTTGCCGACAAGGCAGCGCCGGCAGCGGATCGCTCAGCACCTTGTGCCGCAAGCGAAGCAACCGGCAACGTGGCTGCGTAGAGGACGCCGGCTGTGGCCGCCAGCGAGAGACAAAACGATACGACAGGTTTCATTTGCGGATCAGCTCGTGAACACTGGCCGTCCATTCCGTCGCTGCCAGTGGCATCTTCGCGAATCCGGCCCGCCGCATTTCACTGCGGTAACACTGGAGAAAACAGATGACGACGCGGTCGCGCACGCAACCCCTGTACGGGTTTACGGCCGTCTACGGAAATCTTTGAGCGATGGGATGCCTGTAGCGACAAGGCTTCGATACAAGGCTTTGAGGAAAACTGGCGCGCGACGTCTTTATGTTGCTCAGCCGCGGGGCGGACTGCTCTCTTTTTTGCGTTTTTTTGTTTGATCGCGCCGGTCGTCCCGCGTATCGCGGACGAACGATAGCACGTTTCTGTGACTTTTTGTAACCATTCGGGCATGCTGTGCCCATCTCGACGATCGAACGCCCATGAGCCATTCCACCGAGTCCCCTCCCGCCGTGCCACCCAGGCGCACCGGTCCTTTGCGCGCCCTGTTCGCCTTGCGCCATTCCTGGAACGGCATCGTCGCGACGTTGCGCGTCGAAAGCGCCTTCCGGCAGGAAGTCGCGCTGGCGGCGATCCTGCTGCCCGCCGCGCTCTTCGTGCCGGTCAGTCCCGTCGGGCGCGTGCTGCTGATCGTCTCGGTGCTGCTGGTGCTGCTCGTGGAACTGCTGAATTCGGGTATCGAGGCCGCCATCGACCGTATCTCGCTCGACCGGCACGAACTCTCGGGGCGCGCAAAGGATTGCGGGAGCGCCGCCGTCATGATTGCCCTGCTGATCTGCGCCGTGACGTGGGGCGTGCTGTGCGGCCCGCTCGTGCTGCGATGGATCCGTGCGTGAATATCAGGCACCGGATCGGGCGTGGCGACGTACGCGGGTCCCACTGCTGGATGGCGCGCGGCGAATCTGTCGATGACAGCCGCTGCCTGTAGTTGCCGGTAGCTGCCTGTAGCTGCCAGTCGGGGCGCATTCGGAGACTGGGCACAGGTGTTGCTGTTTCCCATGCGGCGCCGGCCTCACCGGCCTGCGAGACGACGCCGTCCAACGACTTTAATCAATCCGGCAATTCAACGGTGGGAGGCCCTCATGCTTCGTTATGCTGCCATTTTCTTCATCATCGCCATCATCGCCGCCGTCTTCGGTTTCGGCGGGATCGCCGCTGGCGCGGCTGAAATCGCAAAGGTTCTGTTCTTCATCTTCATCGTGATCTTCCTTGTGACCCTGTTGATGAGCGTCATCAGGCGATAAAGACGCGTCGAGGTCCCCTGGGTCGCCCCGCAGCGAACCACTCATGACGGCGGATTGCGTCACTGCGCCTGCAGTGACGCGCAATCCGCCTGTTTGCATCTGTTTTTATGGAGCGGTTTGATCAACGCCGGTTTGCCTCCCGGTCGCTGACCAGAAGGCCTCTTCGCTGTTGCAAGAATTGCCCGCTGGCTTGCAAGAATTGCCGCGCCCGCGGTGGATTGCCAACACGACACCGGGCCAGACCCGCTGTAACGCCTCTTCCACTTGAGGAACCCTGACATGAGCGACGACGAACGCGCTATCCGCACTCTGATTGACGCGTGGATGTCCGCCAGCAAAAACGGCGACACGGCGACCGTGCTGAGCCTGATGACCGACGACGTGGTTTTCATGACACCGGGGCAGGAGCCCTTCGGTAAAGAAGCCTTCGCGGCGATGTCCGAAGGGATGAAGAACGTTGGGATCGAAGGCACGGCGAACATCGAGGAGCTTCAGGTCCAGGGCAACTGGGCCTTCGTGCGCAACCATCTGGACATGACGATCAGACCGCCCGGCAACGCGGCGCCTGTTCATCGCGCCGGCTACACGCTGACGATCCTGCGCAAGGAAGCCGACGGTCGATGGCTGCTTGCGCGAGATGCGAATCTTCTGACCGTGAAGAACTGAAGCTGCGCGCGGAAAACAGAAAAGCCGGCACGTAGCCGGCTTTTCCGCAAAACGAGGGTGGCCATCAAAGGCCGCCCCTGAACATCCCGCACTAACCGCTCACCACCCTACCCGCGTGCAACCGCACCCGCCTGCGCGCGCTTCGGCGAAATCGCCGACACAACAAACGTGATGATGATATTCGCCACCAGCGCGATCAGGCCGATATACAGCGGCCACGTCGCGCCGCCGATATGCAGCGGATACACCGGCTTCAGCCCCTGCGCGATTGCAAGGCTGGTGCCAGTCACGAGACCCACCGCCCAGCCGGCGAGCAGCCCTGCCGTCGACATGCGTCGCGTATAAAGCGTGAACACGATTGCCGGGAAGATCTGCAGAATCCACACGCCGCCAAGCAGTTGAAGATCGATTGCGTACTGCGTCGGCAGGAACACGATAAAGAGCAGCGCGCCGAACTTCACGACGAGCGAAACAACCTTCGCCGTCGAGGCTTCCTTCTCCGGCGTGATGTTCGGGTTCACCACCGGACGCCACAGGTTACGCGTGAACAGGTTCGCCGCGCCGATCGACATGATCGCCGCCGGCACCAGCGCGCTGATCGCGATCGCCGCCGCGGCAAAGCCCACGAACCACGACGGGAAGATCGTGCCGAACAGCGCCGGCACGACATCCGACGCCGACTTCACGTGAATGCCCGCTGCAATCGCCATATAACCGAGCAGCGCGATCAGACCCAGCAGCAGCGTGTACGCCGGCAGGAAAATCGCGTTCTTGCGCACCGTCTTCGCCGACGACGAGGACAGCACCGCCGTCATCGTGTGCGGATACATGAACGCGGCCAGTGCCGAACCGAGCGCAAGCGACGCATACGCGGTGAATTGCGACGGCTTCAGGATAATACCGGTCGCGCCGCCCTTCGCCTGAAAGAACTTGTCGGCCGAATCGAACACCGCGCCGTAGCCGCCGAGCTTGGCCGGAATCAACCACACCGCCGCGATCACGACGATGTAGATCATGATGTCCTTGACGAACGCGATCATCGCCGGCGCCCGCAAGCCGCTCGAATACGTGTACACCGCGAGGATCACGAACGCGACGATCAGCGGCAGTTCACCGTCCACGCCAAGTCCCTTGATCACCACCTGCATGCCGACGAGCTGCAGCGCGATATACGGCATCGTGGCCACGATACCGGTCAGCGCAACGGCCGCCGGCAGCAGCTTGCCGCCGTATTCGCCGTGCACGTAGTCGGCCGCGGTGATGTGATTTTTCGCTTTCGCGATCTGCCAGAGCTTCGGCATCACGGCGAACACGAACGGATACACGATGATCGTGTAAGGCAGCGCGAAAAAGCCATACGCGCCAACCGAATACACGAGCGCGGGCACCGCGATCACGGTGTACGCGGTGTAGAAGTCACCCCCCACGAGGAACCACGAAATCACCGTGCCGAACTGCCGCCCCCCGAGACCCCACTCGTGCAACTGTGTCAGGTCGCCCCGCTTCCAGCGCGCCGCGACGAAGCCCAGCACCGTGACCAGCGCGAAGAACGCGATGAACACGCCCATCGCCACGCCATCGATTGGTTTCACATCATTCATTTGAAGCTCCTGTAGACGACGTACAGCAGGAGCGACGTCACCGGCACCCACAGCAGCTGATACCAGTAAAAGAATGGAAAACCGAGGAGCGATGGTCGGACATCGTTATAGAACGGCAGCCAGAGCAGCGCAATGTAGGGGATCACAAGGAGAACCTTGGTCCAGGATCGACTTGTTTGGTCGGATGAGGTCATGGTCGTTATGTTGTAAAACTGAAAGGAACTTCCAGGCGCGACGGAACGAAACCGCCGCTGCACGCCGCTTGTGACGCCGTGTCGCGAGGAAATGGATATGAAGGTTCCTGCGCGGCGGGATGTCTTCCGGTCCCGACGCCGGGGAATTATCGGCGAATCTCGTCGGGTTTGCTCGGAGGCCGGCATGGCCCGGTCGCACGTCGGTCGCACGCACGATGCAAACCCGTGGCCGTCAGCGTTCGCCTCGCGCGCCGCGACCCGCGCGCCTGCGGGTGCGCCGACGCACGCGCCGCAAGCCGCATTTCTGGTTTCTGGACGACGCCCGCATGACGCTGCACACTCATGGCTGATGCGTCCGCCGCTTTTCGCCCCTCCACCTCCGCGCCAGCCCGCGCCCCCGGAAGGTGCACCCGATGCGCATGGATGCACACGTATGTCACTGGATCGGCCCTCTACATCAACGCTTCCCTCTCTCAAGGAAAATATCGATCATGCTGAGCAAACCCATGCTGGGCGTCGCTGAAGCGACACAGATCCTCGATGCGGCGCGCGTAGAGGCCGAGAAGAACCAGTGGGCGGTCGCGATCGCGGTCGTCGACGATGGCGGCCATCCGCTCGCGCTGCTGCGCCTCGACGGCTGCGCGCCGATCGGCGCGTATATCGCCACCGATAAGGCCCGCACCGCCGCGCTCGGTCGTCGTGAATCGAAGCAGTACGAGGACATGATCAACGGCGGACGCACCGCTTTCCTCAGCGCACCGCTTTCCGGTACGCTCGAAGGCGGCGTGCCGGTGGTGGTCGACGGTCAGGTGATCGGCGCCGTCGGCGTGTCGGGCGTGAAGGCGGACCAGGATGCCCAGGTGGCGCGTGCCGGCGCACACAGTATCAACGCTTGAACGGGCGAGAGGCCCAATACAGACAGACGGAGCAGTTCATGACCCAGATGACCGACCAAGGCGGGCTGCGCATTGCAGCCACACTCAAGAATTTTATCGACAGCGAGGCGCTTCCCGGCACCGGCGTCGATAACACCCAGTTCTGGGCGGGTTTCGATGCGCTCGTGCACGACCTTGCACCGAAAAACCGCGCGCTGCTCGCCGAACGCGACCGCCTGCAGACCGAACTCGATAACTGGCATCGCGCGAATCCGGGCCCGGTCCGCGACCTGGCCGCGTATCGCACGTTCCTCGAAGGCATCGGCTACATCGTGCCCGCGCCCGCAGCATTCAAGGCGACCACGAGCAACGTCGACAGCGAGATTTCCACGCAGGCCGGTCCGCAACTCGTTGTGCCGCTGTCGAACCAGCGCTATGCGCTCAACGCCGCGAACGCGCGCTGGGGCAGCCTGTATGACGCGCTCTATGGCACGGATGCGATTCCGGAAACCGATGGCGCCGAAAAGCAGAAGACGTTCAATCCCGCGCGCGGCGCACGTGTAATTGCCTTTGCACGCGCGTTTCTGGATGAGGCCGCACCGCTCGCAAGCGGCTCGCATGGGGATGCAACGCGTTACAGCGTCGAAGGGAATGAACTCGTCGTCACGCTGAAGAACGGCGCGACCGCGCTCAAGACACCGGCGCAATTCATCGGCTTTCAGGGCGAGGCGAATGCGCCTTCGGCTGTACTGCTGAAGCACAACGGCCTGCACTTCGAAATCCAGATCGACGCCACGCATCCGATCGGCAAGACCGACGCGGCGCATGTCAAAGACGTGCTGATGGAAGCTGCGGTGAGCACGATCATCGATTGCGAAGATTCGGTTGCCGCCGTCGACGCCGATGACAAGGTCCAGCTGTATCGCAACTGGATCGGCCTGATGAAGGGCACGCTCACCGAGGAAGTCACGAAGAACGGCAAGACGTTCACGCGCAGCCTGAACGCCGACCGTGAATACCGCAAGACCGATGGTTCGACGTTCAAGCTGCACGGCCGCTCGCTGCTGTTCGTGCGCAACGTCGGGCATCTGATGACGAACCCGGCCATCACCGATCGCGACGGCCGTGAAATTCCCGAGGGCATTCTCGATGCCGTCGTCACGACGCTCTGCGCGATCCACGATCTGCAGAACAGGCTGAATTCGCGCACCGGCTCGATCTATATCGTGAAGCCGAAGATGCACGGTCCGGCGGAAGTCGCGTTTGCCGCCGAACTGTTTGCGCGCGTCGAGCAGCTGCTCGGCCTGCCGCATAACACGATCAAGATGGGCATCATGGACGAAGAGCGCCGCACGAGCGTGAACCTGCTGGCGTGTATCGCTGCAGCCGCTGAGCGTGTCGCGTTCATCAACACGGGCTTCCTCGATCGCACCGGCGACGAAATGCATTCGTCGATGGAAGCCGGCGCCATGATGCGCAAGGGCGACATGAAGTCGTCGAGCTGGATCACGGCGTATGAACGCAATAACGTGCTCGCCGGTCTTGACGCCGGCCTGCGTGGCCGCGCGCAGATCGGCAAGGGCATGTGGGCGATCCCCGATCTGATGCACGCGATGCTCGAACAGAAGATCGCGCATCCGAAGGCCGGCGCGAATACCGCGTGGGTGCCCTCGCCGACCGCCGCCACGCTGCACGCGCTGCACTATCACAAGGTCGACGTAGAAGCCGTTCAGCAGGAGATGGAACGCACCGCCTACGCCACCGCACGCGACGCACTGCTCGAGGGCCTGCTGACGATTCCGGTCGTCGAAAAGGCGCAGTGGCCGGATGACGAAATCCGCAGCGAAGTCGAGAACAACGCGCAGGGCATTCTCGGTTACGTCGTGCGCTGGGTCGATCAGGGTGTCGGGTGTTCGAAGGTGCCGGACATTCATGATGTCGGTCTGATGGAAGATCGTGCGACGCTGCGCATTTCCAGCCAGCACATCGCGAACTGGCTGCGTCACGGTGTGGTGACGCGCGAACTCGTGCAGGAAACCCTGCAGCGGATGGCGAAGGTCGTCGACCAGCAAAACGCTGGCGATCCGCTCTATCAGCCGATGGCGCCGGACTTCGATCGATTGCTGGCATTCAAGGCCGCGTGCGCGCTCGTCTTCGAAGGGCGCGCGCAGCCGAACGGTTACACCGAACCGCTGCTGCACAAGTTCCGTCTCGAAGCGAAGAAGGCTCACGCATGACGGCATCGGCAATGAAGTCCGGGATGTCTGTTACCCGCGCCATCGTCACAGGCCACACGCGTGGCCTCGGCGATGCGCTCGCGGCGGAACTGCTCAGCCGCGGCATCGACGTGCTGGGCGTCTCGCGCTCGCTGAACCCTTCGCTCGCACAACGCTTTCCTGAAGCGCTCACGCAGGTCGAACTCGATCTTGCCGACACCGCGCGTGTCGGCGCATGGATCGCGGGCGATGCGTTGCGCAGCTTTGTTGCAGGTGCGGATCGCGTCGTGCTGGTCAACAATGCGGGCATGGTGCAGCCGATCGGTCCGCTCGAAGGACAGGATGCTGCCGCGATTGCGAGCGCGGTGAGCCTGAATGCGGCGACGCCGCTGATGATGGCGAGCGCGGTCGCAGCGGCTGCCACGGACGCGACCGATCGCCGGATCGTGCATGTCTCGAGCGGCGCGGCGCGCAATGCGTATGCGGGCTGGAGTATCTATTGCGCGACCAAGGCGGCGCTCGATCATCATGCGCGCGCCGTCGCGCTCGATGAGAACCGCGCACTGCGCATCTGCAGTCTCGCGCCGGGCGTCGTCGATACGGGTATGCAGGCGGAAATCCGCGACGTGGATACGGAGAAGTTTCCGTTGCGCGGCAAGTTCGAAGACCTCAAACGCAACGGACAGCTCGCGTCGCCGGAAGCTTCGGCGACGAAACTGGTCGACTACGTATTGAGCGAGGCGTTCGGGCAGGAACCGACCGCCGACATCCGCGCGCTTTAATCAGCTCGACGGGCGGTTCGACGGGCGGCTAAACAGGCGGTTGGCAACGATCCAGTGCAGGATGGACCCTCGCGGACGCCCAACGCCCGCGATGGCCAGCCAGATCGTCAAACCGGAAGGATCAGACCCGCGGCAGATCGTCGATCGATTTTTCGACATGGCCGCCAGGGATGTCAGTATCGATGCCGTCATGGCCGTCCGTGTGCGAAACGGTCTTGATCTTCGGCCCGAGCAACCGCATGCCGCCGAGCGTGTAGAGCGACCAGACGAGGTTGCCGGCGCGGATCGCACTGACGACTTCGTCCAGCTCCACGATCTCATGCTGTGACAGCCATTCGTTCGTTTTCGGGTTGATGAGCGCCCAGCGCACATGCGTGACGCGGTCGTTAGCAGGGTTGATGCGTACGGCATCAACAGCGTACGTAGCCATAGCCACCTCCATCGTCCTGACCACGAAATCGTAGCATGACGGCCACGCCGCCGGGCTGCGCGAAACATCCGGCCGTCACGCCTCGAAATCGAGGCCGCCAATCAGTATGGACGGTTCTGCCTGCGAGCGTGACCCGAAATCGATCGCGCGTCCACCCTGCCAGTTTCCGAGTTTGCACGACAACGCGTCGAGATAGCGCGCAAAACGGGCTTCGCCGTCCGGTTCTAGCAGCCCCTGAATGGCGTCGCTATCCCACGTCAACGAGATATTCAACGGATACGTATAACCGTGGCCGGCCGAAAGCAGGTCGGCGGTGATACGCACCCGCGTCGGATGCCGCGCGCCGCCGTACGGAATCACTTCGAGGTGTACGCGTTCACTGAAAAAGCGCGCGAGTGCGGCGGTGATGCGCGGCACGAATTCGCGTTCGAAGCGCGCCGCTGTCTCCTGGTTCATTTGCGTTCACTCATGGCGTCAGGCAGGCAGTGTCGTTCATCGGGACTCAGGGCGCAACGTGCTTCGCCCAGTCGAGCCAGCCGAGGTTGAGCGCCGCATTGACAACGACACCGAGCAGCGACGCGAGCGCCGCGATCATCGTCCAGAACGCGGACCAGCGCGCGACCGTCGCAGAACGCTGCGACGCCTCGGCCGCCGAATGAGACGCCCGCGCGGATTCGCGCGCCGCTTCGCTCGAATGTTCGGACGCGCTCAGTGAGCGGAACGACAGTTCGCGCTGCTCGCTGTCTTTTGCCTGCTGTTGCGCCTCGATTTTCCGGTACATCCATTCGCGGGCCCAGTCGCGCGATTCGGGGCTCGCCGCGGCAGATTCGATATGCGCACGGGCGGCGGGCGCGCCTTCGGCGTCCCACTGCTTCCATAAGTCGTCTTTCGTCACGACGGCCCTCCGGCATTGCGCGATGGTCGGGAAATCGTAGCATGACGTTTATGCTGCACCGCCACGATGGCGCCGGATTGCCGCAATCGCGCCGCTGGAAGCCGTGGCTCGCGGATCTGGCACCGCCTGCGATATCCTTTGCGAAATTCGAATCGGGCGCCCTGCCAACCCTCTTCGCCGCGCTGCCACAGGAACCCTATGGACCGTCTGCAAGCCATGACTGCCTTTCTGACCGTGCTGGACACCGGTGGCTTCGCGTCGGCGGCCCGCAAGCTGAAGGTGTCGCCTTCCGTGGTGACGCGCATGGTGGGCGAACTCGAGGACGCGATGGGCGTGCGCCTCCTGACGCGCACGACGCGCATGGTGCGCGTGACCGACACCGGCGCCGATTACGCCGACCGTTGCCGGCGCATTCTTGCCGACATCGAGGAAGCCGAGCAGTCGGCCACCAGCATGCACGGCACTACGCGCGGCCTGCTGTCGATCACATCCTCGATGCTGTTCGGCAAGATCTACGTGACGCCCATCGTCACCGAATATCTCAGCCGTTATCAGGAGGTCGATATCAGCTGCTGGTTTCTCGACCGCATCGTGAATCTCGTCGACGAAGGTATCGACGTAGCGATCCGGCTTGGCGAACTGCCGGATTCGTCGATGCAGGCGGTGCGTGTGGGGCAGGTTCGCCGCGTCGTGTGTGCGTCGCCGGCGTATCTGGCGCAGCACGGCGTGCCGCAGCATCCCGACGAACTGGCCGGGCGCGCGATCGTATCGGCGAGTGGCCTGTCGGCTCTTTCAGAATGGCGTTTTGGCGCCGACGAGCGCCGGCAGTCAGTGCGCGTCAAACCACGCATGACCACGACGACCAACGATTCGGCGATCGGCGCTGTCGTCGCCGGTCTCGGGCTGACGCAGCTGCTTTCGTATCAGGTCGCGCAGCAACTGCGCGAAGGCACGCTCCAGATCGTGCTGGAGGACTTCGAGCCGCCGCCGCTGCCGATCCACGTCATGCATCGCGAAGGACGGCACGTCACGCGCAAGGTCCGGACTTTTCTCGACCTGGCGATCGAAACGCTGCGGGCGGATCGCTCGCTGAACACGTAGGCGCGTCGACCGCTTCCCCCGCCCCACCGCCCGCAGCGCCAGCGCCAGCGGGGCTGCGCACACTCTTCTCGTTTCGCGAATAATCAATTCTCCGCGCGACGGATTCAAACCCGCGGTCACGCCGCCTAGACTGCAATCGCTACCAGACACGTTCGACACATCCAGCATGGGCGCGGCGCGCGCCCATGCAACGCCCCCCTTGCCGGGACCCGACATCATGACTGAAACAGCCCAGACGCAGCATCGCTCGCCGTGGCACGCCGGTGAGCTTGCGATCCAGCGCAAGGTCGGTGTCGACAAACGGATGGACGATGTCGGCCGGCGTGTTCTGCGCAACTTTCTGCCGGAGCAGCATCGCGCGTTCTATCCGCTCCTGCCGTTCATCGTGCTCGGTGCGGTCGATCCCGCGGGAGACGTCTGGGCGACATTGCGTGCCGGCAAGCCGGGCTTCATGCATTCGCCTGACGAAGGCAGTCTGCACATCGGCAGCGCCCGCGACGCGATGGACCCGGCGGATAGCGGCATGGAAGACGGCCACGCCATCGCGCTGCTCGGCATCGACCTCGCGACGCGGCGACGTAACCGTCTGAACGGCACGGTGCAGCGTGACAATGCGGCTGCGTTCGATCTGCTCGTCGGCCAGAGTTTTGGCAACTGTCCGCAATACATCACGCTGCGCGATTTCGAGTTCGCGCGTGACACAGGCGTCCCGGCTGCGGTCGCGCCTGATTACGCCGATGGTCTCGATGACCGCGCCCGCGCCCTGATTCGCGGCGCCGATTCGTTCTTCGTCGCCTCGTATGTCGATCGCGATGAAGACGGCGTGAAGCAACGGCAGATCGACGTGTCGCATCGCGGCGGCAGGGCGGGTTTCGTGCGCATCGGCGACGACGGCGTGCTGACGATTCCTGATTTCGCCGGCAATCTGTTCTTCAACACGCTCGGCAATTTTCTGGTCAATCCGAAGGCGGGACTCGTCTTTGCCGACTTCGAAACCGGCGATCTGCTGCAACTGACGGGCGATGCCGAAGTCATGCTCGACTCGCCGGAAATCGCCGCATTTCAGGGCGCCGAACGCCTGTGGCGTTTCACGACGCGGCGCGCGGTGTTTCGCAGCGGCGCGCTGCCGGTGCGCTGGAAAAAGCGGCGCGACGGCGCTTCGCCGAATTCGCTGTTGACGGGCAACTGGGACGAAGCCGCGAGCCGTCTGAAGGCCGCATCGCTCGCCGATGCGTGGCGGCCGATGAAGATCGCGCGCATCGTCGACGAAAGTACGACGATCCGTTCGTTTCATCTGGAACCGGTGGATGGCGCGGGGCTCGTGCCGCACGCAGCGGGTCAACATCTGCCGGTACGCGTGACGCTGCCAGGTGAAACAACGCCCGCTCGGCGCACCTATACGCTTTCGGTTGCGCCTTCCGATGGCATCTATCGCATCAGCGTGAAGCGCGAGGGACGCGTGTCGTCGCATCTGCACGACGCGCTTTCTATCGGCGACGTCATCGAAGCACGCACCCCCGCCGGCAGGTTCACGATCGACGCCGCCGAACGGCGGCCGGCCGTGCTGCTTGCGGCGGGCGTCGGTATTACGCCGATGCTCGCGATGCTGCGGCAGATCGTCTACGAAGGCATCCGCACGCGACGCATCCGGACGACGTACCTGTTTTATGCCGCACGCTCAAAAGCCGAACGCGCATTCGAGCGCGAGATCGCGGCGCTCGAACATGCTGCCAACGGCGCGGTTCGCGTGATCCGCGTGTTGAGCCAGACCGGCGATGCGGTCGAAACACAGGATTACGACGAAGCCGGTCGCATCGACATGGCGATGTTGAGCCGCACGCTTGGGTTCAACGACTACGACTTTTACCTGTGCGGACCGTCGCCGTTCATGCAGGCTGTGTATGACGGCTTGCGCGGATTGAACGTTGCGGATGCACGCGTTCATGCGGAAGCGTTCGGGGCCGCTTCGCTACTGCGCAAGCCCGATGCGGGTGCGCCGGTTGCACCCGCGGCGCGGCCGGCCCAGGTCGCCGTGCCGGTCGCGTTCATGAAGTCGGGCAAGGAAGCGCGCTGGACACCTGAATCGGGGACGTTGCTGGAACTAGCGGAAGCGCGTGGTCTCGCGCCGGAATTCAGCTGCCGTGTCGGCAGTTGCGGAACGTGCGCGACGCGCATTCTGGAAGGTGCGGTCGCGTACCCCGTGACGCCGTCCGCGGAAGTGGCCAGCGATGAAGCGCTGATCTGCTGTGCCGTGCCCGCAGCGGCCGAACCCGGGTCAGGTGAACCGGTTCGTCTTCAACTCGATCTTTGACCCGGGGCTCTGGCAGACGGGTTTTGGTGAACGGAGCGGTCGATGCTGTGTGACCGCTCCCCTGTTCGTCGCCGCCCGAAGGCGGGCGCTTGCCCAGGTAGACAGTTAGTTGCCTTTTTGTGCGGGAGCCGACAACCCGGAAAACACGCCTACTGCCCGCCCGCGAGCCACGGATATCGTCCCGTGTCGGCGTCTTCGTAATCCGGGTCGAGGTATATAAAGCAGCGCTGGATTCTAAAATCGCGGATTTCGAACACGTCGCACCAGCGACCTGCGTGCGTGACGCCCGCGCGCCAGTCGACGCCGCCTTTGCTCGTTCCGTAGCTGGTACCTTCGACAACCACGGTGTCCCCTTGCTGGATCACGTTCAGATAGGCAAGATCGTGCTTGAATTTCGCTACGATCGCGCCCAGGTCCATAAACAGTTTTTCGAACGCCGCCCTGCCCGTGGCGATTCCCCACTTAGGGAAAAACACCTCGGCATGATCGTCGAACAGATCGAACACGGATTGCCCGCGGTCGAGTCTGCGCAGGTATTCGAGTGCGATTGCCTTGCGTTGCTCGTCTGTCATCGTCCTGATTTCCATGATTACCTCACCCGGTTAATGCAATGTACGCAGATAAGCAATGATCTTCGTGCGTCTTGCTTCGTCGCCTTCAAAATAAGTCATCGCGTTGCCCGGCGCGACCGCCTGCGTGTCCGTGAGCCACTGGTCAAGTAGCCTGTCGTCCCACACCCTGCCCGCTGCAGCAGCTTTCATCCCCGCCGAATACTTGAACCCGGGCGCCGCTGCGAGCGGCCTGCCGATGATCCCGAACAGGTTGGGTCCCTGACCGTTCGGCTCGCCCTGACCGAACGTATGGCACACGGCGCAGTTGTTCGTCGTCAGTGTTTTGCCCAGCGCGATCTCATCTTGTGAACGCGCGGTGACCGTGGCGAGCGAAAGGCATGCCGCCAGCGCAATTGACATGATTCGAATATGACGCATGGTTCGTCTCCCGTCGTTACGTCGATGCAGATTCGGTATGGGCGCTGTTGGCGGCCCGGTACGCGAATGCGAGGATCGGGCCCAGGGTGCCGCCGCCAGCCCAATAGGCGCGCGCTGAGGCCGACGCGACGCAGTTGCCGATCCCGTAGAGCCCCTTGATCGGCACGCCGCTGACGTCCAGCACCTGCCCGTTCGAATTGGTCTTCGGCCCCCCTTTGGTATCGAGATTGCCGGCGACGATCAGCGCCGCGTAGTACGGTCCTTTCGCGCTGATGGGCCACATCGTTTCGCTTCCCTGATTCGGCTTCTTTTTGACGGGGCCGTTGAAAAGCTTCTCGACGACGCGTTCGCCGCGGTGAAAGTCCATATCTTTGCCGGCCTGCGCAAAGCCGTTGAATCGCTTGAGCGTTACCTGCAGGTTTTCGACGAAGGCGTCGCTCAGGTTCAGTCCGCCGAGCGCGCCCCGGTACTTCGCGAGTCGCTCACGAATCGCCGTGGCAAGCTCCGCCAGTGTGTTGCCGCGGATCACGTGACGATCGTTCGAGCCGGGTGGCACGATCAGGCTGCCGTAGTCGTCGCTCGCGCAGTTGTCCTGCGCCTGCTGGTCCCAGATCGAAATCAGCGCAAGGTTCGGGTACTCGCCCTTTGCACCATCCCATTCGGAAAAGGTCGCGCAGACCTCGTTGTACGCGAGCTTTTCGTTGACCACGCGTTTGCCATGCCTGTTCACATAGATCATCGAATCGCCCGTCGGCGTGAAGATGCCTGACAGCGACCCGTCCTTCGCGATGGCCTTCTCGAGCGAGATCGGCGCCATCCACGAATAGTTCATGTTGCGCAACTGCACATCGAGCGCGCTGGAGATGCGCACGAAGTCGCCCTCGTTGGTCGGCGCCGCACAGCCGCCGTACACTGCGCCGTGCAGGAAGTTCTTTCGCAGCTCGGGATCGTGCGTAAAGCCGCCGGTCGCGAAGACAACGGCCTTCTTCGCCCGGGCACGAAACGTCGTGCCCTCTTCCGTCAATGCCTCGACACCGATGACGGCGCCCGCGCTGTTCAGCAGCACCTTCTGGACGCGGTAGCCGGTGCGGATCTCGACGCCGTCCCGTCTCGCCGCGGTACTCATCGTCCGGATCGCGACGCGGCCGCCGTCGGACATGCTCGGCAGCCCGTCTTTCGGAAACAGCACACGGCCGCGAGGCGCCTTGTCCTCCGGCAGTTCGGCCCAGTAGTCGGGGACCGCCGCCTCATGGCGGTACGGCAGCGCGCCCTTGCTCGCGAGCAGTTCCGCTGCCGGCGACGCGCTGTCGTAAATGGCCTCGCACATCTCATACTCCCAGTCCGAGAGGCCCAGCTTCGGTAGCGACGGGTCGTACTGTTCCGGCCGCGACAGCCGCGCGACATACCTGAGGAAGTCCGGCTTCGGGTCGGCGATGCCGGCGCGCTTCATCGCCTCGTTGTTCGGCACCCAGTACCAGAAAGCAGCCTTCGCCGCGGTACCGCCGACGCTGCCCGCCTTCTCGAGGATCGCGACGCGGTTGCCGAGCCAGCGTGAAAAGAGTGCACAAGGCAGGCCGCCGCCACCTCCACCGCACACGACGACGTCGTATTCGGCATCGAACCTGAGGTCGGCCGCGGCGCTGGCAGGCAGCGTGACGGCGCCGAATGCCGCCGCTACCGTGCCAGCGCCCGCGGCCTTGATGAAGGTGCGGCGCGAGTGGGCGCGTTGTTCTGAGCGGTTGTCCTGGGTCATGATTGTCTCCGGGGATCTGTTTTGCGGCGATCGACCGTGCATCGCTCGCGTGAGCGCGGGATCTTGTCCGCCGCTATGGCCTTGCTGTGCAGACTAGCCGTGTGCCACGGGCCGGTCTTTCAGATTTCGGGGATTTCAGATTCCTGCCACAACGAATGAAGCGGCTGTGCGCGGGCGTGACCGGCGGCGCGCGTCACGGTGCCCGCAGGCCCGCTGGGGAGGCCATGTAGGTGTTTCTACTATCGTTGCTTTGGCGTACGCCGCGTTCGCGAATTCCGACCCTCGGCTGGTTTGCCGCCGACCCGCGCGCCTGCGGTCTCTCATATACTTCAAGCGGGCGGCATCATCAAACATCGTCCCGGCAGATCGAGGACGGGCGGCTCAATCGCAGGAGACAACGATGAGTCACAACGCACACCAGGCAGACCGTCGCGGGATGGAGCAATTCGGCATGGTCGCCAGCGCACCGGGCCTCGACTATTGCGTCTCGGGCGCACAACCCTATTCGCTCGAGTTCGAGCATTCGTCCGACGTGATCTGCCTCGTCCTTGGCGAGATCGTCTCGCAGACCCAATACGATGACGGTCCAGCGAACCCGCTCACCTTCCGTTCGGAAACCGCAGCGTTTCATCCCCGATATAGCCGCATGCGCATCGACGCCGAAACCGTCCGGCATGGGTTCATCGCGTTCAGTTACTCCGACGAATTCCAGCGCGGCATCTCGGACAAGGACGTCGGCGCGCTGCGTTGCGCGGGAAGCCGCGAGAACATCGGTGGGGACGGCATCAAGCATCTGGTCCGCTATGCACGCGGACGGGCACTACCCGCCGGCGGCGTTAGCCCTTGGGAAATGCAATGCCTCGCAACGCTTACCTATCTCGAGGCGACCCGCCATCTGAAGGGCCCGGGTGGGCAACGCAAGCTCAAGATGTCGGATGCGGAGTTCGAGCGACTCAACGAATACCTCTCCGAGAACCTCGAGTGCAGCGTGACGTGCGCGGATATTGCGGCAGCGCTCGGTCTGCCGGTGCGTGTCGTGTTCGACGGAGTAAAGGCGCGAACCGGCTATTCGCTGTATCGGCTTGTTCTGGAACGGCGCATCAGCCTCGCGCAGCGACTGCTGCGTGACACCAGTCTTTCGATTTGCGACGTGGCGGTTTCCTGTGGATTTTCATCGCAGCAACACATGACGGCGCTGTTCTCTGAACGGCTGGGCATGACGCCGCTGCGCGTCCGGAAAGCGAGGTATCAATCATGACCACACCCTGCATTATTTCAGTCGCTATCACCGGTTCGCTGCCGCGCAAGAAAGACAATCAGGCCGTGCCGGTCAGCGTGGCCGAACAGATCGAGTCCACCCAGGCCGCCTTCGAAGCCGGCGCGACGCTCGTGCATCTGCACGTGCGCAACGACGACGAGACGCCGACCTCCGATCCGGAGCGGTTCGCGCGCGTACTCGAAGGCATCCGCAAACACGCGCCGGGGATCATTACGCAGGTATCCACGGGCGGCCGCTCGGGAGCGGGCCATGAACGCGGCGGGATGCTGTCGCTGCGCCCGGACATGGCGTCTCTCGCAACCGGCTCGGTCAATTTCCCCACGCGCGTCTACGAAAATTCGCCCGACCTGATCGACTGGCTCGCGGCAGAGATGAAGACGTACGGCATCAAGCCGGAGATCGAGGCGTTCGACCTGTCGATGATTTTTCAGGCAGTTTCGATGCAGCAAGCCGGCAAGATCGTCGGCCCGTTGCACCTGCAATTTGTGATGGGCATCAAGAACGCCATGCCTGTGGATCGCGACGTGTTCGAGTTCTATGTGCGCACGCTACACCGGCTCGCGCCTGATGCCACCTGGACCGGCGCGGGCATTGGACGCGATCAGCTCACGCTCGTGCGCTGGTCGCTCGAACTCGGCGGGCACTGCCGGACGGGTCTCGAGGACAATGTGCGGCTCGACAAACATACACTCGCACCATCCAATGCTGCGCTTGTGCAGCAGGTCGCTGAACTTTTACCGGAACATGGGCGCACCGTCGCGACCGTAGCGCAGGCTCGCGCGCTGCTAGGGCTGGCTGCGCATCAGGCATCCGCTGCCTCGGGCGCCAGGTGAGAGGGACGCTCGCCGGTTTCGCTCGCGTCAACGTCCGCGCGGCCGCATGAAGGTGTATCCCATGAAAAAAGGCGTCTGACATGCAATGGTTGTTCACCACCGCATGTCAGACGCCCTGGTTACGGCACGCCGAAGCCCGCCGCGTTCTTCATATGCTTCGCGATCAATCGACGAGCGCGACCTCTTCGCCTTGCACCACCACTTCATCGTCGACCGTGTTGCGGATCAGATGGTCGAACGCGCCGAGCGATGCCTTCGCGCCCTCGCCGACCGCGATCACGATCTGCTTGAACGGCACGGTCGTCACATCGCCGGCGGCGAATACGCCCGGCACCGATGTTGCACCCTTCGCGTCCACCACGATCTCGCCGTGCTTCGACAGGTCGACCGTGCCCTTCAGCCATTCGGTATTCGGCACAAGGCCGATCTGCACGAAGACGCCTTCGAGTTCGACGCGCGCCGGTTCGCCCGAACGCAGATCCTTATAGACGAGGCCGTTGACCTTCTTGCCGTCGCCCGTGATTTCGATGGTGTGTGCCTGCGTCACGATCGTGACGTTGGCGAGGCTGCGCAGCTTGCGTTGCAGCACTTCGTCGGCGCGCAACTGCGTGCCGAATTCGATCAGCGTGACTTCACGCACGATGCCAGCCAGATCGATCGCCGCTTCGACGCCTGAATTGCCGCCGCCGATCACCGCCACGCGCTTGCCCTTGAAGAGCGGACCATCGCAGTGCGGGCAGTACGCCACGCCATGATTGCGATATTCGCGCTCGCCCGGCACGTTGATTTCGCGCCAGCGCGCGCCGGTGGCCAGCACGATCGTCTTCGCTTTCAACACCGCGCCGTTCGCCAGACGCACCTCGTGAATGCGTCCCGGCACGAGCGCTTCGGCACGCTGTACGTCCATGATGTCGACTTCGTAGCTTTTCACGTGCTGTTCGAGCGCGGTCGCGAATTGCGGTCCTTCCGTTTCCTTCACCGACACAAAATTTTCGATCGCGAGCGTGTCGAGCACCTGACCGCCAAAGCGCTCCGCGACGACGCCCGTCACGATGCCCTTACGCGCCGAGTAGATCGCGGCCGCTGCGCCCGCCGGGCCACCGCCGACGATCAGCGTGTCGAATACCGGCTTCTTTTCCAGTTCTTTCGCGGCGCGTGCGCCTGCGCCGCTATCGAGCTTCGCGAGGATTTCCTTCACGCCGCTGCGGCCCTGACCAAACACTTCGCCGTTCATGAACATCGTCGGCACGGCCATGATCTGGCGCGCTTCGACTTCGTTCTGGAACAGCGCGCCGTCGATCGCGACGTGACGGATGCGCGGATTGATCAGCGCCATCACGTTCAGCGCCTGCACGACTTCCGGGCAGTTCTGGCATGACAGCGAGAAATAGGTTTCGAATTGATAGTCGCCATCGAGATTGCGGATCTGCTCGATCACGGGTTCATCGAGCTTCACCGGATGGCCGCCAACCTGCAGCAGCGCCAGCACCAGCGACGTGAACTCATGACCCATCGGAATGCCGGCAAAGCGGATGCCCGTGTCCTTGCCCGGTTCGCCGATCGAAAACGACGGCTTGCGTTCAGCATCGCCGCGACGTTCGATCACCGTGACACGAGCCGACAGCGCAGCGATGTCGCTCAGCAACGCAATCAGTTCCTGCGACCTGGCGCTGTCGTCGAGCGAGGCAATGATCTCGATCGGCCGGCTGACCTTTTCGAGGTACGTTTTCAACTGGGTCTTGAGATTGGCGTCGAGCATGGTTCTACGAATTCCGTGACAGGAGTGGCTGGCGGTGTCCGCTTGCGCGGAGCAAGGCGAAGATGGGCGGGCCGCTTCGTAACACAGCGCGAAGCGGCCCGCGCAGGCACGCACCGTTCATTGAACGGCGCGTGCTGCGTTACAACACAGGCGGCCTTAGATCTTGCCGATCAGGTCGAGCGACGGGGTCAGCGTTTCAGCGCCCGGCGTCCATTTGGCCGGGCAGACTTCACCCGGATGCGCCGCGATGTATTGCGCGGCCTGCACCTTGCGCAGCAGTTCGCCTGCGTCGCGGCCGATGCCGTTGTCATGGATTTCGCACAGCTTGATCTCGCCTTCCGGGTTGATCACGAACGTGCCGCGCAGCGCCATGCCTTCTTCTTCGATCAGCACGTCGAAGTTGCGCGAGATAGCCAGCGTCGGGTCAGCGATCATCGGATAGTTGATCTTTTCGATCGTGTCCGACGTGTCGTGCCATGCCTTGTGCGTGAAGTGCGTATCGGTCGACACGCTGTAGATTTCGACGCCGAGCTTCTGGAATTCGGCGTAACGATCGGCCAGATCGCCCAGTTCGGTCGGGCACACAAACGTGAAGTCAGCCGGGTAGAACACGACGACGGACCACTTGCCCCTGAACGTTTCTTCCGTGACGGGGACGAAATCGCCCTTGTGATATGCGGTTGCCTTGAACGGTTTGACCTGGCTGTTGATGATCGGCATTGTTGCGTCCTCTTTTTTGCGTGGTGGAGAAAGTGAGGTGATTATGTCGGGAGTCGCTACATAGTTAAAATTGATTGTTTATATGCGAACGATTTGCATTTGCTATCACACGAGATAAACCGGCGGCGGGCGTAGAATTTCCTGCTGGCGCGCGCCTTCGGCTTCGGTTTCGGCCAGGGTTCGGTGCGCTCTGACCGGCCATTCGGCGCTAC
This sequence comes from Paraburkholderia sp. GAS42, assembly GCF_050436565.1. Classification (NCBI taxonomy): domain Bacteria; kingdom Pseudomonadati; phylum Pseudomonadota; class Betaproteobacteria; order Burkholderiales; family Burkholderiaceae; genus Paraburkholderia; species Paraburkholderia sp. GAS42. Next base: position 60,308 of record NZ_JBNDML010000005.1, on the reverse strand, counting down.
ACAGGCTCTAAACGCGCCGCCCACTCTGCTTTTAGCAGGAGCACCCATGAGCGACGCCTTACAGGGCACGGACACCCAACAGTCCGTCGTCAAGGTTCGGCCCGACCGGGAAATTGCAACCCGGCAGCGGCTTCCCTACTTTGTCGGCCTGTCGGCCCAGTCCGCCGGCACGCGTGGACTATCGATGTATCTCATCGTCGTGCCGCCGGGCGGCCATGCGGAACCGCACGCGCATCGCGGCTACGAGACGGGCATTTATGTGCTGGAAGGCAGCGTCGAGACGCGCTACGGCCCTGGATTGCGCGAATCCGTGGTCACGGAAGCCGGCGACTTCCTGTTCATCCCGCCGGGCGTGCCACATCAACCGTTCAATCTAAGCGACACGACGCCTGCAAAAGCGATCGTCGCGCGCACGCTCGCGGACGAAAACGAGCAGGTCGTCCCCTACGATCCGGCTGACGATGCCTGAGCGCGGCCGCGCGTTTGTGATGTCGCCCCTCAGGAAAGCCGGTACACGCGGTGATCGACGAGCATTTCTGCGCGCGGCGGCGGGTGGAACGCTGGCGCTTGGCCTGTCGCCCTTCCCGGCCGCTCTCGCATGGGCGCAAACCCCGGTCACGCCGCAAACCATGAACAGGCGCGCGATCCCGGGCACTGGCGAACAGCTGGCCGTCGTGGGATGCGGCACGTGGCGCACCTTCGACGTGGGCGACGATGCCGCCGCGCAGGCAAAGCTCGCCGACGTGCTGCGCGTGCTGTTCGATGCGGGCGGCTCGGTGATCGATTCGTCGCCGATGTACGGCTCTTCCGAAGCCGTGACGGGCGCGCTGTTGACGCGGATGTCCGCGCATCACAAGGCGTTTGTCGCGACCAAGGTCTGGACGACGGGTCGCGAAGCGGGCATCAAACAGATGGAAGAATCGATGCGGCTGCTCCAGCAGCCGCGTATCGACCTCATGCAGATTCATAATCTGGTCGACTGGCAAACGCAGCTCGCGACGCTGCGTGACTGGAAAGCGCGTGGCCGGATCCGCTATATCGGCATCACGCACTACACGTCGAGCGCGTTCGACCAGGTCGAAGCCATCATGCGCGCCGAGCAAATCGACTTCGTGCAGATCGATTATTCCGCCGACGATCGCGAGGCTGAACAGCGACTCCTGCCGCTCGCGGCTGAACGTGGCATCGGTGTGTTGATCAACCAGCCTTTTGGTGGCGGCAGTCTTTTCGCGCGTCTGCGAAACCGTCCTCTGCCAGGATGGGCACTGGATATCGGTTGTACTTCGTGGGCACAGGTGCTGCTCAAGTTCGTGCTGGCGAATCCGGCGGTCACCTGCGTGATTCCGGGCACGGGCCACCCGGAATACATGATCGACAACGTGCACGCCGGGCTCGGTCACTATCCGGACGACGCGCTACGCAAACAGATCGTCGCCGCCGTAGCGGCGTGACGTTAGCGATCGCGTCGGTGCAGGTGAGCGTGCCAGCCGCCTGAAACACTCAGGCCGCCACCGCCTGTGGCGTCGCCATGTCGCTGTGCTCGCCGCCCAGCGCGTCGACGAGGTCGCCAAACATCTGCGCCAGTTCGCCTGTCATCAACGCGAAGTCCGAATCGAAGCGTTCGTCGTCGTTCTGTGCGGTCGGGTCGGACGCTTCCTTCACGATGTCGAGCGGCGTGACGCGCTTGATCACCAGCGATGGCGTCATCACGAACGAGATGCGGTCGTTCCATGTCATCGCGAGGCGCATGCACTGTTTGCCGGCTTCGATGTGGCGTCGCATGTCGTCGGCTTCGAGCGCGTGGCCGACGTAACGCACGGTTGCGTTGCCTTCGCCGGCGGAACGCAACTCGGCATCCTGATCGACCGTGAAACCACCGGGCGCGTCGCCCGAAAGCAGCCAGTCGGTCATCGCCGCAACGGGTGACTGCGCGACGCGCACGCTCGCGAGCGGCAACTGATCGATCGATTTGACGAGCAGGCTGCGCACGTCGTCGGCGAGCGCCTGCGCGGCGGCATCGATGACGAGCCAGCCGTTGGCCGTATCGATCCACACGCGCGTGTCGCGACGGATGCTGAACGCGCGCGGCAACAGTTCATCGGTGACCTGTTCCTTGAGTTCGCGCATCTGCTTGCGGCCAGGCTTGTAGCCCTGCTGCTCTTCGATTTCGAGCGCACGCGCTTTCGTGACCTGATTCACAACCGACGCCGGCAGCAGCTTCTTTTCCGAGCGGAACGTGAGTAGCATCTGGCGGTGGTTTGCATAGACGAGCGCGCCGCCATTTTCGCTGTTGTCGGTATTGCGCGGCGGCGCCCAGCCTTGACGCTGCATCTCGACGCTGCTGCCGGGCTGGAACGCGTGCGGCCTGAGCGCGTCTTCGAGCGCTTCAGCAGTGATGGACCACGGGGACGAAAGACGGTGAAGCTGAAGGTTCTTGAACCACATGTGGAGACGCCCGGCAAAGGGCAAGATTCTATACGACCGCGCGATGCGCGTAGTGCGCGTTATCGTTTCAAGAAGTTAATGACGTTGCTGGTCCATCCGAACGGGGCAGGTGCGTGACCGACACGCCCCCGCCCCGCTCCCCGTTATTGATGCGCACCGGCCTGCGCGCGTGAATCGCGGAATTCACGCGAGAACAGCGGCACGACGAAATCGACGACCAGCGCGATCCCAAGCGCCGCCGCACCGATGGCGAACAGCAGACGATGATTACCGCCGCTGCCGTTGAAAATCGCCGAGTAGCTGTAGCCAGCCACCGCCTGGAACGCGGCGAAAACCGTTGTCGCACGACTCCAGATCACATTCTGCTTCGCCGCATTGCCCGGCACGGTTTCGTGCACGCGGGCCAGCACCAGCGGAACGATGCCAGGCGGAAAGCTGCCGATCACGACCGTCAACAGGCCGATCACCACGTGATCGCTCGATGCAGCGAGCCACGCAACCGCGACCGCCTGCACCAGCAGGATCACGCGCAACGCGAGGCGCGAGCCCATGCGGTCCGCGAAGAGGCCATACACCGGCGGCCCGAAGATCGCGCCCACACCGTACAGGATCCAGAACAGCGACCCGAGATGCGCTCCGGCTCCCAGCCCGCGCGCGATAAAGTCGACGAGGAAGACCATCGCAGGAACCAGGCCGACCGCCATCAGCGCATATTCGGCGTACAGGATCCGGATCGCGGAGCCGGTCGTGGCCGGCGCGTCGGCGACGGCCTTCACATCGGCCGGCTTCGCGGCCGGCGCTTCCTTCGTGGGCCAGCCGGTCCAGCTTGCCGCGGTCAGCACGGCGGACAGCACCGCGAGGCCGATCCACGCTTCACGCAGACCGAGCTTCAGCAGCAGCGGCACGACCGTGCCGGACGCCGCGATGCCGAGCCCAAGCCCGAGAAACACTGCGCCGCTCGCCAACCCCTTGCGATCGCCCGGCACGTGCGGCAAGACGGTTGCCGCCACCAGCACCATGATCGCGCCGCCCGCGACACCGGACAGCAGGCGCCAGGCAAAGAACCAGCCTACCGAGACCGGAAACGCGCACGCAAGAAACGCCAGCGTGACGAGGACCTTCATGCCGCGCAGCGTATGCGCATTCGTCACGCGGCTCGCAATCGGACGACCGACGAGCGCGCCAATCAGATAGCCCGCCAGGTTCGCGGCGCCGAGATAGACGACATCCGACGCCGAAAACCAGTGCGCCTGGATCAATGAAGGAATCAACGGTGTGTACGCAAAGCGAGCAAGTCCAATGCTGATGAGACTGGCGGAGAGGCCGGCAAAGATATGCCGCCAGATCGCGGCATTACTTGTCGGGAGCGGCGCTTCAAGGAGGGCTGAACTGGACATGGAACGAGTTTCCGCAAAAAAACTGCACGACGTGCAGACGCTTTGAGAAGGCGGAAATTCGCCCCGCCGCGATCTTTGACACGAGTGACAACGTCGCCATCCTGGCAATCATTGACATATATGTCAATGATCGTGCTTGAAAACTGTGTTCACAAAAACACGCAAGTGGTGTTCCGCGAGCCTGGATCTGCGTCCGGGCGGCATTGTTCGCTTCGAATGTACAGCCGCTGATGGCGCGAACCGGATATGAACGGGTGATCGGGACGGCGCGCGATCTGCTGCGATGCACTCAATGCGTCACGGGGCGTACTGAGCGTACCGGATATCAGCACGACATCACCGTCATGCCCGTCATCCGGCTGCGCCCAACTCCAGCTGGCGCCGTACCCGCGCGTCTTCCGCGAGACGCGTCTCTTCGATCACCTCGAGCACGCTGTCGAGGTCGACAGGTCGGGTGTCGGCCTCGACACGGCCAGACAGCTCGGTCGCGACATGCAGGCTGCCTGCTTCGAAGCATGCCCAGATCTCTGTTCCATAATCCGCGCTGAGGATTTGCGGAGCAAACCGTCCGAAGTACGAAGCCAGGTTGTCGACATCACGTTTGAGCATCGCGGCGGCTTCATTGTTGCCGGCTGCATCGACCGCCTGAGGCAGATCGATGATGACCGGACCGTCTGCCGCCAGCAGAATATTGTATTCGGACAGGTCGCCGTGGATCATGCCCGCGCAGAGCATGCGGACAACCTGGTTGAGCAGCACCGCGTGCAGTTCGAGCGCGCGCGCTTCGGTCAGTTCGACATCGTTGAGACGCGGCGCGACATCGCCCATGGCATCGACAACCAGTTCCATCAACAGCACGCCATCGGTGCAGATATGAGGCTGCGGCACGCGCACGCCGGCGTCGGCGAGCCGGAACAGCGCATCGACTTCGGCGTTCTGCCACATCTCTTCCTGCATCTGGCGTCCGTAGCGTGAGCCCTTCTCCATCGCACGGGCCTGCCGGCTGTTCTTGACCTTGCGGCCGTCGCGATATGACGCGGCCTGCCGGAAACTGCGTTGTTTCGCGTCCTTGTAGACCTTTGCGCAACGCGTCGAGTTGCCGCTGCGTACGACATAGACGGTCGCTTCCTTGCCGCTCATCAGCTGGCTGATCACTTCGTCGATCAGCCCTTCTTCGAGAAGCGGTACGAGGCGTTTGGGAATTTTCATGCGACCGCCTCGCGCGAACCGTCAGCGGCACATCTGACGGGTGCGAAAGGCGTATTGTCGGATGAGGTGAGCGCCGTCAGAAAATCGGGGGGGCGTATGCGCATGGCCGCCCGGAAGGGCGTGGCGCAGGAGAGAGTGAGGATCATGCCGGATTATACGGGGGCTGCGAGGCGGGCCGGTGCAAAACGGCCACGGGGCGCACCGTCACAACGCCACCGCTGGAAATAATACGGGGCGCGACCTCCGCCTTGCGCCTTCGCGGCGATCCGGCAACCCGCCTGAAAACGCCCGGGACAAGCGATTTGTTCCCGCCACGCATTACTGTTTGTCCATGGCGGGTATTCGAACTCCGGGCAAATGCGCATAGATTGCTCTCCATCGGCACCACCGGTCCAACCGGCAGGCAAGCCGGATCAACTTATCTGGAGATTAACCATGAGCACGTCACAAAAGGTCGTTGTCGTTACTGGCGCGTCGCAAGGCATTGGCGCAGAAGTGGTCAAGGCTTTCCGCAAGCTGGATTACCGCGTCGTCGCAACGGCTCGAAGCATCAAGCCGTCGGACGATCCGAACATCGCGACGGTGGCAGGCGATATCGGCGATCCTTCTACCGCCCAGCGCGTGATCGCCGAAGCCGTGACACGCTTCGGCCGCGTCGATACGCTGGTCAACAACGCCGGCATCTTCATCGCGAAGCCCTTTACCGCCTACACAGCCGAAGATTACGCAGCTGTGTTAAGCGTGAACCTCAACGGCTTCTTCCATATCACGCAGCTCGCGATCGCTGAAATGGAGAAGCATTCGAGCGGCCACGTGGTCAGCGTCACGACCAGTCTCGTCGACCACGCCATCGACGGCGTCCCTTCAGTACTGGCATCGCTGACGAAAGGCGGCCTGAACGCGGCCACGAAGTCGCTTGCGATCGAGTACGCGAAGCGCGGTATCCGCGCGAACGCGGTTTCGCCCGGTATCATGAAGTCGCCGATGCACGCGCCTGAAACACACGCGGCGCTCGGCGCGCTGCATCCGGTCGGCCACATGGGCGAGATGAGCGATATCGTGGGAGCCATCCTGTATCTGGACTCGGCGCCGTTCGTAACGGGCGAGATCCTGCACGTCGACGGCGGCCAGAGCGCCGGTCACTAGGCGTCAGGGCGCCGCCTGCCGGCGCCCCGCTATCGCCAATCACTGTAAGCGAGAAAGACATGCCTATTGTCACGATCCAGGTGACCCGCGAGGGCACAAAGCCCGGCGCGACGTCGGTCACCGCAGAAGAAAAGGCCCAGCTGATCAAGGGCGTCAGTCACCTGCTGCTCGACGTGCTGAACAAGCCTCTCGAATCGACTTATGTCGTCATCGAAGAGGTCGAAATGGAAAACTGGGGCTGGGGCGGTCTACCGACGCTCGAGTATCGCAAGCAACGCGGACTCAAACCAGGCTGACCACGCGATCGTGCCCGACGCCCTACGCCTCTGCTATCAATGCGCGGAACTCCGAAGACGCCGCATGAGGAGCGTCTCGCGACGCACTCTGTCGGACGCGATCTCATGAAGCACGATCGCAGCTGATGCGCCGCTGCCGCAATGGCAGTGGCGCACTGCTCTTCACAGGCGTGGCCGTTGCCATCAGGACGGGTGAGACCCGACAAGTAGCGGCGGCACCTATCTGATTCTTGACTCGACGTATCAAGTGTTGTTCGCGCACCTGGGTTTTTCCCGGGCAGACAAGAACGTACTCTACGTCCCAAGGGCATTGCGATCCGTGGACCCAGACGCGCACCGGGATGCGGGAACCACAAATCACGTGCTGGGACACAGCCACCGGCGGCATCAGTCGAGTCAACGAGGAGAGAGAAACGCCATGAAGATTGCAAGCATAGAGTCCATTCCACTTCGAATTCCCTTTACGGCGGGTGGCCGATCGGATGCGGCAGCGTGGGGCCGAGCTGATCTCCAGACGGTCGACTCGCTGATCGTCAAGGTAACAACCGATACAGGGGTAGTCGGCTGGGGCGAAACGTTTGGCTTCACGGCGATTCCTGCTGCACGGGTCGTGATCGATTCCATCCTCGCACCCGAACTTGTCGGTCGGGATGCAACCCAGCTTGAAAAGCTGATGCTCGATATGCAGAAGAAATTCCACATCTTCGGGCGTAGCGGGGTCTTTATCTACGGACTCTCGGCCATCGACATCGCGCTGTGGGATATCGCCGGCAAGGTAGCGCAAAAGCCGGTCTATCAACTCCTCGGGGGCAGCGACGCCAGCTCGCTTCGCACCTACGCCAGCCTTATCCGGTATTCCGACCCCGAACTTGTCAGAGAAAACGTCAGGCGTGCAGTAGCCGATGGCTATCGCCATCTCAAGTTGCACGAGATCGATGTCGACTGCGTGCGTGCCGCTCGCGAAGCAGCAGGCGACGACATCGAGATAACACTCGACGTCAATTGCCCGTGGACTGTGCGCGAAGCGCTCGACATGACAGACAGGCTGCGCCCGTTCAACCTCCGGTGGCTCGAGGAACCTGTCTGGCCGCCCGAAAACTATTCAGGGCTTGCACGGGTCCGGCGGGAGGGAGGCATTCCAGTCGCGGCCGGAGAGAACGCGTCGACGTTGATGGATTTTCAGCATCTTCTCGAGGCGAATGCCGTCGACTTCATTCAACCGAGCCCCGCGAAAATGGGTGGTCTTACCGAACTGAAGAAAGTGTTCGCGATGGCGAACGCCAATAACGTCACGGTGATGGTTCACACCTTTTACGATGGCCCGGGTCTGCTTGCCAGCGTGCATGCGAGCGCGGCCCTGGGCGGGCCTGGCGCACTCGTCGAGTGGCGCTATTTCAATCTCGAGGCACAACTGTATGGTGACGCGATCGTCCCGAAAAATGGGGCAATCGCAGTGCCTCAAGGCGCGGGACTCGGCCTTGAGCCGGACGCAGATGTCATCCGCAAATATCGGGTGCCCTGAACGCGCACGATGCATGAGCGTCAGCGGCAGCCATGAAGCGCTGCGCAGAATCGAGGGTAAGGTGCCGGACGGGAAACGTGACGGGCACCCAGGTCAATTCCAGGGAGTGTCATCGTCATGCTGAATCGTATCTTGGGGCCTATCCTGCCCGTTGCCTTTGTCATCATTCTCGGGTTTGTAGCAGGAAAACGAGGCAAGCTTAATCATTCAGACAGTCTTCTGATTAGCAGACTGGTTCTCAACTGGATCTTCCCCGCCCTTCTGCTCGTCGGCATGGCCAGCACGCCCCGGTCACAGTTGCTCGATTTCCGGTTCGTTGTCGCGACGTTCATTGGAATCATGGGGATGTACGTCCTGGCCTTCGCGATCGGATGGTACCGCTATCGCGAACTGAAGGCCGCAACGCTGAAGGGATTCGTGAACGGATACCCCGATGCGGCATTTATGGGAATCCCCATTCTGCAGGCCATGTTCGGACCCGGAAGCCTGTATTCGGTGTTAGTGCTCAACCTGGTCGCCAGCCTCGTCATGATTCCACTGACGACTATGCTTCTCGCGATAGCCAGTGGTGAAGGAAGTGGCGCGAAGGCTTTCGTCTCGAGCATTTCAGCTGCCGTTCGCCGGCCGCTGATGTGGGCTCCGGCGATCGGTATCCTGTGCTCCCTGCTCGCGATCAAGCTTCCGCCCGTGGTCGCTGACTCCTTTAACCTCCTTGGTAAGGCGACGCCTGGTGTTTCGCTGTTCTGTCTCGGACTCATCATGTCGTCTGTGAAGTTGAAGTTGTCAGGCGAGGTCTGGATGAACATGGGACTCAAGTTGGTGCTGCACCCCGCGCTGATGGTCGCAGCAGCCCTCATCCTCTCGGTCAAAGGCGTCTACGCACAACAGATGATCCTGCTTTGTGCGCTGCCGTCCGCAACGATTCCGGCAATGTTTGCCAACGAAGCGGGCGCATACCGGAGTGAGGCAACCACTTCCATTCTCATCAGCACGGTTCTGTCGGTTGTCACTTTCTCCTTCGCCATCTATCTGATTGATGGCGGTCTTGCGGCAGCATAAAGAACGCGATTCGCCAGGGCGGCCGTCACTCGCCGGATCAACCTGTTTCGACGCTTGCCATGCGCACATCACAAAAAGTCGTATCGTTACGGGTGCGGCGCGAGGTACCCGACCACCATTAGGAGAGACGCCAATGTCCCAGACACCCACGCTCGATTTGACCGCGTTTCCCCGCTATCGTCTGATCGAAAATGCAACGCCTGTCCAGCATCTGCCCCGCCTGAGCAGGCAACTGGGCGACGTAGACATCTATGTCAAGCGCGACGACGTCATGGGCCTGGGCGGTGGCGGCGGCAACAAGCTCAGGAAGCTCGAATTCCTGCTGGGTGAAGCGTTGGCGCAAGGCGCCGACACGATCATGACGGTTGGCGCACGGCAGTCGAACCACGCCCGGCTCACGGCTGCCGCGGCGGCGAAGGCCGGCCTCGCCTGCGAACTGGTACTGACGCGCGCCGTACCGCGCTACGACGACGATTACATCCACAATGGCAATGTGCTGCTCGATGCGTTGCTGGGCGCGCGCGTGCACGATCTGCCCGGCAGCGCCGACGCAATGGCCTTCGCGCTGAACCGCGCCGACGAGCTGCGCAAGGCCGGGCACAACGTCTATCTGGCTCCGCTCGGCGGCTCCTCCGCGGTGGGTTGCCTTGGCTACGCGGCGGGTGCCGCAGAGATCGTCGCCCAGGCGCACGAGGCCGGACTAGCATTCGACCGCATCTCGCTGCCCAACGGCAGTGGCGGCACCCAGGCGGGTCTCATCGCCGGGCTGCTGGCCATGGGGCAAGACGCTACGCGCGTTGTCGCCCATACGGTGCTGGCGCCGCTGGAAAATGCGCTAGCCACCACGCAGGCAAAGACGAAGGCAACACTGGCATTGCTGCGGCCCGAGGCAGTCGTGCCGGAGGGTGTCGTTGTCGTCAAGGGCGGCCAGCTCGGTGAAGGCTACGGCCTGCCGACCGATGCGATGCGCGAAGCTGTGCGGTTGCTGGCTTCGACCGAAGGGCTGATCATCGACCCGGTGTACGGCGGAAAGGCCTTTGCAGGCCTGCTGGATGACATCAGGAACAGGCAGCTCGCGCCTCGCGCAAAGGTCCTGTTCCTGATGACGGGCGGTCTGCCTGGACTGTTCGCGTACCGCAGCGCGTTCTGACGGTGCGCGCCCGCAACCAGCAGTCGTTACGCTGATACAGAAGCCGCGCACTTCCTTTACCAGGCTCCGGGCCCGCTACATGACGATCAAGGTTTCCTTGCAACGGTCAACGCTGGCGAAATCGCAGCGTCGATTGCGCTCGTCAAGCGCATTCACCGATGACGGACACAATAAAAGCCACCGATTCCGAATGAAATGGTGGCTCTTCAAGTCCCGACGGGTGATCACGCTGCAAGCGATCTCAGCGCCTGCGTCACTTGCCCGGCCGTTGCATAGCCGGAGCTGAGCTGACCGATCTGGCCGTCGAGTTCGACGAAGAGCGTCGGAAATCCCCTCACGCCCATGCGCTGTGTCAGCGCAAAGTCTGCCTGCGCGGCGTCGATTGCCTCCTCTGACGACCAGACTTTGAAAAACGCTTCTGCGGTGCCCTCAAAACCTTGTGCCGCCAAAGCCTGTGCGCCTACGTCCGCGAGCACCTTGCCATCGGTCGTATCGAGTCCGTCGACGTAGAACGCACGCTGCAACGCACGAAACACTTTCAGCAGGTCGCCGGCAGGTGCAACCATCCGCGCGGCCACCACGGCGCGGCAAACAGGCTCAGTATCGTAGACGAAGTTCTTGCGCGCCATCAGCGCTTCGCGGTTGAATTCCGCCCCGCTCATCTGTTCGACGCGGGCCCAGTGCGTGAGCCGGAACTGCTTTCCGGCGTCGTCCAGTACCGTGGTCGACCCCGCCGCCATGCCGCCGACTACGATCTGCACTTCAAGCTCCGGCATGCTCTCGACAATCGAGGCCATTTCCTTGCTAAAACCGTAGCACCACGAGCACATCGGGTCACCAACAAATATCAGCTTCATATCCTCTTCCATCTTCATATATTGGACGCGCGACCATCAGGACGCACAACGCTTTGACGCCGCGCGTGTGGACCTCTTATCGCCCGGTTGCTCCACCATCCAGCTCCAGACAAGCACTCGATGAGTGCGACGCCAACCGGCTCGAGTTTCTGGCGACTTAAGCCGCCATCCGGCAACGCGCTTCGGGACTGACTATATGTTCGAACCACACGATCATGAATAGCCCGTGCTGCAATTCACTTTTAACACGGTGTAAGCAGACGGTGGACTGCACAGTGGGTTGACGCGGCGCATGCCTAAAAGAGGAACGTCTGCTTTATGGCGCAAACCGCGCGGCCGTTTGTATCGCAATGTATTCGGATGCCGTCCCGACACAAAACATTGCATACGCACAGCACGCCCGACACAAGCCAGATACGCGCACGCGTTCCAATTGAGTCATGCCAGTCCCGGCTTTTTCTTCCAGTTCCAAGGACCCAGAAATGCTCGCCCGATTCAAGACCATAACTGCCGCAGCCGCGATAGCCGTGATAGCCGCGATGGCGGCGATAGGCGGGATGACCGCCAACAGCGGCGCGGCCACCGCGCTTCCGATCGACAGAAACAGTCCCGCACCGGAATTCGTCGGCATCGAAAGATGGCTCAACAGCGCGCCGCTGACGATGCAACAGCTCCGAGGGAAAGTGGTGCTGGTCGATTTCTGGACCTACTCCTGCATCAACTGCGTCAATACCCTGTCGCATGTCGAGGACTGGCATGAGAAGTACAAAGACCAGGGCCTCGTGGTCGTCGGCGTGCACACGCCGGAGTACCCGTACGAGCGCAAGACCGCCAAGGTCAGCGCGGCCATCCAGCAATATGGCCTGCGCTACCCCGTCGCGCAGGACAATGAATATGCGACATGGAACGCATACGGCAACCAGTATTGGCCGGCGCTCTACTTGATCGACAAGAAAGGGCGGATCGTCTATAGCCACTTCGGCGAAGGCAACTATGCGAAGACCGAGGCGGCCATCCGGGAACAGCTGGCGCGATCGGAATAATGACGGCGCACGGGTTTGCGAAGCTTGAAGCCGGGACCTGGACCCAGCTCCTGCATTCAACGTCGGATATTTCTTCTATCCCATATATATCGCACCCGATGCAATCGATTGCGCTTGACATTACAGACTGACTTCTTCACTATTAATCCAGCGCGATTCAATCGCATACGATATGAATGCGTATCCACTCATCTTTTAAGGAATCCATCATGAAGACCAAACTCATCGTTGCACTGCTCGTCGCACTGTCCTCTTCCGTCGCTGCTCCCGCGTTCGCCAGTGGCTACGGTCCCGCCCCCTTCTACCAGCCATCGGTTGGCGCACCGGCGTCGCAACGCGGTCAGAGCGCGCAAACCCTCGCCGCCGCACGCGACGACGCCACCGGCTCACAAGAGGCGTACGGCGGCACACTCGCCGGCCACTCCGAATCAGCGGGCCGTGCCGCCGTGACACCGCTCGACAGCCTCTACGCACGTCACTGAATCGCGCGCATCCTCCCTCACCGGGCCATTTAGCGTCTTCGCCATTGAATGCGTGTCGTAGCGGCGTGTGCCGCTAACGGCATCGATCGCAATGCGAATCCTGTCGACCCTGGCCACCTCGCCAAGCCAGTCATTTATAAGCGGCCGCATTCCGTGCGGCACATGGAGATAGACAATGACGACCCTTCTGCATGACGCAACCACCGAACAGCCGCCTGTGACGCGGCTGCGTGTCGACTCCTACACGAATGGACTATTGGGACCCAGCCAGCCGATGCTGGGCCCTCTCGCCGACGGCGGCACGCTGATCGCCGGCACGCCGCCGGGCTGTTGGGGGCCGATGATCACGCCCGCCTTTGAGGGTGGCCACGAAGTGACGCAACCGGTCGCGATCGCCGGCGCCGAAATCGGCGACGCTGTCGCACTCAAGCTTCGGCGCATGCGCGTCAGGTCGGCTGCGACGTCCTCCGGCGTCATGAAGTTCGTCGAGGGCCGCTATCACGGCGACCCGTTTGTCGCCAAGTTCTGCCACGCGTGCGGCACCGCGCAGCCCGCGAGCCGCATCGAAGGCATTGGCGAAGAAGCGATTCACTGCGATCACTGCGGCGCCGAAGTCAGCGCATTCCGGTTCAAGCACGGCTATACGATCGTGCTCGATCAGGAAAACCACGTCAGCCTCACCGTCAACCAGGAGGTGGCCGACCGTTTGGCACATCAAGCGTCGGAGATGTCGGCACTCCCCGAGCGCGCGGCCCAGCATTCAATCCTGTCGCTCGCGCGCGCCGATATCCCCGGCGTCGCGGCGCACATGCGGCCGTTCCTCGGCAACATCGGCACGACGCCGGCTCGCGATCTGCCGGACTCGCACAATTGCGCCGATTTCGGCCAGTACCTGGTCGGCGCGCCGCACCGCTATGCGTTGACCCACGAAGCGTTGCATGCCGCCAAGACCGACGGTCACATGGACACCAATTCGGTGCGCGAGGGCTGCATCGTGATTTGTCCGGTCAAGGTTCCCGGCGCTGGCGTGTACCTCGGCGACATGCATGCGCAGCAGGGCAACGGCGAAATCGCCGGGCATGCCACCGACGTGTCCGGCGAAACCGAGCTGACGGTCGAGGTGATCAAGCACCTCAAACTCGATGGCCCGATCCTGTTGCAAAACGTCGACGACTTGCCGCCGATGGCGCGTCCGATGAACGCCGCTCAACGGCAAAAGGTCGCTGAACTCGGCGCGCGATGGGGGCAGCATGAGATCGAGCAGAGTGGTCCGGTCACCTTCATCGGCAGCGGCGTCAACCTCAACGAAGCGACCGAAAACGGCCTGCGGCGGGCCGCCGCTGTCACCGGCCTGGCATACGAAGAAGTGCTCAATCGCGCCACCATCACCGGATCGATCGACATCAGCCGGCTGCCCGGCACCGTCCGCGTGACCTTCCTGTGCCCGCTGGAGATTCTCGATCGCATCGGGATCGGTCATCTGGTGCGCGAAAAGTATCAGCTGCCATAAGCGGCGCGATGATGGGTCGACGCGGATCGACGCGCCGCGCTATTGACACGCGACGGCGCGAAAGGGATTGCGTCAATCCGGCCGGTCAGCGCTCACGCCTCGGTTTGCACCGACTGGACGAGATTGTTGCGCAGCGTGACCATCGCCTTCTGCACTTTTGCGAACTCGTCCGGTGCCAGGCCAGTCTCCTTGATGAGGTCCATGTTCAGGCCTTTTTCGCGCAGCCGTCGACCGCTTTTCGTGAGGCTGACCCGCACCTGGCGCTCGTCTTCGGGATCGCGCTGCCTCTCCAGATAACCCATCACCTCAAGCTTCTTCAGGATCGGCGTGAGCGTGTTGGATTCGAGAAACAGTTTCTCGCCCAGGCTGCCGACGGTCTGGTTGTCCTCCTCCCATAGCGCAATGATCGTGATGTATTGCGTATACGTGAGCCCAAGCTCCTCGAGGATCGGCTTGTATGCCTTGCCGAACGCCAGGTTCGCGGAATAGACCGCAAAGCACAGGAAGTCGGAGAGCGGAACGGCCGCGGAGGCCTTGTCGGTAGATTTCATCTGCATCCTCTTTGGCAAAAAGCCAGATGTTTAGCATGAGGACAATTATATATCGGATGCGATTTTATCGGAAGTGTTACGTGTTGGAAAGCGCAAAACTCCTGAAAAACGACTGGCTTCCGCGCACCGGTCAGCCGGCAGCGGTCCTTCTTGCCGGGCCGAAAAAGAAGTAGCTTGAAGTTTTGCAATCAGCCGTTGGCGTGGCGGTGTCAATCACCATGCCCGGCAATCCCAACCTCCCCGAAGTCTTTTTGTCCTTATCGCTTGGACCTACGGCCAGCTTCCTGCACCCCGGGTTGGCGGGCGGATGGGTATGGAACCAGCCCACCGGGAACAGAGGCGGCCTGTCAGCGGGAAAAACCAGATCTATGTGAGCGCGGGTGCTACAGCCGACGGTGGGGTCGCCAATGGCTGTCGGACCGGCAAACGATGTGTTGGTCCGTTCGTTCCACATCGTTACAAAGCCGCGCTCCCGTCGGTCTTCGCACGTCAGGCCGTACAGACTGCCAGCATCGTCGAACACGTCGAACGCCCACTCAGATACGCTCGGGAATGCCGGCGGCGGTGGAGGGATGTCCTGTCCGTCAGGCGCGCGCTGGACCAGAACAGGCGGGCCGCTGGCTGCGGCCACTCCGTCGTTATCCTGACCGTCCTCGACAAACAGGTCTTCGTCCAGAGAGACGTAGGACGAAGCGGGAGACTGACTGTTCTCGTCTGCGCCGTCGTCTTGCCGCTGAACCATCCGTGCCGATGGACTCGCTGCCAGGGACGCTTCCGCCAGATTGATCACACGCTGCACGTAACCGTTGCCGCACTGCCGCTGCAACTGGACCAGGTAGAGGCCAACGGACGCCGGCGAGCCTGAGAGACCGTTCAGGGCGCGGGCGTCGCGTCGCGCGCTGGACACGGGCTTGCTATTGGCGGACGTCGTCCTGAACGTGTTCGATGACGGAACCGATACCTTGCGAGCCGGCGCGGCGATTTTTGCGGGGGTCGATCCGGTGCCCTTGCGTTCAGACTCAATTGCCGCTAGAAATGGCATGGCGCTCCCTCACATTCCTTCGCTTCCACGTTTGCTGTCGGCCGATCCCCGGTGCGCTACTTGCCCTTGATGAAATTCTGGAAAAGCTGACGGATTTCAGCCTTCCCTGGCGGTTGGGCAGGAATCCCACATTCTTCTACGAGCAATTGAAATCCGCCGTTGACAACGCAGTTCTCAACGAATAAAGGATCGTCGAACTGCTTGCAATCATTTGAGACCTGCTGGCACAAAAGCTTTTCGACACCGCGTTCGGTCTCGCAAGCTTCACGGGCCTGCGTAAAGAAGGCAGGCCAGTCGATCTTGTCAAAGCACTTTCCAGTACTCGGTGGTTTGGGCGTTGGGCCGGGTTTGGGTTTCGCGCACAGTTCGTCGAGCCTGGCCATCGTACCCGGTCCGACATCCGGAAAGCGCTCGAAGCCAAGGTGATATTTGGCCTTGAACGCCATGACCGCCTGTCCGGTGGCGGCCCCATAGACGCCATCTGCGCCATCGGGGCCGAGATCCTGGCCGTCGCTTTGAAGCGCGGCTTGAACCTTCGCAACCGTGGGTCCCCTTTCGTGCGGACGAAGCCGGTCCTCATCGTTCAGACACGCCTCCAGCTTCGGATCGCCGGCGAACGCCGCACAGTCGAATGCCTTGCGCCCTTTGGCATCGACATGGACGCGTTGAATAACCGTTGCTCCGACGACCGAACGGTCCAGGCGCCGATCGAGGTCGCCGCACGCCCTGTACACGGTTTCGCGAGTATTTGCCGAAACAGCTCGCTGCATGCCTTGGCCGCACTCTTCACATTTTTCCTGCGAAGGGGCGCGCGCGCCACATGCACATCGACGTTGCAAGCGTCGGAAATACGAGTTAAGCCTGACCGCTGGCGTCACACCTCGCGCGAGTCTGCCCGTGCCCTGGCTAGCCACGCGACGCGTTTGCGGTTCGCCTGCATGACGCGACGGACCGATAAACAGCTTGCGCTGACCGTCGTCGCTTTTGCGTTGCAGCACACCCCAGCGCACACGATCGATTGCGCGCTCGGGGTGCGTGCCGCCGTTCGAGCGCTCATCCGCCCTGGCTTCGCGAAACAGCCGGCTGACAAACCGGTTGCCGTACTGCCGCTGCAATTGCAGTACCGGGTGATGGATCGATGTCCACGGCGCATTCGCCGCACGGCTAGCGCTGAAGGCATCTACCGGCTGACGGGAAATAGCAGGCGTGGCCTCGCGGCCAGCCGACAGCCTGGCAATCACGGCGGACCTGACGCTTTCTTTGAGCTCGTGATACGGCATGCTGCCTCCGACCGGCCGCAGGGCCGCCTCGCCACAGATCACCTTAAAGCATAGTACTTTCGATTGCGGGGCGCCGGTCGGTTGCGTGGTCAGCGACTCCCGAGCGCCGCCGCGTATTTGTGCATCCCGAACCACCGACACCACGGCCGCTTGTATAAGGTTCAGCGCTGTCCTATCTTCATTAAGGCAACGCGTTCTGCGGATGCTACGTGACCAGCACTGGGCCCCGCACCCGTACCCCCGAGCTTCAAATTCGCGTTCATGAAATCGTTTATCGAAAGCGCTGTATGGACCACGGTTCCAGGCGCGCCGCGTCAGCGCGATTGCTGGAGCGGCCAGGGTTGGCGCGCGCAGGATATCTCGCTGGTATCGCTCGCGTCGGGTATGTCTTGTTCGGAGAGCGATGATGGCCATGCAAATGAGTGAACATGGGTGCGGCTTGCTGACCCAGTGGGAGGGCTTCGAGACCAAAGCCTACGATGACGGCGTCGGCGTGCTGACGATCGGCGTGGGTCACGCGCTCACGCCAGCCGAAAAAAGTTCGGGCACGGTGAATATCGGCGGAACGGCAGTGCCTTATGCGCAAGGTCTCACGCTCGCTCAGGTGCAGGCCCTGCTCGCGTCCGACCTGCCTGCCTATGAAAATACGCTCAACGATTCGATCGCCGTCGACCTGAATCAGAACCAGTTCGATGCACTCGTATCGTTCTGTTTCAACATCGGCATCGCGGGCTTTCATGGCAGCTCGGCCCTGAAGGACGTCAACAACAGCGCGTTCGATGAGGTACCCGACGACCTGCGCAAATGGAACAAGGCCGGGGGGGTCTTCAACCAGGGACTCGCCAATCGCCGCGAAAACGAGATCAAGCTTTGGCTCGGGCAAATCTAACCATTGCCCGCGCGGCAGACGCAGCACGGCGGCGTAGTCGTGCATCCGTGTGGCTGTTACTGTTGCTGTGCGCTGCCTGCACGGCGCCGGGCGCACCGCCGTCCGCCGGGCCGAGCATGGTGCAGACGCAGCAGAGCGAAGCGGAGCACCTTGCGGATTCTCAGCGCAAGCTTCAGGCACTGCTCGGCGAACTCGACCATTCGCTTCCCGCCCAGCCGGCGCGCGACCTCCATGACACGCAAGCCCAGTGGGATGCACTGGCGCGCCGCGAATGCGCGTGGCAGCGCGGTCTGTCGGGCGGAGGCTCGATGTCGTCGCTGGTCTATGCCACGTGCCTCGACCAGCGCGTTCAGGAGAGAATCAACTGGCTCAAGCTGTTTTTATGCGAGGGCTACGGCAGCACCGGAGAATGTGCCGCTTCGAAGCGCTATTGACGCAGCGCGGGCGCGCCGCGCTGTTCAGGACGACGCGTCGTCGAATTCGCCGTCCGACACCAGTTTTCCCATCTTCTGATACTCCCGCTGCGTGGCCGCGATCAGGTGCGTCATGCGCACGATGTCGCGATCGTCGGCCGCCAGAAATGCCGCGGCGACCGCGATGTTGCGGATATTGCCGCCCGTCAGATCGAAACGGCACGCCAGCTGGCCGAGGTCGATAGCCGGGTCGCGCGGCGTCTGCTCAGGCAGAATGCGCTGCCACATCCGGTAGCGGTCCGCTTCGCCGGGCAACGCGAAATCCACCGTAAACTGAAGGCGCCGCACGAAGGCCTCGTCCATGTTGCGACGGAAATTCGTCGCGAGGATGGCGACACCCTCGTACTCCTCGATGCGCTGCAGCAGGTAGCCGACTTCGATGTTCGCGTAGCGGTCATGCGAGTCCTTCACTTCGCTGCGCCGGCCGAACAGCGCGTCGGCCTCGTCGAAGAACAGCACCGCGTTGGCCGTTTCCGCTTCGTCGAAAATTCGGGCGAGGTTCTTTTCGGTCTCGCCGATGAACTTGCTGATCACCGACGACAGATCGATCTTGTACAGATCGAGGCCGAGTTCCCCCGCGATGATTTCAGCGGCCATCGTCTTGCCAGTGCCGGACGGTCCCGCGAACAGCGCCATCAACCCCTTGCTCGAGATGAGCTTGCGCTCGAAGCCCCACTCGCTGAAAACCTGGTGGCGGTATTTCATGTGATTGCAGATCTCACGCAGCTGGAGCAGACGGGCCGGTGGCAGCACGATATCGTCCCATCCAACGCGCGGCGTGATCTTGCGCGCGAGCGTCGACAGCATGCGGTTCGAATGGAACCGGCACGCGTCGTAGAGATCCTGTACCGAGATGCCTGCCTCAGCGGGATTGCGCCAGCTTGCGAGACTGGCCGCGGTGTCCATCGATTCGCGAATCTGCCGCGGCGTGAACTTGAAGCGTGCTGCGACACCCGACAGGTCGATCGCATCGATCGCCAGCACCTGGCCGTCGACTGCCCTGCGCCACAGTTCCAGACGCTGGGCGGCGGAAAGCGGCGCGAGCGTCACGTTGACGTGCCGCACGTCAGGGAAGGCGCTCGACGGCAGCGGTGAAGTTTCGCTCGCAACGAACGCGAGCGCAGGCCCGCGACCGATCATGCGCAGCAACGTCGCCAGCAGCGGCCGCTGCTCCGGTGGCGACAGCGTATCGAATCCGTCCCAGTACAACGCTGCGCCCGCGAGGCGCGCTTCCCGGTCGATCGATGCGAGAGAGGCCGCGAAATCCGCTGCCGCCAGTAGCCGCTCGAGGTCGATCTCGATCAACGGCACGCAGCGCCCGGCGCACAACGCTCGCGCGATCGTGCGCCGTCCCGAGCCGCGGCGGCCCTGTAAATGCACGACGACGCGCCGCGTGCTGGACGGCGCGTGAGCGAGCCCCTGCAGACCGCGCTTCACGTTGTCGTCGACGACGAGCGCATCGAGCGGCGGTCCCGGCTCCGCGCGGCACATATACGGCGCGACCGTCTCGTCGGCCGCGTCGGACCCGAGCAGGAACGACACGACGCGGTCATCCAGTTTCAGAAACCGGCCGATCAGGAGCGGCATCGGCCGCGACGGATCGTCGAAGAGCGACACCAGCCGGTAGCGCAGCAGCGGTGCGTCCGCTTCGAAGCGCGTGCGCGCGGCGAACCGTTTGAGCGGGTCCGCTTCCAGCAGGTTAAGCACGAGATCGATGCCAGGCCGTGTCTTCGTGATATCGTCCTGCAAATACGCGTAAAGCCTTTCGTAACGCGTATCGAGGCCGGCCGCGATGCAGACCAGCAACACGCTGACATCGAAATCGCTCAGGTCCAGCAGCAAGCGCAGGCGCTCCAGCCGCAAGTCGATGCCGGCGTCGAGACTCAACCGGCGACGAGCGTCGAGTTGCTCGCGCAGCGCGGCGAGTTGCGCGCCGCGCGCGTCATTGTGCGCGGCGCTGTAAGTCAGCCAGGAAGGCATACCGAGCGGAGCGGCAAGTAGCGCATCCACGTGCTGCTCGGACAGATAGAGACCGCGGAACGGGTCGTCCTCGGCCTGCTCGGCCCGCACGCGCGCGACGAGCGCGCGAATCAGCACATCCACCCACTCGATTTCGGCAAGCAGATGCTCGAGCGAGTTCTCAAATGCGTGCATGGCTGTCTGCTCAGGACGCCGGCATCGATGCCTGCAGCGCGCGCGGATCGCAGGTCACCTGGATGGCGACGAGTGACACGCGGGCGTACCCTTCGCAGCGTATTTCCAGCGCAAGCGTAGAGGTTTCCGTGTGCAGTTCGCCCCTGTCTATCTGCCAGGTGTTATCGAACGAGCCGCCTTTCAGATCGACCTTCAGCAGATTGCGCAGGACATGCTTGCGCTTCTCCGGGTCCCAGCCGCCGATCATCAGTTCGATCTGCATGCGGGCATCGTTTTCCTCGCCCGCGATACGCAGGCGCAGTACGCGCGTCACGCCGGGTGGCAACGCGATCGCCATGCTGCCCGCCGCGCCGCGCGTATTGGCCCGCCCGTCATAGTCGCGGTGTGCGCGCGCTTCGGTGGGGCCAACCCGAAACGGCGGCGGCGGTTCTTCGTCTCCCTCCCGCGGAATGGGCATCGGCCGGAACGGCATTCTGAGCCAGCCGACGCGCAAATGCTCATCGAGTGCCGCAGCCGTCACAGAACCCGGCTCCAGCGGCGTTCTCAGCAGGCGCCGGTTCGCGAGGCCGATCGCGTGGTGATCGACGACATGCCCTCTCTCGTTCAATTGCACGGTGGCGAGCACGACCGCCGCCTCGGCCACGCCAACGGAAGCCGACAGCACGCCATAACAGTTGCGCACGCGCTGCCCCGCTTCATCAGCCGCCTCGGCCGCGCCCTCCTCCGCATAGACGAGGCTGATCGCCACCAGTGATTGTGCTGCGATCGCCGCGAGACTCAATCTTTCTTCATGCAGCAGTTCGATTTCATGGCCGTGTCCGTCGACTGCGATGCCTGGGCTCACCGCGATCGTCGTTTCGTCGATGCGCACCACTTCCAGCCCGCGCACGACGCCCCAGCCATGCATATTGAGCGCATGGCGATAGCGCGCGTGTGAATGGTAGCGTTGCTCGGCGATAAAGTCGTCTTCGAGCAGCAACTGGCCGCGGAAGTACCCCGGCTTCTTATGGAGTAGCTGTTTCTTTTGCATTTGTTGTGCCTCTTCTCAACACGAGGTCGTACACGGTGTGTGCCGGCTTCGCGAAGTCCACCACGGCGCGCACGCGCTGTTCAAGCGACTGCCAGGGCTCGTGCTGCAACTCGCTGGAAGCGCTGCCTAGCGCGATCTCGATCCTGAAACAATACGGCGCTTCGCGGATCAGCACCGAATCCTGACCGAGCCGCGCGAGTCCGATCGTGAATCCGTGCACGGGGTTTTCGTCGATGCGGATTTCGTCGATGCCGTCGAAACAGAGCTTTAGCAACTCGATCAGATAGCGGCGCGTGCCACGGCGGCCGTGCAGAACAACCATGCCGCCAATGATCGTTCGCAGACGGTCGCCCGAAAACAGCCGGTACGGTTCGAACGCGACCCACTGCGCAAGCCACAGCAAGAAGCGGTCGGGCGTGCGCGCGTGCGGATGGCCGGGTAAGCCGGCTCCTAGCGGCGCGAACAGCGCGGGAAGCGCATCGATCTGCTGCGCGATTGCCGGCGCTTTCGGATCGTCGCTTTCGAGCAGGATCGCTTCGAACGCGCCGAGCAGCGCGCACAACTGCCCCGATTCGTCCGCTGCGCGATAGATCGCGGGCAGGCTGTTCAGCAAACGGGTGCCGCGCTCCTCATCCATCGCGGCCTCCCCGACGGGCGGCTTCATCGAACTTCGCGGCAGCGATCGGCTCGACGCCGTCGTGCGCGATCGCAAGCCGCAGCAGTTCCCACGGCTTGAGTCTGACCGACGCCAGCACACCTTCGCTGTCGCGCACGAGCCGCTCTTCGTCCAGCGCTACGCCGCCGATCCGCGTGTCCACCCCGAGCGTCGAGCGCCGGCCCACCTGCACGCCAACACTTGCGTCCACACGCATCGCCGCGTGGCGCATCGTGCTCAACTGCAGCACGGTGACGTCTTCGACATAGTCGACGCCCGGCACGTCGTCGATGATGCGCGCGACCTCGGCGAGATGGAGCGTGGCGCCGAACAGGGACGCCATGTCAGGCGGTGCGCCGCCCGTTTCGAAGCGTTCCTGCAGCGCGGCGCCGATCTGCTGCGTGGTGGCCTGCAATGAAACGCCAGGACGCAGCGCCACGCGAAAGCCGATCCCGATGTACAGGTAGTCCGGCGAAATGACATGCAGCCGTGTCGTCAGCAGGCACTTCGGCAGCAGGTAGCGCCGCACTCTCGCCCGCAATTTCGCAGCGTCGTCCGCGGAGATTTCGTCAAGCGCGGCGATCACCACGCTGACGTGCCCGGGGCTTTGCAGATCGACCCCGCGCCGCCCGCCGCCGCTCAAATTCGCATTCATCACGCAGTGCGTGGCGTAGCGCTGTCCGGGCGGCGCCTGACGCTGCGCGGCGGCCAGTGCGAGCTGCTCGAAATCGCCGGCCGTGACCGCGCACTGCACGTGAGCGAGCTCGCTCACGGCGGCGTCGATCGAGCGCTGCAATTCATCCGCGTCCGCTATGTCGAGCCGCACCCAGTCCTGCCATGCAGCACCTCTGAGCAGGCGCAGAAACTGCAGCTTCGCTGCGGGCGTAATGCGCCCGGTCCGATACAGAAGGATGTCCGACAGGTACGCCAGCAGTTCGACCAGCGTGACGCCTGGATCGGACGGATTGTGGTCGGTCCACTGCGGCGCATGGACGGGCAGCAGCGCGATGCCCTCGCGGACCAGGTCTTCGAAATCGCGTTCGCCGGTGACAGAGTTCGTCATGATCGTCACTCCGCGCGCAGCGCGTGGCGACCGGCAGCCACGAGCGGGCGCGCCGCGCCGGGCGCATCGGCGAACGCCGTCTCGAACAGGAGCCGCAACGATTGCACATGGTCCAGCCCGTCTACGCCGTCGAGTACCTGATGAAAATCCGACGCATGCGGACGCTCACCGGCTTTCCAGCCGCGCCCGTCACTGCCCCCCGTGAGCGGATGCAGGAAAGTGTCGAGGCGCTGCTCGCAGAGCGCAACGACGCGCGTCGCGAGTGCTTCCGGCCGGAGCGCCAGTACCGCGCTCACGCCGACGAGCAGATAGCTGGGGCCGAACAGCACCAGTTCAGCGCCGGGCGAACGGCACGCATCGAGATATTGCCTGACGGTGCGCAGCAGCGTCGCGGATGGCTGCGGCCTGGGCGCTGCGCTGCGCGGCACGATCGACACGCCGACGATACCGGGCGGCAACGGCGCCGCCAGCGTACCGGCTTTCAGTTCACCGGCGGCGAACGCATCGGCGCGCGCCACTTCGGGCGACGCGCGGTGCGCGAGCACAGCGTAGTCGTCGACGCACACGGCGCGGTCGCGATGCCTGAGCCACGCGAGCGCCGACTGCCGCGCCGACGACTCGTCCTGCGCGTCCTGGCCACCGCTTGCCGCATCGACGTTGGTCGCCGACTCGATATAAGGGATCGTTGTACGCAACTGCTTGACCGTGAGCGCGGGACAATTGCCGCGTGCGCCCCCGCCGGAGGCGTAGCTTATCCGCAGGTTGTTGCCGCCCGCCGGCGGAATACGCCCGCGCCGGCCGTCACCAAAATGCACACTCGACGCGAGCCGGTCGACGACGTAATGCGGTGACGCCGGTGTCGATGCGTCGAAGTCGTCGACGCAGATCCAGCGCACCCATTCCTGATCCGGCAACGCGGGACCTTCCCGCACATCGACTTCGACCGCGCCGATGAAGGGACTGCGTGCCGCATGAAACGCCTGCGCGGGGCGGCCGTTGCTCGAGCCGAGCAGTTCGTGCTCAAGACGGAGAGTCTGTACGGCCGGCACGGCGTTCAGCACGACACGGCCAATTGCGCCAACACGCGGCGCGGACCCGTTGTCCCCGCCCGGCAAAAGTCGCAACCACCATAGCGTACGATCGCTCTCTCCGATCGCGGTGTCCCACGTCGCGACGTCATCGCCCGTGCTGACCGCGATGAAACCCGAATGCCGCAACCCGTCCGTTTCATCGACGGCCGTACAGTCATGCCAGCCCGTAGCGCCGCGCGCTTGCCAGCGCAACGGCGCCGCGCGCTGACCGGTCTCGCGGCAAACGGGCGGCCCGTCGTCCGGCTTCACCCTCACGTAGAAATGCAGCGTGCACCCCGCAACGTCGTCACGTGCCGCCTGCAAGCCGAGATACAGCGCCGCGCCTTGCACATCGAACGGGGGAAACGGACAGAACGGCGCGAGCCGCGCGTCCGCTCCCCGGCTCACTACCGCCTGTTCGAAGCTGTTGTCGAGAATCACATGTTCCGGTTCGAGTGGCCCGCGCGTGATCGACATGTCGACTGCGATGCTCGCAATCGAAGGCGCGCTGACGGGCGGCAGCACTGCGGCGTCCGGGACCGTGCGGCCAGCACCGTAGTTGCCGGAGACAAGGCGCGCCCGCAACCATCCGCTCGTCACGTTGCCGAGCGTGGCCGGCGACGCGTCCGCCGGCACCGTGAACGAAAGCGTGCCGCTCACCGTGAGCGCCTCGGTGCGATCGTCGACAGCTAACGCGACCCAGCCTGCCGCCGTATGAATGTCCCAGCGCACGCGCGGGTCGCCGTCGCGGCTCACCGGCGGCAGCGGCGTGGCGGCAGGGTCGCCGTCGGCGGGATTGGTCAATGCGATGCGCAACTCGATCGTCGCGCCGGCCACCGTGAACTGCTTCGATGCCACATAGAACACATCGCCGAAGCGCGGCCGTTCACCGAACGGATAGCAGTCACGCGTCACGTCGAGCGGTATGCGCCCATACATTGCGGCTTGCGGTGGAAGCGCGGCCGTTGCGTGACGGGTGGTCACGCGCAATTGACGGATCGGCGCGCAAGGCACCGCTTCCTCCGCGTCGCCGTCTCCGGGCGGCAGAGGCGTCGGGCGCGTGCGCGCGCTCAGCCAGAAGCTTTCCGCGCCACGCACGACAGCCTTCGGCCAGTCCGGCAGCGCGCCAAATTCGACCGTGCCGCTGACCGTCAGATTCGCCGTCGTATCGCGCTGCGGCGTCAGCGGCACGAAGCCGGTTGGCGCTGTGATGCCCCATTCGATCGCCGTGCCGGGACGCGGGTTCTGCGTTGCGTCGATCGCGACATTCACCTGCAATCCCACGAGGCAGGCGTGATCGCCGAACGCCAGTGCGCCGATATGCGCTGTGCGGATCAACGGGGCAGCCGTCGAGAACAGATCCGCATCGACGGCAGGCGTGTCCGACAGGATGACGGCTGCGTTGGCAACCGCGGCGCGCCGGAAATCGACGGCCATCGCGCGCACCGGCTCCGCGCGCAGTACCTGCAGGTCGCGGGTGGTCTGGAACACCACGGGCCCGGCGCTGCCCTGCGCCGCGGCAGCGACCTCGGTATAGCGCGGTACAACGGGACCTTCCTGCGCAGCCGGTGTGCGCGTCGCCTTGAACGACAGCGGGACGACGGCCGGCACCGGCGGCATGCGCCCGGCGCGCAGCAACGACACAAAGGCTGCGAGATGCGCGTCCGGCGCGCGGTTCAGGCTCACGGTCAGGACGCGGCAATAGTGGGCGAGCACCGCTTCGAGCGCATGCCGGAGCGGATCGGCACTTCCTGCACCGCGCGCGAGCGAACGGTCCACCACCTCGGCGACCTGCGCTGCCGTCCAGTCCTTTGTGCTCAGCACCGGCACGTTGTCGGGATTCATACGATCGGCCTGTCAAGGTAGAACGGATACACGAGGTTGAAACGGCCGTCCGTGAGCCGTACCCGATAATCCAGATCGATCAGCAACTGTTCGCCATGCTCGCCTCCGCTCGACGCGTCCACGCGCAGCACGTCGATGCGCGGTTCCCACTCACGCAACGCCTCGCGCACGTGGAACGCCGCCATGCCGCGCGTCGCACTATTGTTGACCGCAAACACCAGTTCGTGGAGCCCGCAACCAAACGTCGGTCGCATCACACGTTCACCTCTGGCCGTGGATAGGATGATCACAACCGACTGCCGCACGCTCTCTTCATAGCGCGCAAGCGCAAAACGCGGCCCGCCGGTGCCGTCGTCGACCAGTTCGACCGGAAAACCCCATCCGACTCCAAGTACCTCTGCGGGCATGGCCGCTTCTCCTGCGCGTTCACCGGCCCGCAGCGCCTGCCGCCGCTGACGCCCGGACGCGCTCGCATCAGTTAAGGTTGATCAGCGCAGCCTTCAGGTTCATCTGCGCGGTGGCTGTCACGTCGACGGTCTCTGCCGCCTTGATCTGAACACCTGCCTTCGAATCGATCTCGACGCCGACGGCTTCGATGGTCAGCTTCCCGGTCTGCGAACGAATCGCAATGTCGCCTTGTGCTTCGATCGAAATCGTGTTGCCGGACGCCTGAATCACGATCCGGTTATGACCGGTCTTGTCGATGATCTCGATGCTTTCCTGACCCGAGCGGTCGCACAGCCGCACGACATGACCGCTACGCGACTTGATGCTGCGATTGTCGTTATTGCCGTCCGCGTTCGACTCGTGCGCCACGTCCTTGCCGTTCCATACGGAACCGATCACGAAGGGATGTTCGACGCTACCGTGCTCGAACGCGACCAGCACTTCATCGTCGACCTCAGGCAGGAAATAAGCGCCGCGGCCGTTGCCCGCCATCATCGTCGCGACGCGTGCCCAGTTGCTCTCGTCGTCCTGGTTGAGCCACGGGAAGCGGACCTTGACGCGGTGCATGCCGTCCGGATCGCGATTGCCGGTGACAACGCCGACCACCACGCCGTAGTACCGCCCATCCGTATCCGGGCGCGCGAGCAGGCCGCGCAGCAGATCGTCGTGCATCATGTCGCATTCCTCCTCGCCGCGAAGCGGGTCCGATAGCCGTTGCGTATCGAGAACCGCTGTTCGGTCGCCGTCACATAGTAAAGACCGCTAAAGCGCGCGCCGAGCCCTTCGATCTTGACCACGATGCCGGCACGCAGGTGCGGCTCGCCGATGCACACGCCGTCCGCGCGGATATAGCCGAGCGCCATTTCCGCGAAGCGCTGCTTTGCGACCAGATCGGCTTCCTCCTGGCTTTGCACGGGTGCGCGCACCATCATGCTGCCGGTGCGGCCGAACACGCGCTGAACGCTCGCCGGGCCCGACGACTGGCCGCTCATCAATGAGGGCTCGTCGCCGACGCCCGAGCGTGACACGATCTCGCGTTTGTCCTTCGGGCTCCAGCCGCGCACCACGAGCTCCTGCGCCTGGCCCATCGTCGACATGCGAGGGCGAAATTCGAGCAGCTCGATTTCGCGCCTGAGCGTGAGCGTTGCGCTGTCCTTGACCTTGCGCGGCCGGTAGATCAGCGAGTGGCCGTCCACCACCACTTCGTGGTCGATGCGTTGCGCGCGGCCCAGCAGGAATTCCAGGTCGGTCTGACTGTGCTGCAGCACATACGGCAGCACGACCCGGGTGTCTTCGATTTCGGGCTTGAGTCCCGCGCCGCCCGCGAGCTGATTCGCAATATCGCTGTCCTTCACGTTGGTGTACGAGCGCGTCTTGCGCTCACGCATCAGCCGATGCCGGCGGTCGTAGCCGCGCACCGTCAGTGTGGGTGGGCTGTCTTCCAGGAACGCAGGTTCGAGCCCTGTAATCTCGCCGCTGAAAAGAATGCGCCGGTTGTCGCGGTAACCGAGTTCAATCTCGACCGGATTGCCTTCGCGAAAGAGGTCGTCGTCGATCCATTTGACCTTCATGTCCACGGTGTCCATGCAGGTCAGCGAAAACGTGAACATGCCCATCGCGTCGACGTCGTCGAGCACGTTGATCGAAATCAGATCGGCCGCGGCGGCAAGCGGCAGCGCCGCGCCGTTCACCTTCAGCGCGTACTCCGGCGCCAGCGTGTCGAAATCGCTGCGTGCGTTCATCGTGTGCCCGCCTTCGCCGAGACGCGCAGTGCAGGCAGCAGCAGCGTCATGCCGGGCCGCAACGCGAGCGGGTCGTCGATACCATTCGCGTCTGCGATGTAGCGCCAGTTGCGCGGATCGCGATACTCCGCGGCGGCGATGCTCGCCAGCGTCTGCCCGCGCCTGACTGTCCAGGTCTTGACCACGTCCGAGGACATCAGCTTCTGCTTCTGCAGGTCGCTCTCGTTGCTGCGCCATTGGGTGAACGTGCATTTCGCGGTCGCGCGCACGGGCTTGCCGTCGTCCATAAACATCGTGTACTGCTGGTCCAGCTGCTGCAACACCCCCTGGAAGAAGATGCCCTGGCTGCCCCACTTGAGCCGGCAGACGGGCGGCCGGTGCTTGTCGCCGCGCACGGTCGTCAGTGCGAGCAGCTTGCTCATGTACGCGGTGAACACACTGTCCTTACGGTCGGCGCTCCTGTCGTTGTCGTAAGTGTCGAAAAACAGTTCGACGCTGAGCGTAGCCGGCTGGCCGCTCGTGTACTGCAGCTCAGGGCTGTCGTGCTTCGTCGCCGGCTGCGTCTGCCACTGCACCTGGCGGGTGATGCCGAGGCTCTTCGGATTGAACAGCGCGACGATCTGGAAGTTTTCGTCGTTTTCGCTGAATTGCATGTTCTCGCCGGGCAGCTCGATGAGGATCACCAGCTTGTTCAGGGCCATGGTGCGTATCCTCGCCGTTCACGCTCGTATAGGAGCTTGTCCTGAATGATCTGCCATGCGCGCTCGGCCAGTTCATTCACGTCGTCCTTGCCCGCCTGCGCGTGTGGCGCGGTCGACATGGCGCCCGGCGTAGCGGCGTGCGGGCCCGGCAATGGAGAAGCTGCCTGCGCGGTCTGGATCGCGGCGGGCACGACACCGTATGTCTCGGCAACCCGGTCAATCGCGGTGGACGTCGCAGTTCCGCCGCCCGGCATGCCTGCATCGAGCCCGACGCGCTGACTCAATGGACCTTCGTGGCGCGCGTAATACGCCGGCTGCCCCTGGGCGGCGCCCGCCGTAACGACCGCCCGTGCCGCCCACAGCGCGCCCGGTGCGAATACACGCAGCAGTTCGGGCATGCGTGCGCCGGGGTACTGCGCGGCTGGGCGCGGCGCGGCCGATGTGACAGGTAGCGCGGTCAGCGCCGGATCGTGCCGTTGAGGATTGAACAACGGGTCGGGCTCGAAAGGACGGTCGACGCGCACCGGCGCGGTTACGGTTTCGCCGGACTCCTGGATGGCCGCTCGGGCAAGCACGCTCAATTGCGGTGGCGTTGGGGCAGCGCTGACATGGGCTTGAGTGCCAGTTGCGGTCGTGACCGTGAGTTCTCCGGCCGGTGGTGGCTTCGTCGCGCCAGTGTTGTCACCGGCCGGGCTGAGGGACGGCAGATCGTGGCGCGCATTCGTGGCCGTTGCCAACGGCTGCGCGAGACGGGCGCGTAACGTGGCACCGGGCGCTCGCGTCACGTCGGACACGGGCGCTGCGCGCTCCCCGGTTGGGGCAGCCGCGGGCTGCATCGGCATCGGCATCGGCATCGGCAGCAGATCGTCGGTGGATTCGTGCGCCGTAGCCGCAGACGCAGACAGCGCATCCAGTGATTCAGACCGGGTGATGTCTCGTGGATGCGAAGAAGCAATTCGTGTGTCAGCAATGATGGGCGCGCTTGCGGCTGCGGCGTCGAGCGGCCTGTCCGGGCGCTCCGTGTTTCGCCTCCCGTCGCGGTCCAAAGCAGCTCCATGACCACCACCGCCGATGCTCGCCGCAGCCTCGCCGCGCACCTCCCCCGCTATTCGCGCGCTGCGCAGCAACCGCACGACCGAGTGCGCATTCGCGTCGGTCACGCGGACGATGGTGCGGTCGATCTCCGGTTCATGCACCGCCAGACGGGACGTGACGGGCAGACCAGTCGAACGGGCTCCTGCCCCGGCATCGGTGTGCATCGCGACGTCTGGCGTCGCCGGGGCATTCGAATCGACCGCTGTGCCCGCCTGCACGGCCGGCACGTCGGGCGCGCGCTCACTGACGGCCCCGGTGTTTTCGAACGGCCGCGCGCCGCCGGATCTCGTCTGCGTGGCCGAGCCGGCCGTCTCGCCATGCGAACGGGCCTGCGCCACCACGGCGCCGGCCGCAGCGCGATGGCTGGCCTGTGCGTGCGTCGACAGCAGCCGCTGCGCGGGCGTTGTAGTCCGCGAAGTCGCACTAGCGGTGACGGTGGTCGAGGCCGCAGCCGCAGCCGGATAGTCAGGCGAATGGGCGATCACTGTTGCCAGCGGCCGCGGCATTGGCGATGCGGTTGCGTCCAGGCCGGCTCGTTGCCTCACGCCGTGAGAAGAGACCGCATACGTGTGTGCCGGAGCGATGTCCTGCGTTTTCGCTGGCTTTGTGCCGGCTCGCTGGCTCTGTCCGAGGTCGATCGCTGCCGGCAGCGCGCTCATCGGCTTGCGCATTGCAACAGAGTGAAGCGCGTCGGGCCACCACCGAGGTCGTGGCCCACCTGCGTTCGAGGCGTCCGACGTGATCATCGCACCCGTAATCAAGGCTGCGACATGCTGAGTGTCTTTCGGGCCTGCAATCGAACGACGCGTAAGTTCCGGCGCACCAGAATGCGTGTCGCTTTGCGAGGGCGCTGAATCGCGGGTGCTGAAGGCTCCCGCTGACGCTACACCCTGCACCACGGCGCGACGATGTGAAGCGATCTGCCGTGCCAGGGGCGAGCGCGCGTCGCTCGAAGCGCTCGCCATCGCCGGCCATGTGCGAGCGACAGGTGTTGCTTCGTGCGCTCGAATGGTCGGCGCGGCTGCCGCATGGGTCACGACTGGAGGCGCGGGCGTGCCGCCGCCTGGCGAATCAATGTGCGCGATGCGCGCCGCTTTCGCGTCTCGCACATCCTCAAGCGGAACGTTCATCGCACGTTGAATGGACGCGGCATTGTCGTGCGCCGAAGCGCCGGACGCCGGAGCGACAGACGTGGAATGATCAGGCGACGCTGCGGAAGACGCGAACGCGAAAGACGCGTCAGTACCGCCTGGATCGCGCTGCGGTTCAGCCGTGCCGGCCGGCACGCCCGGATCGCGCTCCGTTTCGCGCGGACTGACCGTGGCACGCTGAACCACATGGGTTCGAGGCAACGGTTGCGCGGGCTGCGCGGCGAAGTCGGGCGCAGACGGATCGAAATGAACGCGCTGTCCGGTCACGACGGGTCGCGCGTCGTCCGGGCCGCCCGCCGCGCTACCGCCCGCGATGCGGCGCGCAGCGGCGGCGACGAAGTCCGCATGCCGCTCGTAGACCGACGTGCCGATGTCGCTGCTCCAACCGGTACGCAAGCCCGCATTGAGCGCGGTATGGGTGTGACGTCGCCAGAGCGAATCGCCGAGCGCGCCACTCAGCCTGTCGCTGCGCGGGGGCTGCGCCGCCCGCGAATCCGGGCCGCCCGGGTTCACGGTAGCACTCCCCGATGCACCAGCTCGACCGATTCGAACGCAACCGCAGAATTGGCCGCATGCAGGTCCGGGCCCGTCCACTTGACCGGGCACGCGGCATGGAAAGTCCAGCGACGGTTTTTCTTGTGCGTCGGGTCGTTAAGAACGACGGTCACGTCCCGCCGCTCGATCTCCCCTTGCATCACTTTCAGATACCAGGACCACAGGTAGTACGAGTCTCCGAGCCCGCGCTTGAGCACGAGCCGCGACGAATATTTCGCCGGCCCCGCGATCTGATGTTCGAAGCGGTTCTCTCCGCCTTCACGCAACGTTTCGACCTCGACTTCGACAGCCAGCCCCGACACCTCGCTAAAGCCCGCGACCACACCGTGGTCCCCGCTTCCGGCATCCTTGATCTCAATCGAGTACACGAAAGCGGCGAACGGATACTCTGCGCTGGTTGCCCCGGCCATCTGCTACTCCCTCGTGTCTGTCTGCGCGTCATTGATTCGTCGATTGATCCTCGCAACCTCTTCGACCCAGCGATGCCGTTCGAGGTGATCGAGCGTCATCAATTGCGAGCGCGGCCAGTGAAAGTGATATGCGACATAGGCTACCTCCTCGAACAGCTGGTCGAGGGGGTAGCCTATGGCTCCCCCGCCTCTTCGACCTCGACTTCGAACTTCGTTTCGCAATGCGGGCACTTGACCTGCACCCTGTTGTGGCCGTTCAGGTTAATGCGCCGGTACAGTTCTTCCAGGTGCGCGAAGTCCGCGGCGAACATGTCCTCGATCACGCGCGGATTGACCTGCGGCAGATCGCCGAGACGCGTCACCACCCGCGAAAGCAGAATGATCGCCAGATAACCTGGATTGGACTGCACGCGCGGATCCTTCATCGGCGCAATTTCGTCGTTCGCTGTAGCGAGCCGCATCACGCCTTCGCGGTGAAGCGTGCCTTGCGCGTCAACATAGCCGTGCGGCAGCGTGAAGCTGTATTCGGTCGTGAGAGTCATTTCGTCCGGTCCAGACCTTCGTGCACCAGTTCGAGCGTGTCGATCGCCACTTCATTGGCGGTGGCATTGAACGTGGGTCCGGTCCATTTGGTCGGCCACGCGTCCACGAAATCCCATTGCGCGACATCATTGCCTTCGTCATCCATCAGGATGATCGATCCGTTCTTGCGGCAATCCTTGATCTTGCCGTCCATCACCTGTTTGCGCCATTTCCACAGGTCCTGGTCGTCGGTAATGCCGCGCTTTAGCGTGATGTTCGAAAACTTTTTCAGGCCTGGGAGCTTGTGCGTCGTCAGCGTCTTGTCATCGCCCTCGCGATAGTCGATCGGGTCGGTAGATGCGTCGAGACCCGACACCTCGCGAAAGCCCGCGCGCTGAATGCCGCCGATCGACACCCTGAACTTGAACCCGCGAAACGGATCGCTGCGCTTGCCAGTTGCCATGATTGTTTCTCCTCGTTTACCAGGCTGTCGGTACGGTGAAGTTCACGCCGCTCGCACTCTGCGTGACTCTGACAATGACGAATTCGCTCGGCGCCGCGGGCGCCACGCCGACTTCCGCCACAACCACACCACTGTCACGGCTGAATTGAGCGTTGGTTTCGGCGTCGCACTTTACGAAGTAGGCTTCGGCCGCGCTGCTCCCTTTAAGCGCGCCCCGGCGAAACAGATCGCTGCAGTATCGTTCGAAGCGCTCTTCGATCGATGCCCATAGCGACGCGCCGTTCGGTTCGAATACCAGATCGCGCATGTCATATTCGAGCCAGCGTTTCAAGGCCAGCATGACCCGCGTCACGTTGACATACATCCACGCCGGGCGGTCGCTCAGGGTCCGCGCGCCCCATACGCGGATGCCCCAGCCGCGCATTTCGCGCAGGCAATTGACACCGGCTTCGTTGAGGGCCGCCTCGTCGCGGTTGGCGACCGCGAAGCC
The DNA here is from genome assembly GCF_050436565.1 of Paraburkholderia sp. GAS42. NCBI lineage: Bacteria > Pseudomonadati > Pseudomonadota > Betaproteobacteria > Burkholderiales > Burkholderiaceae > Paraburkholderia > Paraburkholderia sp. GAS42. The sequence goes on along the minus strand of NZ_JBNDML010000005.1, from coordinate 26,564 downwards.
AAGATCGAGCACGCCTTCCAGCAGTTCGTTCGCCGGCGGCTTGTGCACGCCCACCCGGCGGTCGCTGCGCGCATACACGCCCGCGACATGCCCGCACGGCGGCACGAGCACGAAGTCGAGTGGCGCGCCCTTCGTCGGCCGATGCGCGCTCACGCGTATCCACGGAAAGTAGATCGCGCCGTATTCGGGCGGCAGTGCCTGCCACTGATTGATGGCGCCCAGCACCGCCGCATCGGCGCGCTGGTCTGCTGCGTCGTTCAGGCCGCCTTCAAGCGCATCGAGAATCGCGAAGCGGTCGCCCTTGCGTGCGCAATAGTCGACGATGCGAGCCTGAAGATCGAACACGCGCGCGGGCGATCCGGCGATCACAGGCGTCATGATGTCCGGCGCGCAAACAAGATCGATGTCGTCGAATTCCTCGAGGATGCCGCCAGCTTCGAACGGTGTGCCGATCGCGTTGGCGAGCGCGTCGGCATACGGCGTGTCCGCTGCGTAGCCAGCCGGCTCTTCGGGATCGAAAGGCAGTGGCATGACGTAGCACAGCCGGCCGCCGTTTTCGAAGAAGCCGCGCACCGAGCAGGCGAGGAGGCTGCTCACGCCTTCTCCGCGAAAGGCTTGATCGAATTGTTGCCAGCGTGTGAAGCGGTGCAGCGGCGGCGCGTCGACGTGGACACTGCCCGCGCCCGTCAAGCCCGCGAAAAGCGGCACGCCGCTCTGAACCGTCGACTGCGCGGTGCCCTCGCCTGCATACCAGTCGAAATAGAGACCGGGCGTCCGGCGGGCGCCCGGTTTGCTGGTCGGCGACGTGCGCGCACGCATCGCTTGCTCCGCGAATCCGCTCAGGTCCGGATGGGACCTGTGGCCTGGGTAATACGGAAGACCACGAACTCGGCGGGCCGCACGATCGCGACACCGATTTCCGTAATCACGAGGCCCTGATCGCGCACTTCGGGCGGATTGAGCTCGGCGTCGCATTTCACGTAGAACGCCTCTTGCGGCGTGGCGCCGAACAACGCGCCGCTGCGCCACACGTTGGTCAGGAACGCCGACACGTTCAGGCGGATCTTGGCCCACAACGCTTCGTCATTGGGTTCGAAGACGATCCATTGTGTCCCTTCCTCAATCGACTTCTGCAAAAACAGGAACAGACGCCGCACACTGATGTATTTCCATTCGCTGTTGCGGTCACCGCCGATCGTGCGCGCGCCCCACACGGTCACCGCGCCGTTCATGATCCGGATCGCGTTGACGCCCTGCGGATTGAGCATCTCCTGGATCGGCTTGCTGACGTAGTACTTGACCTCGATCGCACCGCGCACCACGCAGTTCGCCGGCGCCTTGTGCACGCCGCGCTCGGTGTCGGTGCGCGCATAGATGCCCGCGACATGGCCGCTCGGCGCCACATAGGTCCGGCCGCGATATTTCGGATCGACCTTGCGTGTCAGATCGCTATCCTGCAGTTGTTTAGCCGGGTCAATCACTTCCACGTGCGGGAAATAGAACGCGGCGTTCTTGCATGGGCGCGGCAACGCCTGGTTGTCGCTGCTGCTCGCGTAGTTCAACTGGTTCACGTCGAGGTCGTTGCTGTCCTCGTCATGCACAACCAGCGGACTGTCGAGAATCGCGAAACAGTTTTCGCGGTTTTCGACATGGGCCATCAGAAACTCCCAGTTGCCAGCGTCCCTCGGCACACCCGGAGCGGCGATGATCGCAAGCTCATCGATCGATGCGAATTTCGCCAGCGCGTCCTCCAGTTGACTTTCGTTCTCGATACGCGCGACGAACGCCTTCGTGCCACCATTCTGAAAGAAGCCGTTGACCGCGTGCGTCAGCGCATGATGGCCCGGATGCATCGGACTGAATGTCCAGGTCTCCGGCGGGTCATCCGGAAAATCTGCCTCCGGCTTGTACGCCGAAAAGGTGCCGAAGCGCTGCGTGTACTCGGTAAAGTTCGTGCATAGCTTCGTCTCGAAGCATGCAGGCTTCACCGTGAATTCCTGCAGCATGAACGGCTGCAGGACAGAGCGCGACCCGGACACGTCGACGCCCTCTGCGTCCTCGAAGGTGTCGTCCTCTTTTTCCAGCGAACGGGGCGGGCGCGCGGGTTTGGGAACGGGTTTGGATGCCGGCGTCGAATCCGTGGTGGATGGGGCTTCGGCTTCGCCCGGGGTCGTATCCGTTGGCGGCGTTGGCGGTGCAAGTTCCCCTTTGAGCGCAATCAGTCTGTCGTTAAGATTCTTTTGCTCTGTCTGCTTGTCACGAACGAGGCCTTTTAGTCGCTTTACCCCGTCTGCATCAGCCAGATTCTTGCTCATGGCTGGCTCGAGTTTTGCCTTGGCTGCCTCCAGCGCATCTGTCAGCTCGTCCCGGTTGGCGTCGGTTGCACCGGCGAGCGCGTCGGTGGCAGCCTTGGCGTCTCTGGACGCCGAGTCGAAAATGTCCTTCGACGCTTTGGCGTCCGTCGTGGCCTTCGCCAGCTGGTCGTTCAGATCTTTGAGATCCTTTTCGATGCCCTTGAGCGTAGCGTCAAGCAACGCAAGATCCCTGCTTTTAGCCTCCGCAGCGGCGATCGCCTGGCGCGGATCTTCCGGGCCGCCAGAAGGCGCATCGGCGAGATCCGAGAGCCGCGCCGCCGCGCGCGCGGCAACCGGGTTGTAGTCAGGATTCGGAACCGGAATATAGATCGTCGAAGGCACGATGCCGATAAACCCGACGACATTGGTTCCCACACCCGCGATAGGCTGCTGAGCGGAAGGAACCTCTTCCACATATACGCCAGGGGCAAGATAGGTAGCGCTTGACATAGACACGTCCCCTTACAGTCATATCTGCCAAAACGGTTAATCGATCCGACGTTTTCACTCCGTCATGCAGGTCTGCCCAGTACGGCGTCGAAATGGAAGATTCTTTCTGTCGCGAGCCGCACCTCTTCGGGCATGGCTACATCGACGGAAAGCGTGACGGTGTAGTTGATCGCGGCCTTGGGCTTGCCGCCCATTGCCTGCCAGAATTCGCCGAGACTCTGCAGCCGGCCTGGCTGCAATGCGCTGACGGGCAACGGCAGGTCGCCGGCGGCGAGACTGCCGCGCAGCAATTCCTGCGGAAGCGTCCGGTACCTCAGCAACGCGCGCATCACTTCGCCTAGCAGACGATGTTCGTCCTCGGCGGGGTTCGCAAGCCCTTCGCGCGGCCACGCAGTGATCAGATACGACGCGTCGACGCGAACCGGCATGCGTTGCCGATGCACAGAACCGTCCTCATCCCTGCCGAGGAAGACGTCGTTGCTGCGTAGATCGAGATTCTCGCGGACGTCATAGAGGAACAGATCGATCGCGGGCGTCGTGACGGATTGCGGAGGAAAGCGATCGTCCGGTGCTTCGAAGCTGACCTGAACCTGTTCGCTAAGACCCGGCGCCAACTCCCGCCTAAGCAGAGCCGCTAGCGTCTTGTCGAGGTCTTCAATCATAAGGCCCTCGTATTGCGTGGCGCGACACGCCACTGACTTTTCTTGCACGCGGACCGTGCTGGCCGACCACGGCCAATGCGATTGACGACTGGAACGGTTTGGCTCAGCGCGAAAGGAAATTCTGCTGCACGCCGTTAAAGCTTTAAGGCTGGCTTCGAGACGATTTATGGATAGAGCATGCCGTTGTGAATGTCAAGGTGACTCTCCGCGGCGCGATAAGGGCTTTATCGCGTCTCTCGCTCCGTGGTTTCGATTGCTTTAGCGTTGGCTTGCACTTCCTGCGACGACGAATCGAATCGCGAATCTCGCGCCCGGTTCACATACCTGACCCAATGTCACGCAACCGTCGGCATGCACAACGAAAGCGTCGAGATCCCGCACAGTGCCGCGCACCACTCAACACACAGCGCTACGCAGCACCATTGGGTTCCTCCGGCACATTGATTTACTAACGCGTGCAATGTGCGCCGCGATTGTTTCAATTATCTGCACGTCCGCGCCCGGACCTTAACGTGCACCACGTGAAACAAAACGATGCGGCACTTCATGCGAAATCCAGTCCAGAAACACGCTTGACAAACACATGAGGTACGCCTAAACCTAACTTAGCAATCCATATCGTATTTCTGTGTTTTTTGTGAAAACAATGATGTAGCAAACACTCAATAAATATATCTGGCATCGGTGCAACGTACGATGCCAGGTCGCCGCGCGTTATGCGTTGAGTGGAGACCAGAAAGGGTTGGCCATGCCCGTCGAACCCCATCCACATGCCATGCGCAATGCGGCATGGTGGCTGCACCATCTTCGTGCGGTAGTGACCGGGGTGTTGCTTGTCGCGAGCGGCGCTGTGCTGGCCGTCGACCCGCAAGTCGTTTCCATTGAACAGGTCAAGCCTGGCTCGGTCGTTGCGACGATTCGCACCGCCGATCCCAAACCGTCCACGACCGCTTTCCATCTGCTGTTTCCGGGAGCCGCACCCGACCAGCAGGATATCGTCGCCACGGACATCACGCCTGTCACCAACGCATCCGCCGACACGGCAACGACCGTGATCGTCTGTGTCGACCATAGCGGTTCGATGCAGCGCGCGTTGCCGGCGATCAAGAGCGCGCTACAGGATGCGTTTGCCGTTCAGAGGCCCGATCTCAACGCATCGCTGCTGTCCTTCGGATCGACGATTTCCGACAGGCTGCAGCCGCTTTCCGCTGCTCCCGAGGCCGTCTCGCGCGCGATCAGCGGAATCCGGGCCGACGTCGGCGCCGACGGAAAGACGCTGCTCTACAGCGCGGTCCTCGAGGCCGTGAAGCGCCTGAAAGACAATCCCGCAACGAAGTCCAGCATCGTGCTCGTCATTTCCGACGGTAAGGATGAAGGCAGTTGGGTATCGCTCGACAGCCTCATCAACGCCGCGAAAGTACCAGGGTTGCACATCGATTCGATCGGCTACGGCAAGCTCGCGCCGCAATGGTCGGTGTCGCTCAAAAATATGTCCGCTGCGACGGGTGGCACGTACGTACTTGCACATTCGGACCCGGAGCTATCCGAATTGATCAAAGCCGATCTCGGCACCGCCCCGCTCCCCGCGTTCAAGGTTCAGTTCGACTATCCCGCATCAAGCGCGACCGTAGCACCCGGCGCTGCCATATTGCGCTACGCGGTGCAGGGCGCGAGCGCAGCAAGCGTGCCCGTCAATGGGCCGATCGCCGCACCGGAGGCAAAGCACGAGGGGCCGGCGTCCCGTGTGACGCCGACGCCGCAGGAGACGTGGCTCGACAAGTTAAAAAACTGGAGCGACTCCTCGTCTCCTGTATTGAGAATCACCTTTGGCAGTCTGACCGCTGCGTTGCTCGCGCTCCTTGCCGCGCTTGCGTGGATGCTCCTGATCTTCAGGCGGCGCACCGTCGTCAAGGTCGAGACGGTCAGCGCGCCGCTGCCCGAGAACATACCCCGAGCACGCGCGCCGACACAGATCGGAGCGAGCTTTCCGCCGCCGCAGCGAGGCAAGCCCTCGGCGTGGCTGATCGGCCGCTCCGGCGACTGGCGTGGCAAACGGTTTCCGATCGAGCACGCGATGATCCATGTCGGTTCCGATGAGCAAAGCGAGCTGCCGTTGACGGGCGACGACTTCGTATCGCGGCGCCACGGGATCATCCGCTATGAATCAGGAACACTCTATCTCATCGATCTTGCGTCGACCAATGGCACCTTTCTGAACGGCGCGCGCGTGTCGCAAACACCACGGACGCTGTCGCCCGGCGACGAATTGCGTTTTGGGCGCACCGCCTTCGAGTTGCGCGGCACCGACGAAGGCGCACCGATCAGCCATCGCAGCGGCGACCGGAACCGCGTGCCCTGAGGTTGCGCATATGTGCGCTGAACGCAGCGGCGGCCAACCATGACGGCGTCACCCCGGATTAGCCGATGGTCGGTTGGGCAGCGTTCCGAGACAGGTTACGTGCGAACCGAAAATCAGGATCGCATGAGCTGGGTGCGCGCGCCGGCCGCGGACGTGTTCGTCGTCCTCGACGGTATGGGTGGACATGCGGGCGGTGGGATCGCCGCCGAGCTGGCAGTCGAGGTGTTGCAGCGGCATTTCGCGAATCTGACTTCGCTTGCGTCGGCGCAAGAGGCATTGCGCAACGCGTTCAGCGAAGCCAACGCGGAGGTTTATGCGCGCAGCCAGTCGGCCGACCCGACGACGCATGGGATGGGCACCACCGCGGTGGCGATGCTCGCCCGCGACGCGCGCATCATGCTCGCGCACGTCGGCGACAGCCGGGCTTATCTGTTTGGCCGCGACGGCAGGTTGCGCGGATTGACGAGGGATCATAGCCGTGTTCAGCGAATGATTGATGCGGGGCTGTTGACGCACACGCAGGCGGCGCACCACCCCGATGCAGGGATTCTGGAGCGCGCCCTCGGGCACACGGCGCAGGTCGATGTAGAAGTGAGTGGATGGATGCGCGTGCGTGCTGGCGAAACGTGCCTGTTGTGCTCCGACGGCCTGTGCGGCTATGTCGGCGACGCGGATATCGCGGCGGTCATGCAAGGCGGGCGCACACCGCAGGAGCTTGCCGACGAACTCGTCAGGCTCGCGCTGCAACGTGGAGGCGAAGACAACGTGACAGTTCAGGTGTTGCGCTACGAAGGCCGTCCAGGCTTGCTGCCGCGCAGCTGGTCTGGCGCAGTCGCACGTGCGGCAGGCGCGGTGTTCGCGCCCGCCATGCTGGTCGGCGCGCTCGCCCTGTACTGGCTGCCGGCGCCGACCCAGCTCGCACCGGAACACGCGTTCGACATCCGCATTGCGAAACTGGAAGACGTCATGCAACGCGACCGCGATCTGGCTAACGAGCGTTACGCTCGCATGAAGACCGAACTGGATGAGATAAACGCCCGGCTTGACCCGTTGGACCGCCGGGTCGCCCCGGCGAAAGCCGGCAGCACGCCGGCATCGCCGCACGCGCAAAAGCGGCCGCCGGAAAAGAGCAGGAAGATGGCTGCCGGGCAACGGCAGCAGGAACCACAGGAACGACCGCCAGGACCCTCTCAGGAATCCCGTCAGCCGCCGCGCACGGTCACCGGTGATGCGCCTGGTGGACCCGGCGCCGACAGACAGGGCCGTCCGGAAACGGTGCCGGTGCAGCCAGGCACCGACGGCGGTGAAAGTCAGGGAGTTGACCGATGACTGCAACCCGAATGAGACATCGTGCCGGAATCGATGATTCGATCGAGCGCACGCGCCTGCCACAAGCGTTCGGTGCGTGCTCGACACAGCGCGCGAAAGGCGGAATGTCATGAGCGAGAAATCGATCTGGTCCTCTGTCGCCAAACTATGGGGCCGCAGACAAAACCAGAGCACAGGAAGCAGCCGCGCGGAATTCACCTGCCCGAAAGGACATCCGATGGATCCAGGCTGGACGAGCTGTCCACGCTGCGAGGCGGAAAGCCGCGCGCAGGAACGCAGCGCGGCGGATGCGGGGTCGCAGTCCTTCAGCGAGAACGTCGAGAGGAGTCCCACCATGTCGCACAACACCATGATCTCGTCAGACGACCCATCACCGCACGGTCAACCCACACGGATCGACACGGGCCCGGAGAGCACGCCGCGCCCGCCGCGCGAGGGCTTGCCGCGCCGCAAGATCACGGGCGTGCTGGTCACCTTCACATGGGACCAACAGGGCGATCTGTTCGTGCTTTACGAAGGCCGCAATGTAATCGGCAAAGGGTATGTCGAGAGCGAAGGTGGCCGGCCATGCGACGTGCTGCTGCACGCGGACAACACGATGTCCAACGAACATGCGGTGCTGCTCTGCCGCCAGGGACGCTACGAGCTGTTCGACCGGCTCAGCACGAACGGCACCTTCGTCGATGGCGAGTTCGTCGAGAGCCGCGGCGTGGAGTTGAAGGACGGCGCGAGGATCAAGACCGGCGCAACGGTCTGGCTGCTGAGGAAGATCGAATCCGATTCGAGCGGCGCGGCGGCGGGCCCACGGCATCGCGATGAACCCTTCGACCGGCCCGGCGTGCGCGACCCGTCGAGCATTCGCTAGGCATGTATGAGCTTGCGGCCCGGACAGCGCGTCGGCCCGTATGTCGTCGAGCGTCAGTTGGGCGCAGGCGGTATGGCCACCGTCTGGCGCGCATGGGACGAGCGGCACCGGCAGTACGCGGCGATCAAGGTGATGGTCGAGATGATCGCCGACGACGCGCAGTTGACCGCGCGCTTCATTGACGAGGTCAGGCGGCACGCGCAAATGCACCATCCGCATATCGTTGCGGTGCGCGACGTATTCAGCATCGGAGGGAGTCCCTGCATGGTAATGGACCTCGTGCCCGGCGGATCGCTTGCGATGGCGCTCGATGCGAGTCCCGGCCATCGGCTCCCTTTCAGCGTCGCGCTGCCATTGATCAAGGACGTGCTGGACGCGCTCGATTACGCGCATCGCAAGGGCATCGTGCATCGCGACGTCAAGCCGTCGAACATCCTGCTCGACGAAGCGCATCAGCACGCATGGCTTTCCGATTTCGGCATCGCGCTCGCCGCGGGCGAGAAGCGGCGCACGCGCGCGGGCGTCTCTGTCGGCACCAACGCGTATATGAGCCCCGAGCAGATCCGTGCGGAAGCTATCGATTTCCGCTCCGATGTCTACAGCGTCGGCTGCGTGCTGTACGAAACGCTGACCGGCCGCCCGCCGTTCGAGGCGACAAGCGGCGGCGGCGAGACGGTGCGGGCTGCTGTGCTGGCGGCTCATCTGCGTGACGAGCCGGTCGCGCCGCGACGTCGCGAGCGTTCGGTTCCAGCGCATGTGAGCGCGCTGATCATGCGCGCGCTGGCGAAGGATCCCGCACGGCGCATCGCCGGCTGCGCGGAATTTGCGCGACTGCTGGAAGCCTCCGCGGGGCGTCCGGACTGGCAGCTCAGGCGGGTGCTGTCCACCGTGTCGATCGTGGTGGCCGTTGTGGCCGCCTTCGTTCTGATCGCGCTGCTGACCGCCGGATGAGTCACCGCGGCACGCCGCAGCGTGCCGATGACGTTTGCAGGAGGACTTGCGATGACCGGAAAATTCGCGGCAATGATACTGATGTTGCTGACCGCGGCATGTGCCACCCAGCAGCAGACCGCCTCGCTGGAATGCGGCGTCGCGGGTGCCGGCCTCGGCTTTCTCGCCTGCAAGCTCGCAGGCGGCAGCGATGCCACCTGCGCCGCGGTGGGCGGCGTGGCCGCGGCAGGGGGCGGCGTGCTCTGCTACAGCCTGTCCTCGAACCTCGAAAAGCATCGCAAGGAACTTGCGGGCCACGAGAACAACCTCGACGCGCGAATCGCCTATGTGAAGGCCGTGAACGAAGATTCCGCCCGCTATAACACCGGCATGAAGAAAGACCTCGTGGCGATCACGCAGCACACGGATACCGTGGTCCAGCAGATCGGGCAGAAAACGATCGACCAGCAGACGCTTGCGAAGGAGCGCTCGAAGCTCGACACGGATCTGAAGAACGCGAACGACTCGATCGCCGCGCAGGAGAAGTCCATCAACCTCATGCGCAAACTGCAGGCGGACAACAATCTGCAGGACCCGCGCCTCGCGCAGGAACTGCGCGATCAACAGATGCTGCTCGAGCAGACAAGGCAACAGACCGCCGCGCTGGCGAGCCAGCGCCAACGCATCTGACGGCGGCCGACCATTTCACCGAAAAGGTGCCGGGATGAAGCGCCACACCATGACAACCGTGCTGCTGACCCTCGCCACAGGCTGTGGCTCGGGCTGCACGGTGATCAGCCAGTACCAGGACGTGCAGGCGACGCAGACACGCGTGAACCAGAAGGAGGTCGAGCTCTCAAATGAAGAGGCGCTGCAGGCAGACTTGCACAACCAGATGCAGCAGCTGAGCGCCGACCTCGCGAACCGCAAGATGTCGAGCGATGAACTCGACCGCCGGCTCGCCGCCCTGCAGAAAAGAAACGATCAGCTGGCGGCAACCAATGCGCAGGAAAAGCAGAAGACGGCGGCGGCGCGGGCGCAGATCGCGCAATACCGCGCGCAACTGGACGCGCTTCAGCGCGACAAAAGCCTGAACGACGTACAGGCGAAGCAGCAAGCCGACGCGTTGCGCGAGCAGATCAGAAAAAAACTCGCGATTCTCGCGATCTCGGAATGAGCGTATTCCTGGCTCCTGCCGCCCCATGAACAAGGCCATGTTGCTCGCCATGCTGGTCACGCCGCTCGTCAGTTCGTCGGTTACGGTTCAGGCGCCGCCGCCCTGTCCGCCCGATTGTGCGACGCGCGCCGGCGCGAATGGCGACGCCGCGTTGCAGCTCTATGCGCAGGCACTCGCGCGCATCAGCGAGCAGGCGGTATTCGGCGCGGATGCCCCGGCGGTCATCGTCGGGCAGACACTCGCCGCCTATCTTGCGACGAAGGATCCCTACTCCGGCTTTCTGACACCCAGCGAATACGCGGCCTTCACGGCGCTGCAGAACAACACCTATGCGGGCATCGGCGCGGAACTGGAACGGCGCCGCGATGGCGAAACCCTGTGCTATCCGTTTCCGGGCAGCCCCGCTGAACGGGCAGGCATCAAGGCAGGCGACCGTTTGCTTTCGATCGGCGGCCAGCCCGTCAAAGGCAAGCCGCTCGCGGTCATCGCCGCGTGGACGGGCGGGTTGCCCGGCACGCAGGTGATGCTCGAAGTCGCCGGCGAAAATGCGTCCGCACGCCGCATCGGCGTGACGCGCGAACTCGTCAACCCGCCGGCGCTGTCCGAATACATCACGGGTGGCGCGCGCATCATCCGTCTTTCAGGCTTCACGAGCGCGACGCCTGGCGGTGTCGAAGCGATCCTCGCGCACTGGCCACGTGAATTGCCCGTGATCATCGACCTGCGCGGCTGCGGCGGTGGCGATTTCTATGCGGCCGTCGACACAGTGATGTTGTTTCTGAACAAGGGGCAACCGATTGTGACTGTCACCGGGCGCGACGGCGCGCAACCCTATATCAGCACGCGCGACGGAGTGCGGCTCGCAACGTCGGTGTTCCTCTGGCAGGACGAGCACACGGCGAGTGCCGCCGAACTGTTTATCGGCGCGCTGACTGACAACGCGCGGGCGACGTCGATCGGCCGCACAAGCGCCGGCAAAGGCAGCCGGCAGGACATCCTGCCGTTGAGCAATGGCGCCGCGTTGATCCTGACAACCGGTTATCTTTCCACACCGCATGGCGTTCGCATCGACGGACACGGCCTCGCGCCGCAGCGGCCGGTCGTGGCCGGCGCCGGCACCGCAGTCTACTTGCAGGCCACCGGCGCAAAGGGGTGATCAATGCGAGAAGACGATCTGATCGGCCAGACGCTGCGCAACGTCTATGTGATCAAGGCACGGCTGGGAGAAGGCGGCATGGGCCGCGTGTACCTCGCGACGAACGCGGAGCTTGAGGAAAAGCGCTATGCCGTCAAGGTCCTGAAACGCGAGTTCACCCACAACCCGGATTTCGCGCAGCACTTCTACGATGAAGCGCGTCATCAGGCGCAGATCGCCCACCCGAACGTCGTGCCGATGGTCGACTACTTCCACGTCAACGACGACTATTTTCTGGTGCAGGAGTATGTGGATGGACAGTCGCTCGGCGAACTGATCGCGAGCCTCGGCGGTAAAGGTTTGCCGGAAAAGCGGGCGCTCGCTATCGCAAAAGGCATGCTGGCTGGACTGGATCGCGCACACCGGCTGGCGATCGTCCATCGCGACGTAAAGCCGTCCAACGTGCTCGTCGACCACGACGGCCTCGCGCGGATCATCGACTTCGGCATCGCGACCCAGGTGGGCAGCAAGGTGCGGCAGAAGGAACGCCTGATCGGCACGCCGGCCTACATGAGCCCCGAGCAGTTGCGCGACAGTTCCACGGTCGATCATCGATCGGATGTCTACTCCGCAGGCGTCGTGCTGTTCGAGGCGCTGACGGGCAGGCTGCCGTTCGCCGGCGATACCTTCGACGCCGTTGCGGCGCAACAGATCGCCCATCCCGCGCCGGATCCGCGCGACGTCAATCCGAAGATCCGCAAGCGCGTTGCGGAAATGGTTCGCCGCGCGATGCGCAACGATCCCGACGAGCGTTTTCAGGGATGCGCGCAGTTTCTCAAGGCGATCGAAAAGCTGGATAGCGACGCGTGGAAATACATGCTCGTGTCCGCATGCGTGCTGGCTACGCTGAGTATCTACCTCGTCAAGGCAATGTATGTCGACAGACAGGCGATACGCAATGTGATGATCAGCGCAACGCACTCGTACAACTCGTTTTGCCGTGAAAACAACAACCGCAAGAACAATTCCAGGTACATGGGGATTGCGATCGCAGAGAACTTTACCGATGAAATCGACCTGTTCAGGAAACGTATAGCCGACAATGACAGGAACATGGTGAGCTTCGCGTACGACTATGGGTCCGCGCTTCATCGCCTCGGGGATTTCAATCCGTTCGCGGTACACAAGGTGTTCGGCGAACCGGCTCCCGGTCCGCAAAGCCGGCTTGTGCTGACGCAGACGGATGCCGACTACGGCCAGTTCCGCGAGACCGGACAGACGCCTTCGCCCGCGGACATGAGGCATCAATGCGAAGCGCTCCTCTGGACTCCGGCAGCGAACCAGCAGTCGCCCGGATAGAGATCACGCCATCAACACGGAGGCATGCATCTGCCATGGCACAACAAGTTTCGATGGGAGCACTGCTTCAGTGCACGTTTGGCGTCGCTCCCGCCAGCCTGACGGTGTTGCCGGTCAACCGCGTGACGGCGGAAGGGCCGCCTGCCGCAACGATCCAGGACCACGTGCCGCTCGTCAACATCGGCTCGTTCGGCATGTGCATGTCGATCGCGAATCCGGCGGTGGCGAGCGCAACAAGCGCAGCGCTCGGCGTGCTGACGCCGATGCCTTGTATCCCGGCTACAGTGAGCCCGTGGACGCCAGGCGCCACGACGGTGCTGATCGGCGGCATCCCGGCGCTCGACAATCTGTCTCAATGCATGTGCATGTGGGCCGGCATGATCACTATCGCCAACCCCGCGACTGTGCGCACCGACGTGCCTTGAGCGCGCGGCGCAAGTCAGTGGTGGCGGCCGGGGTCGCGTGCATCGGGCGCGTGGCGCGGGCCGATCGACATGCCCTCGCCTGCGAAGCGAATATGGCCGGGAAAGCGGGCCGAACCCAGTTCATAGCGATGCAGCGCGTGCCCGTATGCCGACAACGTCGCCTCGCCGTGGCAATCGCCGAGCGTGATCTCACGAATCCGCGCGTTGCGTATGCAAAGCAATGCGCCGCGGAGCTTCAGCGCGAGCTTCACTTCGAACACGACATCGAAGCTGCACACACCCTCGACGGTGATCTCCAGCTTGGGGTGATGCACGGACTCGATCGCATGCTCGACGAGCGGGACCGAGCGCGTCGTGTCGGGTGGCGTGCGTCGCGGGTCGGCCGCCGCGCGGATCTCGGCGAGGTCGCACCATGAGCGCACCAGAATCGCGCCGAGACTCACATCGAAGCCGGTCGCGACCTGGTCTTCAATCGCCTGCGCGAGTTCTTTCCATTGAAGCGCCGGCAGTCCGGCGACGTTGGCTGGCGCGTGGCGCTTGACGGCCTCGATCAGGGCCGCAGCGCCCTTGCCGGGCGAGTCGTTCCATAAAAGCGTGCCAAGCGTGACAGTCGCGTTGGACATGGTCTGTTCACCTGTGAGCCGGTTTGACCGAACTGACCATATGCGCGTCCCATGGATCGGAAGCGAGCCTCACGTCGACTGCCGGCAAGCGCATGCGCCGGCTCGACACGCGCGCCGTCTGCGAGCCGAAGTCCCCTTGCAGGCGGACGCGGTAGACGGGCGTCGCTTTGGGCCGCAGTTTGTGCTTTCTGCCGTAGACGAGCGCACCGGCAAGCGCGAACAATGAGAGTCCGCCAATGGCTAGAGGGGGAACGCTGGAGCTGACTTCGTGCTTTGGAGGCGTGGAAACGCTGGGGCTGACTTCGTGCTCTGGAGGCGGGGGACCTATGATCGGCTGCGAGGCAGGCAGCTCGACAGGAAACACAGACGGAGTCACGATCGGATCCGGGACATGAACGACGGATGGAGGCTTCCAGGGAACTGCCGGAGCGTGCACTGGAGGAGGCTTGAGCGTCACCGACACAACCGTGCCGGGAGGCACATGCTCGCCTGGCATGATGCTCTGGGTCGCGACCCGTTTTCCGTTTCGCGTTGCCTCGCTGGTCTCGATCGCAATTTGCAGGCCGTTTTGCGTGAGCGCCCTGCGCGCCGCAGGGACCGTGATGCCCGACAGCTTCGGCACGATGCCCCACTTTGCCGGCGCATCTTCGACGGACGAAGCCGCCAACGCCGGCGGTACTACCGGCTGTACCACCGGCGCCGGCACCGGCGGTGCCACCGGCACTTGTTCACTCGTGGTTGGCTCGTCAGGCTGAGGCGCGCTACCGGCGGATGGCGCGCTCGCTTCGTGTGAATGGGTCACGGCATAGGTCAAAAGGCCTGCCGCAAGCGCCGACAAACCGATGATGGCCGCCGTGGTGCCGGCGCTGCTCGATCCGGACGAGCCGCCGTGGCTGGCGGAAGGCGGATTGGATTGTGCCTGCGTCGTCGGCGCGGTGGGTTGAGGAGGCGTAGCGGTGCGTTGAGGAGGTGTAGCGGTGGACTGCGTTGACGTTCCCGATTGCGCTCCCGCAGATCCGCCGGAGCTCGACGCCGGATTCGGCGGGCAATAGCGGTACGCACCGCACGAACTCGCCGACTGTGCGAACCCATTTGTTACGCACATCACGCACGACAGAACACAACAAACGAGACGTCGCATGGCGACACCCCCTTCTGTTTACCTGAAGGCAGCGCAGGTTACCTAGAAGAACGATCAGCACCACGCGGTTTTGAATCGCTATTGGGGCGCGGTGGCCGATCTCATACTGGACGTGAACGGATGCACGTTCTGCTCAAGCGACTATCCGACGCCCCGAAGGCGACGCCACGGCCGGGTCGGCCTTCGTGTGCAACCGCTTCTTTTCTTCATCGTCTTCGTGCGCCGCCTCGGGCTGGCGCAGCAGCGTATCTCCGGTTGCCTTTCCGGCCAGGCGCCCCTCTTCCGGGTCGCGCCGGATCGCTTCACGATGGGTCGTCTGCGCATGCTCCTGCGCGATCACCGCGCGCGCCATCTGGTCGGCCTCGATCTCCTGCGCATCGCCAGGCTCGCTCACCGTCATCTTGCGCTGCAGGCCGTCTCCGTTCTGCTGCACGACATGTGTCAGTTCGTGTGCGAGCAGTTCACGGCCCGATGAGGTCCCGGGACTGTATTCGCCATGCCGGAAAAACACGTCGCGGCCGGTGGTGAAAGCGCGCGCACTGAGCGAACGGCTCAGGCCGTCGGCATGCGCGTCGGTGTGCAGACGCACCCCCGAAAAATCGGCGCCAAAGGCCGTCTCCATCCGCGTGCGCGTGCCGTGATCCATCGCTCGACCGCTACTGCGCGCCGCGTCGATCGAATGTTCGATACCGTCCATGTCGTTCACGGCTTCGCCGCCGCCGGCAACGCGGTGAAGAACCTGACCGACATAGCGATTGCCATAGCGCATCTGCAGGCGTAACAGCGAACGCTGCATCGACGGATCGACGCTGCGCTTCGAGCGATTCAACACCCTCGCATGAGCCGAAGCACACGATGCGTCGCCGATGCGGCAGGCTACGTTGTCCACACGGTCGCGCGAAACCAGGGCGCCATCCTCCAGCCGGTCGAGAGGATGAACGCCCGACTTCCATGCGTCGCTGCGCCGTTCAATCAACATCGTGGAGAGCGGCCTGTCGAATCCGTCTCTATCGCTCATTTGAGAGGCTCCTGTCACGTCTGGCCCGTGCCCCGACGGTATAGCCAGCCGATTGCGCTTTTGTTCTGGCGTTGCAGATTGATTCGCTGGTGCGGGGCGAGGTGGACCTGCTTACGGTCCGAGATTGACTAAAGGATATGCAATGTTCGAGGTTTTCGCGAGCCGGGAGTGACAACCCCATCACGGGCTGGTCGTTGCAACCGCTCCGCCTGCCTCGTCGGTTCTCTTCGTGACGTTTCGCCCGCCCTTCCCGGCAGCGCTGCCGACGTCTCCGGAACCCGCATCGGCGTGAGGGGATGCAGTTGAAGACGCCGTTGCAAACAACGCCAGCGGACCCAGCGCAGCCCGCATGACCGCTTTCATTTCCCTGATCCGCTCGTCGCCGGTCCATACAATCTTTGTCAGGAAATCGACGGTCGTCTGCCCGGAAATCGACTTCATCGCAAAGTAATCGACCAGCGGATACGAAACACCCACGCTCCGGTTCAAGCCTTCCAGTTCCACCTGGATCTGCTCCAGGCCTTTGTTGAATGCATTCACTACGTCGTCTGCAAGCGAGTGCGCGGTGTTTCCGATCTGATTCGCGAGGCCGCCTTGTGTCTCGCCATCGGCGCCTCCTTTCGTCGACTCGAGCGCTGGATCGAGAACGCGTTTCTTTTGCTGGTCTTTGGTTTCCCTCAACTGTGCGTTCCTGAAGAAGCTCGCCACACTCGATCCAAGCCCGGTAATCCCAAGCGCCCCAGCAGCTGCTTTCAACGCTTCCGGGGGGCCCGTGAACGCCACGACGACAAATCCTATCGACACCACCGCGGCGATCACGCCGATGGGCCATAGCAGGAAGGTGGCCTGTTTGAAGACAACCTCGATCGCATCACCTGCTTCACGTGCAAGGTTTGCCAGGGAACCGCGAGCCTGTTTCAGGCTTTGCGTGAAGTCATTTGCAATTCCGCTCTGCACGTCGTTCCAGACGCTTTCCATCAGACTCTGCGCCACGCTTTCCGTACTGAATGCCCGCAACGATTGCTGCCCGGTCAGCAATGTCTGCCAGATGTTTACCTGCTTCGTCAGCGCGATTCGCAGCGGACGAGACCACCCCGCAGAGTCCTGATACCGGTCGCGTTGCTCCGGATAGGTGGCCGAAAGCTCGTTCTCGACGGCCCGACGCCAGAACTCGATGCTCTGCTTGACCGCGCAAATCGACTCACTGGGCAGGTCAGGATCGCGGCCAACCGGCGCGGACGACCCGGCTGCCGGAGGCGTTCCGGAATGCGCATCGTGATAGGCGGCGTCGAGCGCCGCGCTTAATGCCACGACGTCGTGCTGCAGCCGGATAATGAACTCAGGTCTGAAAGCCGAAGCCCATGCGGTTCGGACCGCATTCTCCTTTGCGTCGTCGCGCTGCGGAGCTTGAGGTGGCGCGGCGGGTGTCGCCGGCACTGTGCCCGTTGCCTGCCTTGCACATAGCGCCCGCTGGTCTTCCCTCTCCTGCTCGAGGGTGCCGATGGTGACGTTCCACGAGAGCGAGGCCATCGAGCGGCCAGCCTCATACGCGACCAGCTCCAGTCCGTTGTTTGGAATCATTCCACCCACGTAGTACTGCTCGCGCAGATAGCCGTCCCAGGCGTTGAGAAACTTGCCGAGAAGCGTGGTGAGCTGGCTTTTCGCGTAAGACTGATCGGGTTTGTCCGCGGCGGTGGACGCATCCTCGCCGGGAGGTTGTTCAGGCGCCTGAACGGCCGGTGACGACGTTCCCTGAACGGCTTCGTCCTTGACGCGCCGCGCCAGTTCCCCTTGAAGCTGGCTGATTCGCCCCGGGTTAAGGCTCTCTTCCGGACTGACATAGAGCAACGACAGGCAATTGATCGCTCGACGAGTGACATCGTAGAGCTTGAAATCCGGCAGCATGTCCTGCTCGGTATTGGTCCCCGGAAGGATTCCGAATTTGGTGTAGTCGTCGCTCCCGTCAGCCGGGTAAAGATACTTCGGAATATCTTTTTCTGGCTCGTAGACCGTCTGCGCCGTCGTGCTGGTTTGAAAGACGCGTTGCTGAAGCGAGCTGATCTTGTAAAGGGAAACCCGCCAGAGACTGGCGACGCGCATTCCACGTTGCTCGGCCTCGCCGAGTTCGACGCATACGCGGCCCTGTAACTCGACAAGACTCCAGCCAAGGGTGAACGCATCTCGAACTGCCTGCTGCACTAGAGCACCGTCTGGCATCGTGCGCCTCCTCGTGCGAATCTCGTCGGTGCCTTAGCGGAGCGCGCAAGGCGACGGCCCCTTTCGATAGAGCCGGGAATGCAGAGTTGAGAACCACGCTCAGCCTGCCCCAGGTTCAATGTAGGCGACATACTTTGGAAGTCAAGAGTCGGTATGTTCCCGTAGAACAGACGGCGTGAAGGTGCTGGCACACCCTTTGATGATCCAGCTTCTCCTTGCTGTTCATTGAGCACGCCGCCTTCTCTCAGTCGATCCGGGGAAATTCAACAATCACGCCACACGGCGAAGAAATAAAACTGTGCTTTCGTCCCGGGTTGGCTTATTAATAGGCGTTAGAAACGCCCCGACGATCCCGTATCGATCAGGAGCGCGCGAAAGCGAGACGTCAGAGTCCCAACCCGACATGTCTTCCCACGACAACGGCTCTACAGTTACCCGTCCGGAAGCGAAGACGTCTGGGTCATCTACCGCTTCACATGAATTTCGGCTCTTGAGTGATCGCATGAAGTCTCCTTCAAGCCTCGGCTTCCAGGACCCATCCTGTTATCGGAGTTGCGAAGATGAAAAAGGCTCTCATGGTCGCGGCCCTGTCGGGCGTTTTCGCTACCGCCGCTCACGCACAAAGCAGCGTCACGCTGTACGGCCTGATCGACGCCGGTATCACCTACACGAACAACCAGCATGGCCACAGCAACTGGCAGGAAACCAGCGGCTCGGTGAACGGCAGCCGGTGGGGCCTGCGCGGCGCCGAAGATCTGGGCGACGGTCTGAAAGCCATCTTCACGTTGGAAAACGGTTTCGGCATCAACGACGGTACGCTGAAGCAAGGCGGCCGCGAGTTCGGCCGTCAGGCGTTCGTGGGTCTGGCAAGCGACCAGTTCGGCGGCGTGACTCTCGGACGTCAATACGACAGCATGGTTGACTACGTCGGCCCGCTGTCGCTGACGGGCACGCAATATGGCGGCACGCAGTTCGCCCATCCGTTCGACAACGACAACCTGACCAATTCGTTCCGCATCAACAATTCGGTCAAGTATCAGAGCCCGAACTTCGCCGGTTTCAAGTTCGGCGCGTTGTACGGCTTCTCGAACGCGGCGGGTCAATTCACGAACAACCGCGCATACAGCTTTGGCATGGCGTACAACTACGCTTGCCTGAATATCGCAGCCGCCTATCTTCAACTGAACAGCAACACGAATCCGGGCGCAACATTCAACGCGAGCGGTGCCGTTTCCGGCGACAACACATTCCTCGCTGGCCGCCAGCAAACGTGGGGCGCTGGCGCAAACTGCACGTTCGGCCCGATAACGGCAGGCCTTGCATACTCGCAAACAAACCTGAGAGATGACCCTGGCATCAGCGGCGGTCAGTCGG
Organism: Paraburkholderia sp. GAS42; assembly: GCF_050436565.1. NCBI lineage: Bacteria > Pseudomonadati > Pseudomonadota > Betaproteobacteria > Burkholderiales > Burkholderiaceae > Paraburkholderia > Paraburkholderia sp. GAS42. The sequence continues at coordinate 7,146 of NZ_JBNDML010000005.1, read as the reverse complement.
GGGTAACAGGTGGCGTCGACCTTGGCGGCGGCAGCAGTCGTTTTCAGAACATCGAAGCGAATGCCCGCTATTCCTTAACGCCGGCTCTCACCGTTGCCGGTTCGTACACGTACACACGGGGAAGCATCGAAGGCGTACACATGCATTGGAATCAATTCAACCTGCAGACTGCCTACGCATTATCCAGGCGCACGGACGTGTATCTGCAAGGCGAATATCAGCTTGTCAACGAAGGTTCTGGCATGGTTGCATACATTAACGGTCTCAGCGCCGCTTCGTCGAACAACGGTCAGATCGCTGTGACGGCTGGCCTGCGCCACCGCTTCTAGAAGTCGCCGACATTTGCTCATGCGCTGCTGTCGACGGGCTAGACTGAACACCGCGACAATCCGCACGCGAGGCGCGATGGTAAACAGAGCCACGTCAACGGGTGTGTGTGAGGGACCCTTCTCGAAAGGCCGCAGGGCACTCAAGTACGCCGCGTTGTTGAAAATGTCGATTCATCAATCGTTCAGGTAGAGTAAATCAAGCGTGCTGCCATAAAGCGGAACCAGGGCATAAGATCGAACCTGGAGACCTGACCTGGAGGCAGTCATGAGATGGACACAGCTAGTAGCCTTTGCGCTCGCCTTGATTGCAGCTTTAGGCCTGGCGTTGCCTCGACTCAAACGTCGAAATTCAGGCGCGCCACCACTGCGACCGGCAAGCCGCGCGCCTGACTCATTCGATACCCGCGTGGAAGTGGCGGCGTGTCCACCAGACTCATTCCGTGACGATGCGTCGCCAACGCCGCCATCCATTTTTTCTTCAGTCGACGAAGCGATCGCGAAGATGCCGCTTGGCGGCATCGCATTCAATTCGCCCAACCCCATCAACATCGACCATAGCGCCAGGGTAGAACTGGTTCTTGATCTACACCTGCCTTCGGCCGCACTAGCGAAATTGATCACCGCCCGTGGCGTAGTGGAATACGCGCAGGTCAGGATTTCGAATCGCATGAGCGCCCGTCTTACCGGCTCCGACTTCGATATCACCGCCAACTCTCTGGAAACACAGGCCATCAGTAGCAACGAGCCGACCATCTGGCTCTGGACCGTCAAGCCGAAGACGGTTGGCGAGTTCAATCTTTGCGTGAACCTGGACGCACTCGTCACCGTGGACGGCGCGCCCGCCCACCGAACCATTCGAACGTTCAGTCAGTCCATCCTCGTTACGGTGACGCCCGCTCAACGAGTAACGAAATTTGCTAAAGCAAACTGGCAGTGGTTGTCGGCAACGATCTTGATTCCTGTTGTCGGTTGGTGGTGGCAGCACCGACATTAGAACGCAGCCGTCGACACCACCTGACTCAAAGTGGCGCATCCAAAAGGCGCGATCGAACTCGGAATTCATGGGCAGGTCAGGAATCCAGCGTATTTCCGCCTCGCGGCTTACAACACCTCCCCGACTTTCGCCGCTAGCGAGGCCCCGCCGCGACACGTGCATTTCACCTGGTTGTCTGCGCCTTGTCGGGATGATCGAGGCTGAACACGCGCGTGACTATCGCGTCGATCATCCTGAAGAACCCGTCGGCACCATAGCCGGCGAGGAACGCAATCGCTGACGCCGACAACGTCAGCACGCCGGCCCCGGAGCTCACCTGGGCCGCGACTGACGCTGGCGTAAAGAACAGCCCGACCGCGAGCCCGGCAATCGCGCCGATAATCAGGCGGATGATGGCGAGCGTTTCGTCGCGTGGCGCGAGCAGGCTGCCGGTAATGCGGTTGCCGATGTCGCGCAGAAACGACGCCATTGTGCCCACCACGCCGAACATCACGGGCAACACGTAGCTCGCGTACGCGGAAAGCACCAGCGTGATCGACTGGATGTTCTCCTGCTTCGCGACATATCCGTCGTCGCCTTTTGCCTCCAGTCCTGGCGAAGTCGGGAATGGCTTCATCAGCCAGCTTGATGGCCATCGGTTCGCAAACATCGCAGCGTCGCTGATCGACTTGTCGTAGCGCGCCTGATAGTAGGACCACTGGTTGCACAACAGCTTGATCCGATTACTTTGCTGGTCGATCTTGTCCGCGTGGCACCGCGCTGGAACGCTGTCGTGCGTTTGCTGCGCGACAGGCGACGCTGCATTTTCCTTGTCAACTTCCACGTAGATCTGACTGGTCATGTCGGCCGCGCTCTTCTGGTCTTCCTCGAACCGCGAGGTCAACTGCACGCCGTACACGACCAGCCACAACAGTAACGCCGCGAACAGCGTAAGGAGAGCACCCATCCACGCGACGCTTTTATGGAAGTAGCGAAATCGCTTCGCGCTTGCAATCAAGCCGGGATACGCCGTTTCGGCGACGGAGCCGCGCGTCTGAGGGCTCCGGCGCAACGTGTTACCGCGTCTGGATTTATCGGTTTCTGCAAGAAAAATGTACGTATAAGCGATCGTCACGCCGGAAGCCGGATACGCGATCGCGTTCAATTTGTCTTTCACAGACAGAAGTAGCGCCGAATTGTCCGCCTTGTCTGTCGCGTCCTGCACAGCCTGTGGCGGATAACGCATTTCGCAGATACGTTTTATAAGCTGGTACGCCGACAGGAAAGCGCCGTTGGCACCATTGCGGTCCGGAAACCTGACGTCGCCGAGATCCGTGATATGGACATCGGGCCGACCGGAAATGAAATCCAATAGCAGATGCACTTCATTGAGATCGCGCTTGAAAATGAGCTCGTCGAAAGTGCCTGGCTCGGCTTCAATGACAGGCGCGTTAGTGATAGCAGGAGTGGCCATCGGGTTGGCTCCGCAATGCGGTCCGGTCGCCGGATGATTCCGGAATTAATGTGACTCCGCGCTGACATGCGTCTTCGCGGTCCTTGCGATTGTCGTAAAGATCAAACGGATGTCCAGACGGCGACCCTTCGCTAACCTGTTCGGAACACTCTGCCGCCGCGCGCATGGTGGAGCGCGCCATCAAGACCATCGGCTTGTGAGCCATCCGGTTGCTTGATGCTTCCAATCGGAGTGATTGCTGCAACGTCTTGACGTCATCGCCACGCTCGACCTGTTGAAGTGACCCATTCCGCATAGATTTCTCATCCTGTCAGCAAACCTGTCGCGCGCCGATGGTTGAAGCGCTTGATTTGGATAATGCAGACAATAGGCGATAGTGCGGGCTTCTCCAGACCGAGCCGGTACTGTATGTGGTCTAGCGCACAGTTGCGCATGCGTGGCTTCCCAGTCGTTGAAGTCCCAGGCACCGCTGACCAGGGACCCATTGCGAGAAACCGGACACCTCTTCATACTGCCGTAACGGGCATCACGGCCGATCACTGTGGCAGCCCGGCGCGAGGAGTCGAGATGCTCGGAGCGGCGCGAGTTTCGGTCATGGGAAAGGTTGGAACCGTCGGCGAGAACCGTCCGGCCAACCGCACGCCGGACGCGCGTTCGCAGCCGCGTACGTTGCAGGCAGAACTCGCGCGAAACGTGCAAACGCACAGCATGGATCGATCGCGCCTGACCGCTGGCGCGAGTTCCACCGGCAAAGGTCGCACTGCGGCCCGTATTGCCGAAATTCAGCGGCTGCAATCGACCAGCGGCAACCGCGCCGTCCTGAGACTGCTGTACAACTCCGAAGAGGCAGAGCCCGCCGCGCGGAACGCCGACGGTACGTCGGAGACCGCGCCCCCCGCTAGCCGCCCAGCAGTCGCGCATGCAACTCCCGCGCTGCCTTCTGATCAGCCGCGAGCCAGCGACGAGGCCCAGCCGCACACACGCGAACGCCACCAGGAGGAAGAAGCCACTGCTTTGGCAACCGTCGAGCGCCATCCTGTTCCCTCGTTCACCCCATCGGGCTTCCCCGACTCCTCCGAAAACAACGGTTCCGATGGCGGCGGAAGGGCCCCGGCCGATGCGGTAGTCGGACCCGCCGCAGCGAAAGCGGCAGCGAGCGCGCCTGCGGCGAACGCGCTCATCAATGGAAACGCAGTGGATCAGGCCAATCTGATCAAAGCGGACTCAGCCCGCAGTGAAGCGCAAATACTCAAGATCGCGGACACGAACCGCAAGAACGTTAGCGTGGTGCTCGGCGGCCTCCGCGGTCGATTTGCCAGTTTCTTTGGGCAGTCTTCCGCCGGCGTTCGGAGGTTGATCTCGGGCACACAGGCAGAGATTTCCGCCGCCGCTGCCGGCGTCGTGCAGTCCGCTCAGGTCGTGGTGGTGAATGCGGCCCGCACGGCCCGAACGCAGGCCGATCGCGTACGAGGGACAATCGAGGGTGCCGTCAAAACCACCATCGGTTCTGTGCAAGAGCGCGTGCGCGGCATTGCCGACGGGATCACCGGTGTGGTGAATCGGTTCCCGCTTCCTGACATTCCAGGCGTGGCGCAGATTCGTTCAGCAATTGGCGGTGTCTTGCGGCGCGGTGCGGACGTTGTCACTTCCGGGTTACCGCGCCTTCGGTCCCTCATCAGCTCCGCCCTGAGTCTTGGGCAGCAGCTGGTCACCTCCATGATCGGCGTCTTCGAGAGGCTTGCCGATGCCGCGCTGGCACAAGTCGGCAACGCCATTCAGCGAGTCATCCGCGTTGTCGCGCAAACCCTGCAGCGAGTGGCTACGCAGGTTATCTCGGCGCTGCAAAAGATCTTCAATGGCTCCGTACTGCCGATGATCGCCCGTCTGGAGCGTATGACTCACCAGGCGATTGGCCAGGCGCAGCAGCATGCGATCTCCGCCATCCATTCCAATCGCGACCAGCACCTTCAGTCGCTTGTCCCGCAGAGTCAGGCAAAGGGAGGCGCGGCGCCCGCACCCGCCGGCGCCGGCAATCCAGCGCCCGGGGGAGCAGCCGACGAAGCCGTTCAAAACAACAAGACCATCATCCAGATCTTTCAGGAGCGGTCTTCAGCGATTCTCGCTTCCGTTCTCGAGCGCATTTCCGCCACGGCATCGCAGATCGTGGATCACGTCAGCCGCTCCGTGGCGCAGGTTACCCAGCTGATCACGGGCAAGGTTCGCGAAGTGACTCAGGCCCTGACGCAGGCGGTGCAGGTCGTGCGCAGCTTCGTCCAGTCCGCCGTCGATGCGCTGACCAACGCGCTGGATCAGGTGATCACGCACGTCCATGCACTCATCGATAGTCCCGTGGACCAGCTGGTTCGGTTTGGTCAGGGTGTTCTGGACGGAATCAACAGTTTCGTCAGTCGCATCGTCAGCAATATCGTCAGCTTCATCACCGGCGGAACACCCGCGCACGAGGCGGGCACATTCAATCCCACGCCCACCCTCGCACCCAGCCCGGCGTATCTCGGCCCGGCTTTGCCAGCCCTGTTTGCCCTGCTGGCCGCGCTCGTTGCGCTGGTAGGCGGTTCGGTGATCGTCGTGGGCGGAACCGTCATCATCATCATTGGCGGCAGCGTTTTCTTCGTCAGCACCACCGTTGTCATCATCGTCGCTGTTGTCGTCGCGCTGCTGTTGCTGTTGTTGCTGATCTATGTGCTCTACCGCATTTTGAAGAAGCGCCCGCAACCTTCGGAAAAGATCATCAGCGAAACAGTGCAAACCTCTCCCGGTGCGCGGACGCGTACCGACATCGGTGTGGGTGAAGAGGTAGACCTCACTTACACCGGCGGTAGCACAACATGGACGACGACGGGCGGCAGCCTGTCTGCGGTTACGGGTCCCTCGGTAGTCCTCAAGGCCCCGGACACGGCGCAGGCAGTTATCGTGACTGCGGGAACTGCCGCCATAACGTTCCAGATCATAGCGCCCTCGCGTGTGTTCATGGCGCGCACGGGCGCCATGCAGCACGACAAGGGCTATCCCAATGTCGGCATACGGATGCGGCCGTATCTTCTGCCAGACAACGTAAACTTCTACAACGTCGTTTATCACGAGATGGATGTCAACGGCGTTCCCACTGCGGGTGAGTACTCGTGCAACCCGTTCAAGACCGGACACTGCGGTGCCGGTGGTGGTGGCGTGCCATGTCCCGATCTTCCAGTCACCAATACGGTAGTAGCGGGTCAGGGTACACAGACACTGAACGATGACTGTGCCTACTCCGGGTACTGCACAACAACGGGGCCCCCCTACGCACCGGGCAGTGTGTCTCTGAACATTCCGCACGAGTACAAGGTCGGCAGCGGAGGTGTACATCCTTTTGCGCCGGTTTCCCAGGTCCATACTCTGGAAGCCGACGCCGATACCCTGACGACCGTCAAAGGCGAGGCGAAAGGAAAGACCAGCGTGAACGCAACGTCAAGCTCGAACGGATGCTGAAACTCATCTGGATGATCTCTGCGCTTCGTTCGATCGGCGGAGCCTGTACGTGTCTGTCCGTGCCTGCGCAGAGAAGGGAATGAAAGGCAGACTGATATGGAAGCGCTCGAGAAAGAGATCCAGCAGAAATTTTCTGAGTTCAGCAGGCAGCAGGACCCGGGACTCATTCACCAGGCACTCGATCTGGTGGAAGCCGCCCAGCGCGATGCGGAACCTTCTCATGCAGCATCCTGCCGGGACGCGCTATCGGCGTCGCTGACGTTTCTTGCCGAACTGGATCAGCATATCGACCCTGCCTGGGATCAGGCGAAGGATCCGGTGAGAGGTGTCCCGTCGCCGGTCTCGGGGGTCAGGGTCTACGGGACGGGCGAGATCGATCCCGCAGATATCCCCGACCCTGCCCTCCGGGCACGCTATATCCAGGACTTGAGAGCGAACAAGGAATACCGGGCTTACTACAACACGCAGTTCCGACTCCGTCGCATTGACGAAAGTGCGATGCTGTTTCTCGAACGCTTCATCCAGCGGTGCTATACCGCTTCACCCCAGGAGCGCGCTGAGGTAGACGGATTGCTCGCCGCATCGTCCGTCACTGCCGAGCGCCGTAACAGGTTGCGTAACCTCGTTCCCCGGGGGTAGAGCGGCTGAAGTGTAAAGCTCCAGCGAGTTATCGGGTTGCTGGTAGATAGCGGGTTCAGGCTGAAATGATGCGCGCGCGACTTTGAAACGCGCCGCCAGAGCCTGCTGTGCAAATGTGAGGAGAAGTGTGGGCAGGAATCATGCGCCCACAAAAATGTATGGTCAGCCTTAGTTTTGCAACCTCAATGTGTGACCTAAGATAGAAGGGCCTGCGCAAATGTATCCGGGCTCGAAATGGGCGCGGA